>NZ_BCRS01000007.1 GCF_001552715.1 Mycolicibacterium vaccae NBRC 14118 = CIP 105934 | reverse complement strand
CGGCCGCGTCGAAGGTCACGACGCGGGTGCCCACGGGCGGCCCGCTGCCGTCGGCGGCGGCCCGGGCCACCACGCCTGCGGCATCCCAGCCGGGCACCTCACCGGGCTTGCGGGCGTGCTCGATCCAGTGGATCTCGCCGAAGTTCAACGCGAACGCGTGCACGTCGACGACCACCTGATCGGGGCCCGGGTCGGGCTCGGGAACCTCGCCGAAGTCCAGGTTTGCGGGGGCGCCGGGGGCATAGACGACAGCACGCATAACTGCGGCCAACCGGCAGTGCGGCCCGGTTATTCCTGGCGTCATCGGCAGCCGCACCGAGCGTTCACGGTCTCGACATGGTGTCGGCACCGGTCTCGGTGGGCCGTCCACACGCCGACGCGGCACAATGGCGTCATGGACAGTGATCGCGAACCCCGGGCACATGCGCCGGCTTGGCGTGACCCGATGTCGGCGGGCTGGCGCGCGCACCGCGGACTGCTGATGTTGCGGCTGCGGTGGCACGAGCGGCGTACGGCCGGCGCCGACCAGCAGGACTGACGTCGGGTCAGCGAGGCTGCATGCCCGCGGCGCGGTAGGCCTCGTCGATCAGAGCCATGTTCGCGACGGCGTCTGCGGTGTCGAGCGGAAGCGGGGCGCCGTCGAGGACGTGGGCGGCGAATGCCTCGAGTTGGTAGGTGTACGTCGTACGGGTGCCGTGGTGTTCGACGGTGGTGCCCTCTTCGGTGTGCACGGTCAATCTGTCGTCGCCGTGGGGCTTCACGAAGTCGTGTACGAAAGCTTCTCCGCGCGTGCCGATCAGCCGCAGGGTGAACGAATACTCGTCCTCGACCATCGAATTCGCCGTGAGGCCGGTCACCCCGGACGGGAACACGAGTTCCGCGTCGAACCGCTCGTCGATGCCCGGACTGCGTTGCACCGCGGTCGCCGACACCACCGACGGAGTACCGAACCGGCGCAGGGCGTGCAGCCCGTAGCAGCCGAGGTCCATCAACGCGCCACCGGCGAGGTCCAGTGACCAGCGTGGATCCTCGGGCTGCGGTTCGGGCATGCCCATCCGGACCTCGACGCGGGTCAGCTCACCGAGCGTGCCGTCACCGGCCAGCGCCAGTGCACGCTGGTTGATCGGGTGGAACAGGTAATGGAATCCCTCCATCACCGTGACCCCCGCCGCGTCGGCCGCGGCGGCGACCCGCGCCGCTTCGGTCCGGTCGCGGGCGAACGGTTTCTCCGTCAGGACCGGTTTCCCGGCCGCCACCGCGGCCAGGTTCCACGGCGCGTGCAACGCGTTGGCCAGCGGGTTGTAGACGACGTCGACCTCGGGGTCGGTCACCACATCCTGGTAGGAGGCCAGCACCCGTTCCACGCCGTACTTGTCGGCGAACACCTGCGCGCGCAATGGATCCCGTGCCGCGACGGCGACCAGTCGGTGCCCGAGTGCGGCGGCGGGCTCGACGATCGCCGACGCCGCGATACGCGACGCACCGAGGATTCCGATCCGCAGGCTCACGACGACACGCCGGCAGCCGCATCCTGCAGGAAGGCGACGCTGGCGAGCACGTCCGCCAGTGGGCCCTCGTCCTCGGGCTCACGATCGAGGATGTTGTCCTGCTCCATCACGTACCACCCGTCGAAGCCGCTGTCCTCCAACGCTTTCACGATCCCCGCGATGTCGACGTCGCCGGCGCCCAGCGGGACGTACATGCCCGCGGCGACCGCCTGGGTGTAGGTCATCTCGCCGGAGCGCACCTTGGCGGCCAGACCGGCGTCGACGTCTTTGAGGTGGGCGTGTCTGATCCGCTCGGGCACTTCCCGGGTCAGCGCCAACGGATCGGTCCCGCCGATCAGCAGGTGGCCGGTGTCCAGGCACAGCGGGATCCGGGACCCCGACAGCACCCGGTCCACCTCGGCGCGGGTCTCCACCATGGTGCCGACGTGCGGATGCAGCACGGCGGTCAATCCGCGCTCGGCGACGATGCCTGCCAGCCGGTCCAAGTTGGAAAGCACAGTGGCCCACTGGTGCTCGTCGAGGGTCGGGCGGGCGTCGTAGCCGTCCAGGCCGGTGGCCGCGGCCAGCACCACGACGCCGGCGCCGGCGGCGACCAGCGACTCCAGCGGACCGGCGAGATCCTCGGCCGGGTCGTGGTCGTCGCGGTAGAGCACCACCGGCACGAATCCGCCCACGCACGCGAGCCCGTAGCCGTCGAGCAGCTCCACGAGTTCCCCGGTGTCGGTGGGCAGGAAGCCCTCCGGCCCGAGCTCGGTCGCTGTCAGCCCGGCCTGACGCATCTCGGTCAGCACGCGGTCGGAGCTGAGCTGGTAGCCCCAGCCGGGAACCTCACACACTCCCCAGGAAATCGGCGCACCGGCGATCTTCACTTCTGCGCCTCCTTTCGAACCGACTCGATGCTGACCGGGACGCCCCGGCGCAGCGACTCGGTGGCGGCCTCGGCGATCCAGGCGACCTCGACCGCGTCGGCGACGGTGGCGCCCTGAATCGGTCCGCCCCGAACAACATTCACGAATGCGCCGAGCTCGGCGCGGAAGGCGTCGGTGAACCGGTCCATGAAGAAGTGGTGCGGTGTGCCGGAGGGGAATCCGGAAGGACCGGTGTTGGCCGGGTCGACGTTGCGCACCGGCGCGCCCTGATCCCAGCCGGCCACGACGGTGTCGTCGAAGCCGTGGACCTCCAAGCGGCAGTCGTATCCGCGCCCGTTGTAGCGCGCCGCGGACACAACACCCAGCGCGCCGCCGTCGAAACGGGCCACGACCGCCGCGGTGTCGACGTCGCCGTACTCGGTGAACAGCGGATCGCCCTGCACGCTGCCGGTGGCGTAGACCTCGACGACGTTCTGCCCGGTGATCCAGCGGATTACGTCGAAGTCGTGGACCGCGCAGTCACGGAAGATGCCGCCGGAGCCCTTGATGTAGTCCATGGCCGGGGGAGCGGGGTCCATCGTGGTGCTGCGGACCGTGGTCAGCGCACCGAGGGATCCGTTGTCGACGGCCTGCTTGACGGCCGCGAACGCGGCGTCGAACCGGCGCTGGTAGCCCACCTGCACCGGCACCCCGGAGCGGACGATGAGCTCGGCCATGCGGGCGCTTTCGGCGGCGCTGGAGGCGATCGGCTTCTCGCAGAATGTCGGCAGGCCACGCTCGACCGCGGCGAGCGTCAGCTCCGCGTGCGCCGGGGTGGCGGCCGCGACCACCACGCCGTCGACACCGGAGGCCAGCAGCTTGTCCACCGACTCTGCCGGGGTGGCACCGTATTTCGCGGCGACCTCACTGACCACCTCGGGACGCTCGTCGGTGATCACGAGCCCGGACACCTCCGGCAGGTTGGTCAGGGTCTCGGCGTGGAAGGCGCCGATGCGGCCGAGGCCGATGAGACCGAGGGTGGTCATGGGATTCTCCGTTCGTTCTGTGCGTGAAGCGCGACGTCGAGTTCTTCGTCGGTGAGGTTGCGGGCCAGCGCGTCCAGGACGGTGTCGACCTGGCTGGGCGGTGCCAGGCTGCCGATCGGCTGGTCGCTGTCGAGGTTGGTGGGAAACGCATAGCCCTCGGCGGTGGCTACCACGACGTTCTCCACGTCGCGCCGGGACCTGCCCGCAGCCTGCATGGCCCTGAGCGCGGGGTAGACGGCGCGCACCATCGCGGTGCGGTCGACCGCCTCCATCGCCCGGCCGAACGGCGAGCTGATCTGCATGAGGTTCGCGATCCGCCGGATGCCGCTGGAGGAGTTCGTTCCCGCACCGTGATACAGGGCCGGGTTGAAGAACACCGCGTCGCCCTTGCGCAGGGGCAGCTGCACGTGGTGCGCGGCGAAGTAGTCGATGAACTCCGGTCGGTTGAACGCGAGGTAGCCGCCGGCGAACCGTTGGGAGTGGGGCAGCAGCATGGTCGGGCCGCTCTCGACGGGCATGTCGCAGTGCGCCACCGCGCCCTGCAGGGTCAGGGCCGGCGACGTGCGGTGCACGTGCGCCGGGTAGGCGGCCAGATGCTCTTCGGGAACGAAGCCGAGGTGGTAGTCGCGGTGCGGAACCTGAGCTTTGCCACCGGGATTGACGACATTGACCTGCGAGGTGACCTGGTAGCGCGGGCCCAGCCAGGCTTGGCAGACGAGCGCCAGGGCGTCGTTGGCGTAGTAGTCGGCGAACACCTGCGGATCGTGCAGCGCCAGCTTCTGGGCAGCATTCCAGATCCGGTCGTTGGCGCCGGGCGTGCCGAAGTGGTCGCCCGCGGACTGTCCCGCCGCGCGCTGCGCCTCGATCAGCGCGAAGAACGCGTCACTGGCGCGATCGACCACCGCGGTGTCGAACGCCTCGGTGAATACCACGACGCCGGGCCCGTCTGCCAGCGCGTGGATCAGCTCCGCCTGCAGAGCGTGCCGGTCGGCGGTGTGGGCCATCGCCGGTGCGGAGTAGACGAGCACGTTGTCCCGCACGTCGGCGGCGTGCGGATAGTCGGACACGTCGGTGTCGCGTTCGACCTCGCGACGGAACCGGCCCAGGTCGAAGTCCGACTCACCCAGCCACGGGGTGGTCGCGGTGTTGAGCGGGGCTGCCATGGCGCCTAGTCTTGCTGTGATCGGCACCGCAATCAACGGCATAAATCCATCAAAAACACCTCACGATCGGCCGCGGAAGGAGCGCCCGTGCCGCACCGCTACAAGGTCCGCGAGATCGCCCAGCAGGCCGGATTGAGCGAAGCGACCGTCGACCGCGTGCTACACCAGCGGCCCGGAGTGCGCGCGAACACCGTGGCCGAGGTACAGCAGGCGATCGCCGACCTCGACAAGCAGCGGGCGCAGCTGCGGCTCAACGGACGGCGCTACCTGATCGACGTGGTGATGCAGACCCCACAGCGGTTCTCCGACGCGTTCCGGGCCGCCGTCGAGGCCGAGCTTCCGGCCTTCGCACCGGCGATGCTGCGCGCCCGGTTCCACCTGTGGGAGTCCGGTTCCACCGCGCAGATGGTGGCCGCCCTGGACGGCATCCGCGGCAGTCACGGCGTGGTGCTGAAGGCGCAGGACGACCCCGCGGTCGCCGAAGCCGTCGACCGCCTGGTCGACTCCGGCGTGCCGGTGGTCACCTACACCACCGACATCCCGTCGAGCGCGCGGTGCGGCTACGTGGGCATCGACAATCACGGCGCCGGCGTCACCGCCGCCTACCTGATGCACCAGTGGCTGGGTGAGTCTCCGTCCGACGTGCTGATCACCCTGAGCGGCACGGTGTTTCGCGGGGAGGGCGAACGCGAGGTCGGGTTCCGGTCGGCGCTGCGGGCATCCGGGCGCGCGATCGTCGAGGTCAGCGACAGCGACGGCATCGACGCCACCAACGAACGCCTGGTCCTGGAGGCGCTGGAGGCCAACCCGGGTGTGCGGGCCGTGTACTCGGTGGGCGGAGGCAACGTGGCCACGGTCGCGGCGTTCGACAAAGTGGGGCGACCCTGCAAGGTCTTCATCGCTCACGACCTCGACGCCGACAACCGGCGCCTGCTGCGCGACGGCCGGATCTCGGCGGTCCTGCACAACGATCTGCGCGCCGACGCCCGCCTCGCGCTACGGATGATCCTGCAGGAGCGCGGCGCGCTCCCGGAGGAACCCGTACGGCCGGTGCCGATTCAGGTGGTCACGCCCTACAACATCCCGGCACATCACTGACGCGGTCGCGGCGCCGACCTGAGACCCGCCCGCGCCGTGTCGACCGTGCCGGTGGGGGGCCGCGGCGGTCCGTAACCTTCTCCGGTGCCGTCGGTCACCCGCACCTCGTCCTCCCACGGCAGCCGGTAACGGCCCGCGGCGAGATCGTGCATGTAGGTGTAGGGGGCGTCGGTGGCGCCACCGGCCACCGCGGTGAAGCCGCGATGGCCCAGTTGGTAGATGTTGTTCTCCACGCCCCATTCGCGGCGGGCCCGGTCCGAACGGGCCGGATCGATGGCGGCGGTGACGATCCGGTCGGCCGAGGCGTCGCCGCGCACCAGGATCGTCCCGTCGACGTCGCAGACCATGGCTTCGCCCATCGAGGCGAAACCGTTGCCGTCGTCGCCGGCCAGGCACACCGACGCGGTGAAGGCGAGGTTGCAGAAAGCGTTGGCCTCGTTGGTGATACGCCAGGACTGGCGGAGTCCGAACTTGTAGCCTGCGGGCCGCAACAGCAGGTTCGCCCCGCGGTAGCAGGCTTCCCGCGCCATCTCGGGGAACATCCCGTCATGGCAGATCAGTACCCCGAGGACCGAGCCCTTGGGGCCTGCGCACACGGGAACACCGAGATCGCCGGGTTCCCAGGGTTCTTTCGGTGTCCACGGATGTAGTTTGCGGATCTTGAGAGCGATTTCACCGGCGGCGTCCACGATCAGCGCGGTGTTGAACGGTGCCCCCCGGTCGTTGCTCTCCATCACGCTGAACAGCGCCCACGTCCCGGTCTCGGCGCATGCTGCCCGGAGCAGGTCGACCTCGGGCCCGTCGATGCGGCACATCAGCGCGTCGTCCGACCACGAGTCCTTGCGCAGCCCGTGGAGCCCGTACTCGGGGAAGACCAGCAGGTCCAGAGAGGCCATCGAAGCCTTGGCCTCCCGCAACGCCGATGCGGTGCGCTCGGCCGCCGCGGTCACGTCGGCCCTGGTGCGGACCCGCGGGATCTGCTGTTGGACCAGACCGAGCACCAGATCCCCGGGCCCGGCGTTGAGCCCCTCCAGGTTCACCGCGGCGCGCCCGGCTGCATCTGCGGCACGCGGTTCATCTCGGTGGTGAAGTACGGTCCGGCCAGCCGGCCCAGGAAGCCGGTCTCCTCGATGTGCATGGCCTCGTCGAGCAGCTGGCGGCGCGAGGTCACCGCCAGCACCCGGGCCACGATCACCACATCGGTGCCGACCGGAACCTCATGGGAAAGGACACATTCCAGGCTGAACAGCGCACCGTCAACCGATTCGGGCCGGACCAACCTGGATGCGACGGTGGGGACGTCGGCGAGGTCGAACTCGTCGACGTCGGGATCGACGGTCGCCGACGATCCTGCGACCGAGTCGGCCTGACCGGCAGCGGGGATGTTCACCACGAGCTCACGGGTGGCCCGGATGTTGGCGAGCGTGTCCTTGATCCCGCCGATCGTGCCCAGGCGTTCACCGATCGAGAACATCACCGACACCGGAGTGCGGGAGGCGACGGTGAAGAAGCTGAACGGCGCGAGGTTTCGCACCCCACCGGGTGAGATCGTCGACACCCACGCGATGGGGCGGGGCTGGACGCACGCCGAGATCAACTTGTAGGCGGCATCGGGCTCCATCCGGTCGGGCAGGAAATGCTGGCCGTGCAGAGATTGCAGCGTCATGCTCGTCTGCCTTCCTGAGTCAACATCACCGGCGCGTCGTTCTCGATGCCGGACCAACGGGTGATCGAGGGCCCCTGAACGCCGATCAGGTCGAGGGCCCGCACGACGGTGAAGTCAACCATGTCCCGGATGCTCTGCGGGTGCGCATAGAGCGCGGGCACCGGGGGCATCACCACGGCGCCGGCCTCGGTGACCTGTGTCATCAGACGCAGATGGCCGATGTGCAAGGGTGTTTCGCGTAGCAGGAGGACCAGGCGCCTGCGTTCCTTGAGCATCACGTCCGCAGCCCGCACGATGAGGTTGTCGGCGTAGCTGTTGGCGATCCCCGACATTGTCTTGACGCTGCACGGGGCGACCAGCATGCCGTCGGCGTGGAAGGATCCGCTGGCGATGCTGGCTCCGAGGTTGGAATCGCTGTGGCACACGTCGGCGTGGTCGGCCAGGTCGGCCGAGGTCATGTCCAGTTCGGACTTGATGGTCGCGCGTGCCCCCTTGGAGACCACGAGATGGGTCTCGACGTCGTCGACGTCGCGCAGCAGCTCGAGGGTGCGCAGACCGTAGAGGGCGCCACTGGCCCCGGTCACCCCGACCACTATCCGCTTGCGTCTGCTCATCGGTCCGTCTCCGTCGTCGGTGCGGTCCCCGCCGGGACCCCCTGGCCGCTCACCCACACCAGAGGTGGCTCCTGACTGCATATCTCACTGTGCTCGACCCGGCACATCATCATCTGATAACCGCCGAACGGGACCACCGAGTCGAGCGTGCACGCGAACCAGGCGACGGCCCCGGACAGCACCGGAACGCCGTTGCCGAACGTCCATGCGACACCGTCGAACCTGCGCGCCGACGTGTCGACCCGTCTGGCGAAGGCACCCACGAGGGGCCGTGCCCGCTCACCCAGCACGTTCACCCCGAGCCGCCCGGTCGCGACGATCACGGGCAGCGTCGACGACCCCGCCGACACCGGCACCGCGAGCCATCCGGGGTTACGCGGCTCGCCCCAGACGCTTCCGGTGAAACCCGCCGGGTCGGCCTCGGTGCCCGACGTGATCACCGCGGTGGCGATCGGGATGACGTCGAGCACCTCGGCCTTGGTTCCGGCGTCGGTCATTCCGAGATGGCCGCAGCCGCCGTCACCACGAATTTTCCTCGACACGAGGGGCATTCGAGCTGGACATCGGTGCGATGCCGCAGCGAGCTGTCCACCGGGTATCGGCAGTCACACGTGGGGCAGTTGACCCAGAAGATCCGTTCCATCAGATTCCTTCCACATAGTCTTCGAGCCGGATACGGTCCAGCGCGTCGGCGGGCACCCGGTTCTGCTCCGGCATGGCCCGGTCGAGCGGCCGGGTCGCGTCGATGAGCACTTTGCGGTAGCCCATCGCGGTGGTGAACACGGTGGGGATGTTCTTGATCATGTCGATGTCGCGGTCCGGGTCGGTGTAGACCATCGCCGCCCACAGGACGTCCTCCTCGTTGAAGACGTCGATGTTGGCGTCGACGATCACGACGAACTGGAACGTCCACGACTCCTGCAGTGCCGCCAGCGCAACCGCTTTGGCCTGACCTTCGGAGGACTTGTCGATCGAGATGTAACACGCCAGCCGTCCGCAGCCCGAGTAAGGCATGTGGACGGCGTTGATGATCGGGCCGAACCGGTCGGTCAGCGTGTTGAACAGCGAGCCTTCCTTCGGGATCTGGCCCACCGTCATGTGATCGCGGTGCCCGGCGAACACGTCCTGCAGGATCGGCGCCGCCCGGTGGGTGATCGCGGTGATGTCCATGACCGGTCGCAGTGTCTGGGCCTGGTATTGACGGGTGATGTCGCCGAACGGGTCGCAGATCATCCTGACCCCCGGGGGCACCACACCTTCGATCACGATCTCGGCGTCGGCCGGGATCATGAAGTCCTCACCCCAGGTCTGGGACGGCACCACCCGCAGGGGTTCGTCGAGAAACGCCCCGATGGTGCGGTAGTCGTCGTTGCGGTACGGGGTGAGTCCCATGCTGCCGAGGTAAAACGCCGGGTGGTGGCCCAGGATCGCGACGATGGGCATCGGCTCGTTGCGGTCCTCGTAGATCTTCAGCGCGCGCAGCGAATCGGTGGAGTGGATGGTGATCCGCAACCGCGACTTGGACTCGAAGTCGTAGAACGCCTTGATGAACGCGACGTTGTAGGCCCCGGAGTCGGGGTCGCGCACGGCAAGGGTCATCGTCAGGCAAGGACCGTAGTCGCCGTCGGAGTGCGAGACTATCGGCAGCTTCCGCGTGTCGATCTCGTCCCCGGTCAGCACAACCTCTCGGACCGGGGCGTCGGCCGGGTCGATCACCAGCGGATCGATCCCGCCGCGACTGCGCTCGGCGAAGAACATCGACAACGGCATCTGCGCCTGCTTGGGGTCGAACCCGAGGGCCTTCGCGCAGCGTTCCCGGGTCGCGAAGACGTTCATCGCGACGGGGATGGTGCACGGCCTTCCCTCGACGTCCTCGGTGGACTCGAACAGGGCCATCGGGCGTAAGCCGCGGCGGTCCAACTTCTCCAATATCGCCGTGCAGTCGAAGTTCTGGGGGCTCACTGGCTTGGTGACGCGTACCAGGTCGCCGTCACCGTCGGCGTCGAGCGCAGCGATGAACTGTCGTAAATCTTTCGGGCCGTTGGCCACGGTGCCTTCTCCTCAGGATTTTGGGGGTCACGGTGACCGGCGAGGGGGCCGGCCACCGTGACCTGTCACTGTTGGGCGTTGATGAGTTCCATCGCCTTCTCGGCGGGCCGGATGTCGACGATGTCCTCGTACTTGAGGTTCAGCGCGGACTCATTGAGCTGTCCGGCCTTGACGGCGATCGCCAGATCGGTTTCCACCGTGGGCTCCGACAGAGTCTCGATGTCGATCGGCCAGACGCCGAATTCCTTGGCGCGCGACCAGTTCACCTCAAGGGTCTCGGCCGCCGGATCCGGGTCCATCGCCTCGTTGGACCACTCGGTGTATGCGGCGATGTCGTCGATGGCCACCTCGTTGGCCTCCAGCACTGACGCGCAGAACGCCGCCGCGCGGTCCTGGTTGTTGTCCAGCCACTCCTTGGTCGCTGCGTACACGAAGCCGACCGAGTCCATGTCCTCGGCCACGACGCTGAGCGTGTGGACGTCGTCGCGCTGTTTCTGCAGCTGCGCGAGTTCGAACGGATCGAGCACCGCGACCTGGGCCTCGCCGGAGGCCAGCGCGGCCAGACGCAGGCCGCCGTCCTCGAGGATCTGCACGTTGGGCAGGTCGGCCACCACGATGTCGAGCCCCTTGCTGGCGAAGACGTGATTGAAGACGTGGTCGACGAGACCGCCCGGGCTGTCCACGGCCACCGACACATTCGGGTCGGTCACCTGCTCGATCGTGGTGACGTCGCCGGTGCCGACGACCTCGTCGGTCAGCACGCCCTGGATGGGGCAGAAGAGCCGGATGTTGTGGCCCTCCTGGATCGTCTTGACGAACGCGGTGAAGGAACCGGTGACGACCTCGGCGCGATTGGACAGCAGCAGCTGCACCGCTGTCGCGTGCGAGGACAGCTCGGTGATGTCGTCCCTCTTCTGGTCGAGCCCGAACATCTCACCGAATCGCCAGGGACCCTGGGACTGCGGCACGTAGGCATCACCTGAGGTACTCCAGGCCACCTTGACCGAGCGGAGCTTGCCGCTGTCGTCGGACTGGCCCTGGGGCTGGCTGCCCGAACAGGCGACGAGGGTGGTGGCCAGGGCCACCGCACCGGTGGTGACCACCCATGCTCTGGTGCGGGGGGATCGGTTCGAGGACACGGTCATGGTCTTCCTAACTGGTTGGTGGTAGCGGAGTTTCGATGCGCGGGGGCGGACACCTGTGTTCGCCTGCGGTCCTCAAGCGGCTCTCCAGGCCAGCAGCCGTACTTCGCCTGCCTTGGCGAGCGACATCACCGCGGCGCCCAGCACGGTCAGGACCAGGACGGCGGCGTACAGGTTGTCCAGCTGGAAGCTGCTGCCTGCGGAGATCATGTAGAGGCCCATGCCTTCGGCCCGGAGGAACAGGTCGGCGATGAGCGCGCCCTGGATGCTGCGGCCCACCGACATCCGCATCCCGGTCAGGATGTAGGGCCCGGACCACGGGATCAGGATGCGGAACATCATCGCCCGGGGCGTGACCTCGAACGCGCGGGCCATCTCGAGCACCTCGTCGGGTACCTCGCGCAGGCCGGCCGCGGTGTTGATGATGACGATGAAGATGCAGAACAGGACCGTGAAGGCGATCTTGGCACCGGTGCCCATGCCGAAGTAGATCGAGATGACAGGCACGAGCATCACCAGAGGGGCGGCGAAGCCGATCTTGACCAGCGGGTCCAGCACGGCGTTCCAGGCCTCGTAGTGACCCATCAGCGCGCCGATGAAAACGCCGAGGGCGGAACCGACCACGACGCCGACGAGGGCGATCAGCAGGGTCTGGCCCGCCGCCTGTGGCAGCGCGCCGTTGACGGTCTCGTGCCAGGTTGCCGCCAGGATCTCGGAGGGCGGAAGCAGCCAGAACAGGCCGCCGTAGGTGCCCGCGAGCTGCCAGACGATCAGCGCCACGGCGACCGCACCGCATGAGATCGCCATCCGCCCGGTCTTGGTGTCGAGGTTCATCACAGCCCTCCCGCTTTGGTCGTGCCGTGCATCAGCCTGGTTTCGACCAGGTACAGCATCTTGTCGGCGAGTAGGGCGACAGCGATCACCAGGATGGCGAGCGCGAAGTACAGGTCGAGTTCGCGCAGGGCGCCGAACTGCCGCAACAGATGCCCGGTGCCGATGGAGATCCACAACTCGGCGATGACCATCCCTTTGATCGCCATCCCGAGTCCCAGCCGGACGCCGGCCACCACGAACGGTGCGGCGGCGGGCAGATAGATCCGGGTGTACATCCGCCACCGGTTGGTGCAGAACGCGTTGGCCATCTCCGACAGCGAGCCTTCGACGTAACGCACCCCCGCGGCGGTGTTCATGATCGGGAAGAACACCGCGAAGAACACCACGACCGCGACCAGGTACCCCAACTGTGCGCCGAAGATGATGATCAACAGCGGAAGCAGCGACTCCTTGCTGGTGACATACAGCGCGTTGACGAACGGGGTCAGCGCGGCGTCGATGGTCTTGGAGGCACCCATCAACGCGCCCAGCGGGATCGCGATCACCAGCGACAGCGTGAAGCCGATGACCAACTGCTGGATGCTGATGCCCAGCGTGGTGATGTAGCCCTGCTCGAACAGCTTGGGCATCGCCGCGAAGACTTCCGGGATGGTCGGCAGGAAGAACGGGCCCTTGATCATGGCAGTCACCTGCCAGGCGCCCAGCAGTGCACCGTAGGCCACCACTCGCAGCCAGAAGTGCTTGCGGCGCTTTGACATCGGTTTGCGTTCCCGCCCGGGGCGGGTACCGTCGGCGCCCGGCGGTTGCGGCGCGTGCGCGACTTCGGTGGTGGTCATTCGCCGTCCTGGCCGATCGCGCCGGTCATGTGCAGGCACTTGAGGACTTCGCCCTTGAGTTTGGCGAATTCGGGCAGTGCGCGGATCTCCGGATTACGCGGTCGGGGAAGGTCGACGTCGAAGATCTCGCTGATCCGGCCCGGCCGGGCACTCATCACGATGACCCGGTCGGCGAGGTAGAGCGCCTCCTCGATGTCGTGGGTGACGAAGACGACGGTCTTGTTGTCGCGTTCCCAGAGGTTGAGCAACTCTTCCTGCAGCTTCATCCGGGTCAGGTCGTCGACGGCGCCGAAGGGCTCGTCCATCAACAGGATCTTGGGGTCGATGGCGAGGGCCCGGATCAGCCCCACCCGCTGCTGCATCCCCCCGGACAGCTGGGCCGGGTAGTGCTCCTCGAAACCTTCCAGGCCCACGATCTTCATCCATCGCTGGGCGGTCTGCCTGCGCTTGTCCTTGGGCACACCGAGGTTCTCCAGACCGAACTCGACGTTGGCCAGCACCGATCGCCAAGGCAGCAGGTTGTACTTCTGGAACACGAATCCGACGTCCAGGGTGGGCTTTTCGACGACCTTGTCGTTGATCAGAACCCGGCCGGCGTCGGGCTTCTGCAGGCCGTCGATGATCCTCAGCAGCGTCGACTTGCCGCAGCCGCTCGGCCCGACGATGCAGCAGAACGTTCCGGGTTCGATGGTCAGACTGAAGTCTTCGAGCGCCTGCACCCGTCCCGAGCGTTTGGTCTCGAACGCCAGGCTGACGTTTTCGATGTCGACGCGGGCGGCCTGGTTCACGGTACCCCCGGACAATGATGAATCGAGTTGCGTTGTCATGAACGGCCTTTCGCAAGGGTGTCGGCGGTCGGTTGCGGATCTCCGGCCAACGGGGTCCCTCGGTAGATCCAGTCGAAGGTCACATCGGACTCGGCATGTTTGGCCTTGAAGCGTTCGTCCCTGGCCTGTTGGTCGGGCCCGTCGGGCAGGTGGAACAGGTCGCGGTTGCCCAGCGCGCCCTTCTGCACCACGCCCGCGTGCTCGGCGCGGCGATCCTGATAGCGCTGCAGTGCCGCGGGTATCGCGTGCCGGTCGGTGCCTCCGAGTTCCTCAGCCAGCACGGCAGCGTCCTCGATGGCCTGCGAGGCGCCCTGCGAGAAGTAGGGGAGCATCGCGTGGCAGGCGTCGCCCAGCAGCGCGATCGATCCTTTCACCCAGTTGGTATGGGGTGTCTGGTAATTCAGCGCCCAGCCGATGACAGTGTCCTCGGACTTGGCGAGCAACGCGCCGACGGTCTCGTCCCAGCCGGTGTAGGCGCTTCGCATCGATTCGGCCGGCTCCTCGGTCCGGCCGGCCGCATCGACCTCGGGTGTCACCGGCACGACGGCGACGACGTTGAGCGCCGTGAAATCGCGGATCGGGTAGACGACGAGGTGATGGTCGTGGCCGAGCCAGAAGTTCGCGGCGGGCCGGTCGAGCAGCCAGGCCGTCCGCGGATCGGCACCGGCGCGGTCGCCCCGGATCAGCGTCCGGTACGCCATGTCTCCGCTGGAGAGTATCTCGGTGGGCGCATCGACGGCGTCGCGGACACACGACTTGATGCCGTCGGCCCCGATCACCACGTCGGCGTCGAATCGCCTGCCGTCGGCGGTGATCACCGCGGGGCGTGCGGGATCGGAGTCGTCGACCTCGGTCACCCGGGAGTCGGTGTGCACGGTGGCGGGGCTGCCGGGGCGGTCCGGGTCGGTGGCGGCGCGGTGGAGTACGGCGTGCAGGTCGGCCCGGTGCAGATGCCAGTAGGGCGCGCCGAAGTCTGCGATCGCGGAGTCGCCGAGTTCGGTGCGGGCGAGCAGACTGCCGTCCTCCCACCGGCGCCGGATGGACTCCTGGGTGACCAGCACATGCGGGTTGATCGCATCGGCAAGGCCGAGCCGCAGGATGATCCGTGACGCGTTCGGTCCGATCTGGAGGCCGGTTCCCACCTCGCCGAGCTCCGGTGCCTGCTCCAGCACGGTCACCTGCAGCCCCGCCGCGCGCAGCGTGCAGGCGGCGCTCAGGCCGCCGATACCGGCGCCGACGACCAGTGCCTGCGTCGGGTGGTCCGTTGCGCGGGTCACGCGGAGACCTCGATGTCGCCGTCGACCAGGTGGCCGTCGACCACGACGGCGTGGCCGTCGAGCTCGATCGTGCACCCGCGCATCGCGATGTCGAGGTGGGCGTAGGAATCCCGGCCGAGGAAGGGATGCGGGCCGGTGGACCAGAGGAAGTTGCCGGCGTAGGCGCGGGCGTCCATCCCCATGATCTCGTGCTTGGAGTACATGGCGGTGGCGAACCAGTCGGCGGATTTCATCAGCCCCCAGCCCATGTGGCTGAGGTAGCGGGCCCACTTGTCGTTCGAGTCGACGAAGTACTGCTCGAGCATGGCGGCGTCCCCTGCGCCGGAGACCTTTTCGATGTGGCCGGCCACGACGGTCAGATGGATGTCGGTACGGATGTACTCCTTGAACGGCAGCAGAATGTCGCCGGGGGAGAGCACGATGGTGCCCTCGCTGATCTGCGGCCAGCACAGCATCATGGTCGAGGGCCAGTGGTCCCAGCGTCCGGGGTCGTCGGCGAATCCGGTCTGGAAGCCGGGATGGCAGTCGGCCATGTCGACGGTGAGGTTCGTGCCCGCCGCAGAGGTGACGAGCATTGTCGTGGCCGCCCGGGCCGCGTCGACGGCCGCGAGCGCCCTGGCCTTGTCGCCCTCGGCCGGCAGGTTGCGGATGAGCACCTCGGGCGCGTCGCAGATGAAGATGATGCGCGTGCCGCAGTCGAGGATCGACTGCTGGGCAGGGGCGTGGATGAAGCCCTCCCGGGTGAGGTCGACAACCAGGTCGGCGTTCTTCAACAGTTCCTGGGCGACGGTGTCTTCCAACACCGACACCAGGCCCGGTCCTGCGCCGGTGTGGGTGGACGGTGTCGGTGCCGCGGAGCCGCCGGGAACGACCGCGGAGATCACATGCGCACCCAGGGATCTGGCCGCCGCGAACGACGCCGCGACGTAGTCGGACCGGCTGCTGGGCTCGGAGAGGATCACGACGTGCTCGCCGGCCCTCACCTTGCACAGCTCCAGTTCCTTGCGGAACGGCTCGATCAGGTCGACACCTTCAAAGTCGATCATGCGGGTGTTCCTCAGCTCCTCGTCGGTTCGTGTGCATCGGTGCGGTCGATAGGCGGGCGCGGAACCCGTGCGCCGCCGTCGTGGGTGCTGCGCAACTCCAGTGATCGCAGGTAGGGGATCTCGGTGCGTGCCTGCTCGATGTCGTCGAGGTCCACCTCGCAGAGCACGGTGCCCTCCCCACGGTCGATCCCCGACAGCACTTCGCCGCGCGGACCCACGACCCTGCTGTGTCCGGCGAACTCGTTGCCGCGCCCGTTGTCGCCGGTGAGCCCGGCGGCGACCAGGATGCAACCGTTTTCCAGGGCCCTGGACCGGGTCATCAGCTCCCATGCGTGCAGTCTCGGTCGGCCGAACGCCGCAGGCACCGCGATGATCTGTGCGCCGCGCACGGCCAGATCGCGCACCATCTCGGGAAAGCCCGCCTCGTAGCAGACCGCCACACCCACCACCCCGGCAGGCGTGTCGGCGATGGCACCCTTCCAGTCACCCGGAACCAGCGAACCGACTTCCTGGCCCCACAGATAGGATTTGTCGGCTTCGGCGAGCGGTCCGTCGGGACCGATGATCAGCGCCCGATCGCGATAAATGCCTGCCTCGTCACGAATGTGCAGCGCAGTGACGATGGTGGTGCGGCACGACCGGGCGAGCTGGACCAAGGTCTGCACCGTGGTGCCGGAAACCGGCTCGGCAAACTCAGGTTCGAAGGCGTAGCCGTTACTGAAAAGTTCAGGAAGCACCACCAGCCCCGCACCCTGCGCCGCGAGTTCCCGTATTGCGCGCTCGGCTCGGGCGAGGTTGAGGTCCCGACGTCCGGGTACGGCAGTGAGCTGAACCGCCCCGATTTTCACCAGGTGTGGCCTCGAAGGGTGCAAGTGTCCGTGTCCTCTGCAGTTGGTGCAATCGTTTGCACGTGCTTGGTGTGTGAGGTTGCCATCCGTCGACGCGTACGTCAACAGGTAACCGAGGCTTTAGCGCCGAGGTAACGCGCGGCCACATGTTCGTAACATGAAACCCAATAGCTCTCTGGCGCAACGTGATAACGCCTGAAGAGCACACGCCGACGGACGCACGCCCAAGTGCCGCGCTCAGTCCGCTTCGGGTCTGGGCGACGGTGGTGTCAACTCAGGTGTGGGAGAACGGTAACGGAGATCTGGTCACTTCTCAGCGAAATGGCGCAATCGATTTCAGGACGGCGCCGAAGACTTACTGCGCCGGGGCGGAGCTCGTGGACTCCCGCACGACCAACTGGGGCTGCAGCATCGCCGAGGACACGGATCGGCCCTCCACCAGCGACAACAGGGTCTGGCTGGCGATCGTCCCCATCTCCCGGAACGGACTGCGCACCGTGGTGAGGGGCACGGGCAACGACGCGCAGAGGTCGATGTCGTTGTAGCCGACGACGGCCACATCGTCGCGGACCCGCATGCCGAAGTCGCGGAGAACCCCCATCACCCCGATCGCGCTGGCGTCGTTAGCGGCGAAAATCGCGGTCGGACGTTGCTCGGCCGTCAGCAGGGTGCGGGCGCCCGCGGCTCCGTCGGCGGCGTCGAAGCCCTGGTGGAGCCGCATGTCGGGATGGACCACCACGCCCCGGCTCTCCAGCGCGTCCACGCATCCGCTGAGTCGGTCCGTGGCGGTGCTCGCCCACCGGGGGCCGGTGATGATCCCCACGCGCTGGTGCCCGAGGTCGGCGAGATGTTCGCCGATGAGCCAGCCGCCGCGGTAATCGTCGCAGGTCACCGACAGTTGTCCGGGCTTGCGGCGGTTGACCAGCACGAACTTCACCCCGCGCCGGTCGAGTCCGGCCACGTTGTCGTTGTCGAGGCGGGCGTCGCCGATGATCAGGCCGTCGACGTTACGGCCGAGCAGCAGTTCGATCCGGCGCAGCTGCTCGGCGGGATCGTCGTGCGAGTTGGCCACGAACGTGTCGAAGCCGGCTGCATTGGCCGTGTGTTCGATCGCATCGTAGGTACCGGACAGGACGACGTCGGTGAGACGGGGCACGATCACCCCGAATGCGGTGGAGCGGTGGGTCTTCAGGCTTGCGGCGTTGGCATTCGGCACGTATCCGAGGCTCTTGGCGATCTCACGGATCCGCACGCTGTTGGGGTCGTCGGCGCCTTTGCCGGTCGTTCTCCTCAGGGCTCGCGACACCGTCGACGGGTGAACCCCGGCGGCCTCGGCGACCACCTTCAGCGTCACGCGATCGGCCTGCATGTACGCCCTCCCCAGCTGCTGCCGTACTGCTGCTCAACGGTCAAAGTAGCACCCCGTGCAATCGTGTGCGCACCGAAGTGGGTGTGCTGCGTCACACCACTCCTTCGACCCCTCGGCGGGTGGTCGCCGCGGCCTGGGCGGGCCGTGCCCGCGGTGCTAGCTGTCGGCTACCGATCGGTAACCTTTTCTAAGAATTTCCGGCCGGCCTGTGGTGTCTCGTAGACGTGACGAACACCACAATTTTGTCTCACCGTGACTCCGGCTGAAGCGTTGAACAGTGCGTTCGTTGCGACGTCACCGGGACACGGCCGACCTGCCTGGTATAGGCACGCCTAAGAGAAGTGCAATAATCGGTACCGACAGTGACACCAAACTGTGGTGGGCACCCACTGACGGCGCGTCGCGTCGACTGCGACTCGGTGGGGGTTCGCCTGATGCGGCCCTGCAGCACCGGGCAACTCATGGAAGGCAGGCGAGTGGGAGAGAACGGCAACGCGGCCGCAACGCCTCGACAGAAGCTCGAGAAGGTCGTCATCCGGTTCGCCGGCGACTCCGGCGACGGCATGCAGCTCACCGGCGACCGCTTCACCTCTGAGGCGGCGCTGTTCGGCAATGACCTCGCCACCCAACCGAACTACCCGGCCGAGATCCGTGCGCCACAGGGCACCCTGCCCGGTGTGTCGTCGTTCCAGATCCAGATCGCCGACTACGACATCCTCACCGCCGGTGACCGCCCCGACGTGCTGGTGGCGATGAACCCCGCCGCGCTCAAGGCCAACGTCTCCGATCTGCCGCGCGGCGGCCTGATCATCGCGAACTCCGACGAGTTCACCAAGCGCAACCTCGCCAAGGTGGGCTACGACAGCAACCCGCTGGAGAGCGACGAACTGTCGGACTACGTCGTGCAGGCGGTCCCCATGACCACGCTGACGCTCGGAGCGGTCGAGGAGATCGGCGCGACCAAGAAGGACGGCCAGCGCGCCAAGAACATGTTCGCCCTCGGGCTGCTGTCCTGGATGTACGGACGCGAGCTCGAGCACAGCGAGGCGTTCATCCGCGAGAAGTTCGCCCGTAAGCCCGACGTCGCCGAGGCCAACGTCCTCGCGCTCAAGGCCGGATGGAACTTCGGTGAGACGACCGAGGCGTTCGCGACCACCTACGAGGTCGCGCCCGCGAAGCTCAAGACGGGCGAGTACCGCCAGATCTCGGGCAACACCGCACTGGCCTACGGCCTCGTGGCCGCCGGCCACCTGTCAGACCTGCAGGTGGTGCTCGGCACCTACCCGATCACGCCGGCCTCCGACATCCTCCACGAGCTGTCCAAGCACAAGAACTTCAATGTGCTGACGTTCCAGGCCGAGGACGAGATCGCCGGCATCGGTGCCGCCATCGGCGCGTCCTATGGCGGCGCGCTCGGCGTGACCAGCACCTCCGGGCCCGGTGTCTCGCTGAAATCAGAGGCCATCGGCCTGGCCGTGATGACCGAGCTGCCGCTGATCGTCATCGACGTGCAGCGCGGCGGGCCCTCGACCGGTCTGCCCACCAAGACCGAGCAGGCCGATCTGCTGCAGGCGATGTTCGGCCGCAACGGTGAATCGCCGGTGGCGGTGCTGGCGCCGCGGTCCCCGTCCGACTGCTTCGACATCGCCGTCGAAGCTGTCCGGATCGCCATCAACTACCACACGCCGGTGATGATCCTGTCCGACGGCGCGATCGCCAACGGCTCGGAGCCGTGGGCAATCCCGGACATCTCCACCTACGAGCCGATCGAGCACACCTTCGCCAAGGAAGGTGAGCCGTTCCAGCCGTACGCGCGTGATCCCGAGACGCTGGCCCGCCAGTTCGCGGTCCCGGGCACCCCGGGTCTCGCGCACCGCATCGGCGGTCTGGAGTCGGCCAACGGTTCGGGCAACATCTCCTACGAGCCCAAGAACCACGACCTGATGGTCCGGCTGCGCAACGAGAAGATCGCCGGCATCGCGGTGCCTGACCTGGAGGTCGACGACCCCAGCGGGGATGCCGACCTGCTGATGCTCGGATGGGGCAGCAGCTACGGGCCGATCGGTGAGGCCTGCCGGCGTGCGCGCCGCAACGGCATCAAGGTCGCGCACGCACAACTGCAGCACCTCAACCCGTTCCCGGCCAACCTCGGCGAGGTGCTACGCAAGTACCCCAAGGTGGTCGTCCCAGAGATGAACCTCGGTCAGCTGGCGCTGTTGCTGCGGGGGCGCTACCTCGTGGACGTACAGTCGGTGACCAAGGTGGAAGGCATGGCGTTCCTGGCCGACGAGGTCGAAGGCATCATCGACTCGGCCCTGGATGGGACGCTGGCCGAGAAGGAACTTGAGAAGGCCAAGTTCGCGCGGCTGGCCGCGGCCACCGTCGAGAATGTGGGAGTGAGCGCATGACGGATCTTGTCGGTAGCGATCTCGGATTGACACCGGGGGGGCTGACAAAGACCAGCCGGGTGCCCAAGGCCGACGCGCCCCAGAAGGGCAAGGACTTCACCAGCGACCAGGAGGTCCGCTGGTGCCCCGGCTGCGGTGACTACGTCATCCTCAACACCATCCGCAACTTCCTGCCCGAGCTGGGTCTGCGGCGCGAGAACATCGCGTTCGTCAGCGGCATCGGCTGCTCCAGCCGGTTCCCGTACTACCTGGAGACCTACGGGTTCCACTCGATCCACGGTCGCGCGCCGACCATCGCCACCGGTCTTGCGCTGGCTCGCGAAGACCTGTCGGTGTGGGTTGTCACCGGTGACGGCGACGCGCTGTCGATCGGCGGCAACCACCTGATCCACGCGCTGCGCCGCAACATCAACATCACGATCCTGCTGTTCAACAACCGGATCTACGGTCTCACCAAGGGGCAGTACTCGCCGACGTCGGAGACCGGCAAGGTCACCAAGTCGACCCCGATGGGCTCGCTGGACTACCCGTTCAACCCGGTCTCCCTGGCGCTGGGCGCCGAGGCGACCTTCGTCGGGCGTGCGCTGGACTCCGACCGCAAGGGCCTGACCGAGGTGTTGCGCGGGGCCGCACAGCACCGCGGTGCCGCGCTGGTGGAGATCATGCAGGACTGCCCGATCTTCAACGACGGCTCGTTCGACGCGCTGCGTAAAGAAGGCGCCGAGGACCGGCTGATCAACATCACCCACGGTGAGCCGATCACCTTCGGCGCCGACGGCGAGTACGCCGTGGTCAAGTCCGGGTTCGGCCTGGAGATCGCCAAGACCGCCGACGTGTCCGCCGATCAGATCGTGGTGCACGACGCCACCATCGACGATCCGGCGTACGCGTTCGCGTTGTCGCGGTTGAGCGAGCAGAACCTCGACCACATGGTGATGGGCATTTTCCGCCAGGTCAGCAAGCCGACCTACGACGATGCCGCCCGCGCCCAGCTGGCCGCCGCACAAGAGGCCAAGGCTCACGACACCGCAGCCCTGCAGTCGTTGCTGCGCGGCAAGGACACCTGGACCGTCGACTGAGTCGACTGGCTCGACTGCCTGACTCGGCGTAGGTAGCTGCGCTAACGTCACCGGGGTGACGTCCTCGCTGTCGCTTGCCGCCGTTGTCCTCGCCGGTGGCGCGTCACGGCGGATGGGCCGTGACAAGGCCACGCTGCCCGTCGACGGCCCCTCGGGCCCTCTCACGCTCGTCGAACTCGTGGTGTCCGTGGTCCGCCTGCGGTGTGACCCCGTCTTCGTCGTCGCTGCGCCGGGTCAGGCGTTACCCAGCCTGGACGCGATCGTGCTTCGCGACGAGATCCTCGGCGTCGGGCCGCTGCTGGCCACCGGTCGAGGGCTGCGCGCGGCGGCCGAGGCCGGCCGCACCCACGCCTTCGTCAGCGCTGTGGACATGCCCGCCCTCACCACCGAGGTCATCGACACCCTCGCAGGCCCCGCCCAGCGTTCGGGTGCCGAGGTCGTGCTGCCGTGGGACGGGCGCGACCACTACCTCGCAGGTATCTACCGCACCTCGCTGCACACCGTCGTCGCCGAACTGCTCAGCGCAGGGGAGCGCAGCATGCGTGCTCTGGTGAACGCGGTCGACACCCAGCGGATCGTGCTGCCCGAGCAGCCTGCGCTCGCGAACGTCAACACCACCGACGACCTCGCCGCGATCCAACCGCCGCGATTGGTCTAGCAAACTCCTCCGAAAACTGCATCGCGCAATCCGCGTTGGCTACACCCATTAATTGCGTCTCTATCGGCCATTGTGTGGCCGTAATACTTGACACCTGTCAGCCGAATCTCGCGCAAGGGGGCACGTGTTATTCGTCTGCGTATGTCGCTGCGCCCCAGTAATTTTCGCAGATTAGGTCACCGAAAGGAGCGCAATTCGCGCACTTTCGGCCCCTGATCAGCCGGCAAGTCGCCCGGTGTGGAATTGGAGACCTGACGCAAATTCATTCCAGAGTGGGGGGTCCGGCGCCGGAGGGTGTGTCCGCCGCGGGGCGATCGCGCGTCGACACCTGTCGAAAAACCGTTGACCGCTGGACCGTTCACGCGCCTGGCGGCGAGCATCCGCAACGACGGCAACCGCTGCAGGTATTGTTAAAGCTTTGTGACACAACGGATTTCGTACGGCTGCGGACATTTCTGTACGTCCTCGCTCAGCGAACCCATGGCACCAACTGGCATCACGCTGAACCTCAATTGCCGGGCCCGCGACCGGTTTTGCCGCACGCAACGGCCTGCGCGGCAGTCCTGCACGGTGGCCCAGGTCACAAAACGACGGTGAGATGGGTCACTTTCGGTTTCGGTTCGGTGTGAATCGTCGACCGCGTCGATTATCGGCCTGACCTGCGCCGACCATGGCCGATCCGGGGTCGTGATCATTCCGTGATCTGATCGCGATCCGATTTTCACCGATATGACTTTGAGCGAATCGGTTTGTACGGTCCCAATCAGCTCTTGAAGAGCAAATAACTCAAAACCACGAACCAGCGTGTGAGTGGGGCAGCGGCGGCCGATCCGGTCGTCGAGCCGCCGGGTTCTGATCCGGCGAGGTCTGAGGTGGCCTCCCCTGTTGTGCCTGACCGAGACGGCACAACCCATCCACCGCCTGTACTGCAGGCACCGCATCCCTACGGCACGACGTGCCCGTGGGTGTCTTCGGCGCGCGCTCGGCGAAAGGACAGAAGTTGAAGAAGATCCGCAAGACGTTTGGGCTGGCCACCTTCGCCGGGGCGCTCGCGCTCGCACCCATGGCTCTGGCGACCGGCACCGCGAATGCGGACGGCGTCAACTGGGACGCTGTGGCTGCGTGTGAATCGGGCGGCAACTGGGCGATCAACACCGGCAACGGTTACTACGGCGGCCTGCAGTTCACGATGGGCACCTGGCGCTCCAACGGCGGTTCGGGCTCTCCGCACCACGCCAGCCGTGAGGAGCAGATCCGGGTTGCCAACAATGTCCTGCAGTCGCAGGGCATCGGCGCGTGGCCGACCTGCGGCAAGCGCGGCTGATCGCAGACGACCTACAGGGGCGGTGCCGAGACTATCGGCGCCGCCCTTGTCGTTTGTCGGTGTCTGTCGGGGTTCCGTCCCCAAGGGCCACGTTCTTCTCAGAGGCCTCTTACGTCAGATAAGCAACTGTTAAAACTTTCCCCTCATCGGTAACAGGTGATCCGCGTCACTCGACAGTGCAGGTAACCGCATCGTGAAGAGCACGGCGTTCACCGCGGGCCTTGAGTCGCAACGGTCGGGGAAGGACCGCAGAGATGAACGTTCGTACCGCAGTCAACAAGGGCCTCCTGGCCGCCGCGATCTCCGGAGCCCTGGCCGTCGTGCCGATGGCGCTGGAGGGCACCACAGCCACCGCGCACGCCGACACCGTCAACTGGGACGCGATCGCGCAGTGTGAATCGGGCGGCAACTGGGCGATCAACACCGGCAACGGGCACTTCGGCGGGCTGCAGTTCAAGCCGGCCACCTGGTCGGCCAACGGTGGAGTCGGCGACCCGGCCCGCGCGCCTCGGCACGAGCAGATCCGCGTGGCCGAGAACGTGCTGCGCACCCAGGGCCTGAAGGCATGGCCGAAGTGCGGCGCCAAGGGCCTGGCCGCGCAGGTGTGGGGCAATCAGGCGCCTGCGGCACCGGCCACGGTGCCCGCCTCGACGACCGGCCGGGCCAACGGCTGCGCCACGATGCCCACCTCGGTCTTCGGCGGCGTCCTGGACCTCCGCAAGATGTGCACCGCCTTGTTCACCCCGCGCTCAGCGCGCTGAGCGGTGTCAGCCGGCGGCGTTCGCGGCGGTCGGCAGGACGAACGCGGAGCCGGCTGCGATCGAAGCCAGGTGACGGGTCATGACTTTCTCCGGGATCACCGCGGTCGCCCGGCCGGCCACGCCGCTGAGCACCGTCGGCCGCATGTTGACGACCCGGCCGATCGCGGCGGCCTCGCGCACCAGCGGGCGCACCCGTCGTCGGCGGAACGCCCCGAACCTGTCGAAGGCGGTCGCGAGATCCGGGCACAGCTCGACGAACCTCGCCAGAATCGGTGCGTCCTCCAGCGCCTGACACCCGCCCTGGCCCAGGTGCGGGCGCATCGGATGTGCGGCGTCGCCGACGATCACCGCGGGTCCGGTCGACCAGCGCCGGGGTTGGGCGCGGTCGTACAGATCGTTGCGCAGCACCTGGGCGGGGTCCGTCGCGGCCAGTAACGCGGGGATCGGCTCGGCCCACCCGGAGAACTTCGAGGTCAGATAGGCGTGTTCGCCGCCGGGCGCCCTACCGCCCTCGGCCGTGCGTTCGGTGGCGAACCAGTAGGTGTGCTCCGGGCCCAGCGGAACATGGCCGACCTGCGTGCCCGCAGCGATGGTCTCTCCGGCCAGCTCCGGATCCAATGGGAAGGCCGCGACGCCGCGCCAGGCGGTGTATCCGACATAGCGGCTGGGCAGTGGCCCGTTGAGAGTGCGGGCGACCACCGAGTTCACGCCGTCGGCACCGACCACGGCATCGGCATCGCGGGTGGTCCCGTCGGACAGCGTGACGCGCACGGACGCCTCGCGGATCGACAGTGCGGCGGCCGCCGTCCCGGTCCGCACCGCACCCGGCGGGAGGGCGCCCACGAGGATGTCGGTCAGTGCCGACCGGCGCACGACGACCAGAGGTTCGCCGAGTGCGTGCACCATCCGTTCCGCGTAGGGGCGGCGCAACCACGAGCCGTCCCGCCATCGGATCGCCCCGGCGGCGACCTGCCCGCCGGCCTGCCGCACGCTGTCGCCCAGCCCGATCCGGTCGAGTGCGGCCAGCGCGTTCGGCCAGATGCTGATCCCCGCACCCGAACGGATGTCGGTGCGTTGTTCGATCACGGTGACGTCGTGCCCGCAGCCGCGCAGCGCCACCGCCGTGGCGAGCCCGGCGATGCCCGCGCCGATCACGAGGGTGTGCGCCGGCATGCACCGACCTTAACCACGCGGCCGTCAAGTGGACGAGACAGCACGGTCACATCCGCGAAACGCACAGCTGGTTTCCTGAAAGGTAACACTGTCGACTGTCGGTTTACTGGAGGTGGCATGAGACCTGCGCTGGAACTGACCAGCGTTCCCGTCTGGGCGACCGGCGAGACCCGTCCAGGCGCCGATCTCACCGGACGCTCCTGGACAATCATCGCGTTCGGCGCCGCGGGAGAGCAGGCCGCGCAGCGGTGGTGCGAGGAGATCGCCTCCGCCGGAGCCGAATCCAACGTCCGGCTGCACGAGTTCCCCGACGGCCCCGCCGACGGTCCGGCCGGCGAGGCGTTGCGCGCCGATCTCGCCACGGCCCGGGTCGGCTGGCGGCTGATGATGGCCGGGCCGGCGGTGTCCTGTCTGCGGCTGCGGGCCGCGGCCGTCGCGGCCGGTGTCGCCGACGACGAGCTGACCGTGGCCTCCACCGACGTGACCCGGCGCGCGGTGCAGTGCGTGCACTGCCGAGCCGTCACCGTCGCGGCCGTGGAGCTGGAAGACGTTGTGGTCTGCTCCGGCTGCCAGCGGAACCTGCTTGTGCACTACCACGTTTCGCGACGTCAGGGCGCCCACCTGGGGTACATGGTAGACGCCGAGAAGCAGGCGGTGTGATGACCACGCTGAAGCTCGTGGTGGCGGCGATCGACGACACGATCGCCGACATCCGGACCCTGACGCTGCGCCACCCGGACGACGCGCCGCTGCCGTCGTTCACCCCCGGCAGCCACCTCGTGATCGAGTGCGGCGGACGGGGCGCGCCGGCCAACGCGTACTCGCTGACCGGTGACGGGATCAGCCCGGACACCTATGTGATCTCGGTGCTGCGCGCGGGGGCCGACGGCGCACCGAGCGGATCCCGGTGGATCCACGAGGAGCTCGCGGTCGGTGACACCGTGGCGGCGCGCCCGCCGCGCAGCGCATTCGCCCCGGTGCTGCGCGCGCATCGACATCTGTTGGTGGCGGCCGGGATCGGCATCACCCCGATGGTGTCGCATCTGCGCAGTTCCAGGCGGTGGGGACGCGACACCCGGCTGCTCTACCTCCATCGGCCGGGGCGGCACGCCTACGTCGACACCGTCCGGGAACTCACCGCGCACGCCTCGATCCACACCGTGCGTGCGGATTTCGTCACCGAATTGTTCTCTGCGCTGGCCGATCAGCCGATGGGAACCCACCTCTACATCTGCGGCCCGCGCTCGTTCATCGAGTTCGTCACCGCGGGCGCGGCCGAGCTCGGCTGGCCGGCGAGCCGGGTGCACGTCGAACACTTCGGGGCCGACGCGCTCGACCCGGGTGAACCGTTCACGGTGCGGCTGTCCACCGATACCGAGGAGTTCACCGTCGACGCCGGCGTCTCGTTGCTCGATGCGCTGGAAAGCCGCGGGGTCGACGTGCCCAACCTGTGCCGGCGGGGCGTGTGCGGGGAGTGCCGGATCCCGGTGTCGCGCGGTGTGATCGCCCACCGCGACCTGTACCTCACCGACGACGAGAAACGCGCGGGCGATTCGATCATGCCGTGTGTGTCGCGGGCCCACGGCGAGACTCTGGAGTTGGCACTGTGATTTCGGCACCCGATCTGATCAAGACGTTTCCGTTTCCCTTCGCCGCCGACGAGTACCGGTACAGCACGAACGTGGAACCGGCCGGAGCGGCCGTGCCGACCCCGGCCGGGCGCTGGGGCGAACGGGTCATCGACATCGACAGCCAGTACGAGGATGAACTCGGCGAGCGCGCAACGATTCTGGCCGAAGACCCGAGCCGGTACGCCGTGCTGCCGCACATGAGGCCCGCGTGCTGGGACGCGATGCTGACGTTGATGCGCGAGATGGCCACCAGCTATCCCGACACCATGTCGTTGCAGCGGCACGGCGCGGGCTGGCGCTGGCGCAACGACCGGCTCGGTGTGCGCCAGGACTTCGTCCTCGGTGACGACGCGTCCCTGCCCGCCGAGCCGCTGGCCTACATCGCAAGCCAGGTGCAGGAGGACATCGTGCTGCTCGATCAGCGCGACGGCGATCTGTTCGGCGATGCCGGTGTGGTGACGTTCGCCGCCGACTGGTCGTTCGGCTTCGACGTGGGCATGACGTTCCTGGAGATTCACGGTCCGGTCCCGCGGCTGCGTGAGACGGGGGTGATCACCCGGGCCCGTGAGTTCCTGATGCGGCTGCAGCCGGGGGAGACCTACCGGCGTACCAACTGGACGCTGACAGTCGGCCGCCGCCTTGATGTTTCGACCGAGCGCTATCCCGAGTGGGGGCCGGACCGGACGACGATCCAGGCCGTCCCGGAAGAACAGTTCGGCCGCCTGGTGCATCTGCGTGTCGAGGTGCAGCACCTGATCCGGCTGCCCGAGTCGGGGTCGATCTGTTTCCTGATCCGGACCTACCTGCTGCCGTTGGCCGACCTGGCTGCCTATGCGCCGTGGCGGCAGCGTACCGCCGCGGTGCTGGCCGACCTGCCGGACGACATCGCCGACTACAAGGGCATCATCGCCTACCGGGACCGCGCGGTGTCCTGGCTGCGCGACGCCGGCTGAGCAGACACAAAATCGCCCGGATCCTTTTCGGATCCGGGCGATTTCGTGGGTTGACGTCAGTAGGCCGTCGGCTCGCCTTCGGCCGCGGGCCCCGGTTCGACCGGCTTGTGCTCGATGATCGCCTTGTACGCGCTGTTCTCGTGCTGGATCATCCGGACGAAGAACCCGATGAACAACACCACAGCGAGCAGGAACACGATCCACACGCCGAGCGAATAGCCGCCGAAGGTGAACACCACGCCGGCGTCGTCATAGCTATCGATGGGACTGAACATCTACTTCGCCTCCTCGACGACGAGAATCTTGCCGTTGGTGGCCATCACCGTCACCGGTGTGCCTTCGGGGTACGGCGTGGCCGGGACCTCGCTGAGGTCGAGACCCTGCTCCTCGACCTCGGGCGGAATCCGTAGCAGCCCAACCTTCTTGAGCCCCATCGACAGCAGGAAAGTGGGGATGAAGCCCAAAGCCGCAAAGGTCAACGCCCCGACGGCCTGGCCCCAGAAGGAGACCGACGGGTTGCCGTCGGTGTTGGGGTAGCCGTGCAGGAAGATGCCCACCATCAGAATCGAGTAGAGGCCCACCCCGCCGTGCACGGCGACCGCGCCGACCACGTCGTCGATCCTGAACTTCTCGAGAAGCTTGCCGATGTAGGGGATCAGCGCACCGGCGCCGAGGGCGATGACGAACGCCAGCGCCGGGTGGTAGAGGTCCATGCCGGACGCCACGCCGATGACCCCGGCCAGGCCGCCGGAGATGGTCCAGAACGGTTCACCCCGCGACGTCATGTACGCGCCGATGATGCCGCCTGCCAGACCCATCAACGTGTTGAAGGCAAACGCCGACAACGTGGTCGGGCTCGCGTAGATGGTGGCGAAGCCATTGGCGCCGTAAATCACACACCCCATCAGGAAGCCGAAGAACCCGGTGAAGATCAGCATCAGGCCGAGCATGGTCAGCGGGAGGTTGTGCGGCCGGATGGTCACGGCGGTGCCGTCCGGCAGGAAACGCCCGATGCGCGGCCCGAGGTTGATCAGGATGCCCAGGGCGCCGAAGCCGGCGATCATGTGCACGCAGCCGGCGGCCCCGACGTCGTGGAAGCCCAGCTGGGTGAGCATCCAGCCGGCGCCGTGCCAGCCCCAGGCGGCACCGATGATCCATGTCACCGAACCCACGAACACCGTCAGCACCAGGAATCCGCTGGTCCGAATCCGTTCCAGCACCGCACCGGACATGATCGAACCGGTGGTCGCGGCGAACAACGCGAAGGCGCCCCAGAAGATGCCGCTGGCGGGATCCTGCACGTTGGGGCCCATGTTGTCGCTCCACGGCAACGCGGCCCTTGCGGCATCGGTCATCTCGATGAAGCCACTGGGCATCGCGTTGTAGAGGAACCAGCCGACGAAGTAGAACGACGCGATGATGGTCGCCAGCGCCAGCAGATTCTTCATCGCCGTGGCCAGGACGTTTTTCGACCGCGAAGCACCGATCTCGTAGGCGAGGAAGCCTGCGTGGATGAGCATCATCAACGCGATCGACATCCAATAGAAGAACTCGTTGTTGACTGCGGCCATGGACGACAATGCGTCCTCGACTTCAGGTGTCAAAGGGACCTCCGCCGAGCTTGTTGGGGTGGGCTCCCGGGAACACTGTTTAATCTCAGTGTTCTCGAGGTACTGAGGGTGTACGACGCCTTGACGCTAATCTGGCAAATGTGTCCCCTCGGTCAAGGTGTGTTAATTCGGCGTGAAGTCATGTCCGGCAATGCCATTCCGCGTCCGTTCGACCGCAGGTGACGGGATCAGCGAAGGGTAGCCGTGGCGGTGCTAGGAAGAAGTCTGCCTGGGCAGGCGGGTGTGCCGTCGCCAGGATCGACACCGTGAGCGTGCAGCGTGAAGACGAGCAATACGACCGGGCCGTGCTGACACTGGGGGAGTCGTTCATCCAGAACCCGCACGCGACCTATGCCCGGCTGCGCCGACAGGGGCCGGTGCATCGGGTACGCCTGTTGAATGGCGCCGAGGCCTGGTTGGTCACTTCCTACGCCGAGGCTCGCAGTCTGCTCAATGATCCGCGGCTGAAGAAGAACAATGTCACCGCGAGCGGTCTGTTCCCGCCGGGATCCACCACCATCGGCTCAGTGCTGGGCGACAACATGCTGTTCCGGGACCCGCCCGACCACACGCGGTTGCGCCGGTTCGTCAGTGCGGCGTTCACCGCGCGTTCGGTGCGCCGGTTGCGTCCGACCATCGCGGGCATCGCCGACGAACTGCTCGACGCGATGGCCGAAAGGTCCCCGGGCCGAGTCGATCTGATGCAATCTCTGGCGCTGCCGTTGCCGATTCGGGTGATCGGTGAACTGCTCGGCGTCCCGGCGGACACGCGGTTCTCCTCACTGGTCATGCCCGTCTTCAGCACCAGCAGTCCGGAGGAGATGGCCCGTGCGCAAACGGAACTGACGGAGCTGCTGCAGACGATCATCGCAGCCAAGCGGGAACAGCAGTCCGACGATGTGCTCGGCCATCTCGTCCACCTGCGCGACCACGGCGATCAGCTCAGTGAGCAGGAGCTGCTGGGCACGGCGTTCCTGTTGATCACCGCCGGCTACGAGACGACGGTGAACCTGATCGCCAACGCCGTGCTGGCACTGCTGCGTCATCCGGCACAGTTGGCGGCTCTGCGTGAGGACAGGTCCCTGCTGCCCGCCGCGGTGGAAGAGACACTGCGGTACGAGAGTCCGCTCAACACCGCGACCGTGCGCTACACCAGTGCGCCGGTGACCGTCGGCGGCACCCAGATACCGGCAGGTGAGCTGGTGATGATCGCGTTGTTGGGGGCCAATCACGACGAACGGCAGTTCCGCAATGCCGACCTGTTCGACATCTTCCGTACCGACAACCGGAATCTGGCCTTCGGTCACGGCATCCACCACTGCATCGGGGCGCCGCTGGCCCGGATGGAAGCCCAGATCGCACTCGACCGGCTGCTGTCGCGGTTCAACCACATCGAACTGGTGCAGGACGAACCGCTGACATACCGGCCGAGCACGCTGATGCGTGGTCTGGTGCACCTTCCGGTCCGCGTCGCAGCGAAGCGGGGGCCCTACCGCGTCCGCTGACGCCCGCGAGCTCCACTCACCTCGCCGACGACGGCACCCCGGGGTGCTCGGCGGGACGTGAGCCGCCCGAAAATCCTCGGGTAGCGTCGGTTGCCATGAGCGAAGAAGCCCGCGACCGCGAACACGACCTCGTGGTCTACGGAGCCACCGGATTCGTCGGGAAGCTGACCGCGAAGTACCTCGCCGCGGCAGGCACGGGCGCCCGCATCGCGCTGGCGGGCCGGTCTGCTGACCGGCTGATGGCGGTGCGTGACTCGCTGGGGGAGCCCGCGCAGGACTGGCCGTTGATCGTCGCCGACGCCTCGCAGCCGTCCACGCTGAACGAGGTGGCGGCCAGCACCCGGGTCGTGGTCACGACAGTGGGTCCCTACCTGCGGTACGGCCTGCCACTGGTCGCTGCGTGCGCCGCGGCGGGCACCGACTACGCCGACCTGACCGGCGAGACGTTGTTCGTGCGCCGGTGCATCGACCAGTACCACGCGCAGGCCGCCGACAACGGCGCCCGGATCGTGCACGCCTGCGGCTTCGACTCGATTCCTTCGGACCTCACGGTGTTCGCGCTGCACCGCCAGGCGCAGCGTGACGACGCCGGCGATCTCGGGGACACCAACTTCGTCGTGCGCGCGTTCGCCGGCGGGGTGTCCGGTGGCACCGTGGCATCGATGACCGAACTCGCCCGCGAGGCGTCCTTGGACCCCGAGGCGCGGCGGCTGCTCAACGACCCGTACACGCTGAGCCCGGACCGGGCCGCGGAGCCCGAACTCGGTGCCCAGCCCGACGCGCGGTGGCGGCGCGGCCGGGAGATCGCCCCCGAACTCGACGGCTACTGGGTCGGTGCCTTCGCGATGGCGCTGCCCAACACCCGCATCGTCCGGCGCAGCAACGCGCTGCTCGACTACGCCTACGGCCGGCGGTTCGAGTACGCCGAGCAGATGAGCACCGGCCGCTCGATCGGGGCGCCGCTGATCGCCGCGATGGCCACCGCGGGCAACGTCGCGACCATGGGCCTGGGCAGCCGATTCCTCAACCGGGTGCCCCGCGGGGCGCTGGAGCGGGTGCTGCCCAAACCCGGTACCGGCCCCAGCGAGCAGACCCGTGAACGCGGTCACTACACCGTCGAGACCTACGCCACCACGTCCACCGGCGCCCGCTACGTCGCGCGGATGTCGCAACAGGGCGATCCCGGCTACAAGGCGACGTCGGTGCTGCTCGGGGAGAGCGGCCTGGCCCTCGCCCTGGACCGCGACAAGCTCTCCGACCTGCACGGGGTGCTCACCCCGGCGGCGGCCATCGGCGACGCACTGCTCGACCGGCTGCCCGTCGCAGGGGTGACGCTGGACGTGTCGCGGCTGACCTGACCCCACCGGGCCGCCACGATTCGGGCCTGCGCCCGTCGGGCGGGACGAAGCCGCCCGCGGACGCTTCCTAGAATGGCTCGGTGACCTCCCAGCCCGATGCCGCCGACGACGCCCGGCGCCTCCCCGAGCTCGACGCCCTGCCCAAGTCCTGGGATCCGGGGGCGGTCGAGGCAGACCTCTACGACGGCTGGGTCGAGGCGGGCTACTTCACCGCCGATCCCGCCAGCGACAAGCCGCCGTACTCGATCGTGCTGCCGCCGCCGAACGTCACCGGCAGCCTGCACATGGGTCACGCGCTGGACCACACACTGATGGACGCGCTGACCCGGCGCAAACGCATGCAGGGCTACGAGGTGCTCTGGTTGCCCGGCATGGACCACGCAGGCATCGCCACCCAGACCCTGGTCGAGAAGCAACTGGCGGCGGCCGGGACGACCAAGGAGGACCTCGGTCGCGAACAGTTCATCGAGAAGGTCTGGGACTGGAAGCGCGAGTCGGGCGGCACCATCGGCGCCCAGATGCGCAGGCTCGGCGACGGCGTGGACTGGAGCCGCGACCGCTTCACGATGGACGAGGGCCTGTCCCGCGCCGTACGCACCATCTTCAAACGGCTCTACGACGCCGGCCTGATCTACCAGGCGGAGCGGCTGGTGAACTGGTCACCAGTGCTGGAGACCGCGATCTCGGACCTCGAGGTGAAGTACGAGGACGTCGAGGGCGAGCTGGTGAGCTTCCGATACGGCTCGATGGACGACGCGCAACCACACATCGTGGTGGCCACCACCCGCTTGGAGACGATGCTCGGCGACACCGCTATCGCGGTGCACCCCGACGACGACCGGTACCGATCGCTGGTCGGCACGACGCTGCCGCACCCGTTCCTGGACCGCGACATCGTCGTCGTCGCCGACTCCCATGTCGATCCCGAATTCGGCACCGGCGCCGTGAAAGTCACGCCTGCACACGATCCCAACGACTTCGAGATCGGTCTGCGTCACCAGCTGCCGATGCCGTCCATCCTCGACACCAAGGGCCGGATCTGCGACACCGGAACCCAGTTCGACGGGATGGACCGCTTCGCCGCGCGGGTCGCGGTCCGCGAGGCGCTGGCCGAGCAGGGCCGCATCGTCGCCGAGAAGCGGCCCTATCTGCACAGCGTCGGGCACTCCGAGCGCAGCGGCGAACCGATCGAGCCCAGGCTCAGCCTGCAGTGGTGGGTGAAGGTGGAGTCGCTGGCCAAGGCCGCAGGCGATGCGGTTCGTCACGGCGACACCGTGATTCATCCGGCGAGCCTGGAGCCGCGGTGGTTCTCCTGGGTCGACAACATGCACGACTGGTGCATCTCGCGCCAGCTGTGGTGGGGTCACCGCATCCCGATCTGGCACGGCCCCAACGGCGAGACGGTCTGCGTCGGACCCGACGAGACACCGCCGGAGGGCTGGGAGCAGGACCCGGACGTGCTGGACACCTGGTTCAGCTCGGCGCTGTGGCCCTTCTCGACGATGGGCTGGCCCGACCGCACCGCCGACCTGGCGAAGTTCTACCCGACGTCCGTGCTGGTCACCGGCTACGACATCCTGTTCTTCTGGGTGGCCCGGATGATGATGTTCGGCACCTTCGTCGGCGACGACCCCGCCATCACCGGTGACGCGGCGACGAAGAGCGCGCGCCCTCAGGTGCCGTTCGAGAACGTGTTCCTGCACGGTCTGATCCGCGACGAGTTCGGCCGCAAGATGAGCAAGTCCCGCGGCAACGGCATCGACCCGCTGGACTGGGTGGAGAAGTTCGGCGCCGATGCGCTGCGCTTCACGCTGGCCCGCGGCGCGAGCCCCGGCGGCGACCTGGCCATCGGCGAAGACCACGCACGCGCGTCGCGCAACTTCGCGACCAAGCTGTTCAACGCGACCCGCTTCGCGCTGCTCAACGGCGCCAGCCCCGCGCCATTGCCGCCGGTGGCCGAACTGACCGACGCCGACCGGTGGATCCTCGGCCGGCTCGAAGAGGTCCGCGCCGAGGTGGATGTGACGCTGGACGGCTACGAGTTCAGTCGGGCCTGCGAGGCGCTGTACCACTTCGCCTGGGACGAGTTCTGCGACTGGTATGTCGAGCTTGCCAAAGTGCAACTGGGTGAAGGTTTCTCGCACACCACGGCCGTGTTGGCCACCGTGCTCGATGTGCTGCTCAAGCTTCTGCACCCGGTCATGCCGTTCGTCACCGAGGTGCTGTGGAAGGCCCTGACCGGGCGGGCCGGCGCGAGCGAAGCGACGGGAAATGTGGAGTCACTGGTCGTCGCGGACTGGCCCACGCCCACCGGATACGCGCTGGATCAGGCTGCCGCACAACGGATCGCCGACACCCAGAAGTTGATCACCGAGGTGCGCCGGTTCCGCAGCGATCAGGGTCTGGCCGACCGCCAGCGGGTGCCTGCCCGGTTGTCCGGCATCGACACCGCGGGTCTGGACGCCCATGTCCCGGCGGTGCGCGCGCTGGCCTGGCTGACCGAGGGTGATGAGGGCTTCACCGCGTCCGCATCGGTCGAGGTGCGACTGTCGGGTGGCACGGTGGTGGTCGAGGTGGACACCTCGGGCACCGTCGATGTGGCCGCCGAACGTCGCCGTCTGGAGAAGGATCTGGCGGCCGCGGAGAAGGAGTTGGCGGGCACCACCGCCAAGCTGGGCAACGACGCGTTCCTGGGCAAGGCGCCCGCGGAGGTGGTCGACAAGATCCGGGGACGCCAGCAGGTGGCGCGCGAGGAAGTCGACCGGATCACCGCCCGCCTGGCCGGACTGCCCCGATGAGCGCCCTCGTGCCGGGGCGGCGACGATGAGCCCGGCCGAACCCACGCCCGACGAGGTCGCCGCGCTGCTGCAGGTCGAACATCTGCTCGACCAGCGGTGGCCGGAGACCAAGATCGAGCCCAGCACGGCGCGGATCTCGGCGCTGCTGGAACTGCTCGGGTCACCCCAGCGGGGGTATCCCTCGATCCACATCGCCGGGACCAACGGCAAGACCTCGGTCGCCAGGATGGTCGACTCGTTGCTGACCGCGCTGCACCGGCGCACCGGACGCACGACCAGCCCGCATCTGCAGTCCGCCGTCGAGCGCATCTCCATCGACGGCAAGCCGATCAGCCCGGCCGCCTATGTCGAGACCTACCGGGAGATCGAGCCGTTCGTCGAGCTTGTCGACCAGCAGTCCGAGGCAGGGGTGCTCGGTGACGGGCCGGGCCCGAGGATGAGCAAGTTCGAAGTCGTCACCGCGATGGCGTTCGCGGCTTTCGCCGACGCGCCCATCGACGTCGCCGTCGTCGAGGTCGGGCTCGGTGGTCGCTGGGACGCGACGAACGTGGTGAACGCACCGGTCGCGGTCATCACCCCGATCGGGGTGGACCACACCGACTACCTCGGTGACACGATCGCCGAGATCGCCGGGGAGAAGGCCGGAATCATCACCCGCCAGGCCGACGACCTGGTGCCGACCGACACCGTCGCCGTGCTGGCGCGGCAGGTTCCCGAGGCCATGGAGGTGCTGCTGGCCCAGGCGGTGCGCTCGGATGCGGCTGTGGCGCGCGAGGATTCGGAGTTCGCGGTGCTGGGCCGTCAGGTCGCCATCGGCGGGCAGCTGCTCCGGTTGCAGGGGCTCGGTGGCGTCTACGAAGAGATCTTCCTGCCGTTGCACGGTGAACATCAGGCGCACAACGCGGTGCTGGCGCTTGCCGCCGTCGAGGCGTTCTTCGGCGCCGGAGCCGACCGCCAACTCGACGTGGACGCGGTGCGGGCCGGCTTCGCGGCCGTCACCTCACCCGGCCGGTTGGAACGCATGCGCAGTGCGCCAACGGTTTTCATCGATGCCGCACACAACCCCGGTGGGGCGCTGGCGCTTGCCGAGGCGCTGCGCGACGAGTTCGACTTCCGGTATCTCGTCGGCGTCGTCTCGGTGATGGGGGACAAGGACGTGGACGGGATCCTGGCCGCGCTCGAACCTGTGCTCGACCAGATCGTGGTGACCCACAACGGGTCACCGCGGGCGCTGGAGGTGGCCGCGCTGGCGGTCAAGGCCGAGGAGATCTTCGGTCCCGAACGCGTGATCACCGCGTCCACGCTGCCCGACGCGATCGAGACCGCCACCGCGCTGGTCGAGGATTCCGGTAGCGACGGTGACGGCGCGGGCCTCAGCGGTGCCGGCATCGTCATCACCGGCTCTGTCGTCACCGCGGGCGCCGCGCGGACCCTGTTCGGAAAGGACCCCGCATGACGCAGCAGCCGCCCGATCCGTGGAAGAGCTTCCGGGGGGTGATGGCGGGGACTCTGATCCTGGAGGCCATCGTCGTGCTGCTCGCACTGCCGGTCGTCGGCGCGGTCGGGCCCGGGCTCACCCCCGTTTCCACTGGTTATGTGGTCGGTTTCGCGCTGCTGCTCGTGCTCATGGCGGGCCTGCAGGGACGTCCGTGGGCGATCTGGGCCAACCTGGGCGTGCAGCTCATCCTCGTCGCCGGCTGGCTGCTCTATCCGGGCGTGGGTTTCATCGGTGTGCTGTTCCTGGTGGTCTGGCTGCTGATCGCCTACCTGCGTGCGGAGGTGCTGCGCCGGCAGAAGCGAGGGCTGCTTCCCGGGCAGCAGCGGGGCGACGACTAGTCTGTGCGTCGTGACTGAGCGAACTCTCGTCCTGATCAAGCCCGACGGCGTGCAGCGCCACCTCATCGGCGAGATCATCGGCCGGATCGAAGCCAAAGGCCTGACCATTGCTGCGCTGGAGCTGAAGAACGTCAGCGACGACCTCGCCCGCGCCCACTACGCCGAACACGAGGGGAAGCCGTTCTTCCCGTCGCTGCTGGAGTTCATCACTTCGGGGCCCGTGGTCGCGGCCGTCCTGGAAGGCCCGCGGGCCATCGCGGCGTTCCGTCAGCTGGCCGGCGGGACCGATCCCGTCGAGAAGGCAACCCCCGGCACCATCCGCGGGGACCTCGGCCTGGAGACCCAGTTCAACCTGGTGCACGGGTCGGATTCGGCGGATTCGGCCGCCCGCGAAATCGACCTCTGGTTCCCCGGCCTCTGACAGTCTCCCGACCCGAGCGGCCCCGCGTTCGCGGGGCACTCTCCGGCGTGTGGGATACTGGTCGCGGGTGATCGGCCTTACAACCCGGGCTGACCATCCGAATGAAGACTTCGACAGCGCGACCACCGCTTACCCGCGGGAGGGCGCGGAGCGTCCAGCCATCATTCAGACCGGCACCGAGTTCGTTCCTCCGGGATCGCTCGGAGCAAGACCATAGGACGTCCGGGAGCAGCTAGCCCGGATACAAACGCAAAAAGCCCTCGCGTGGCCGCGTCAGCCCATGACGCGCCCGGGGGCTTGAGGAGAATACGTGGCCGACAATGAAAATCTTCAGGCACCGACCCACGACCCCGCGGAAGAGCCCCGGCTCGCCGCAGAATCGTCTGGGCCCCCCAAGGACGCGCCGACGCCTGAGCGCTTGAGGGTCCATTCGCTGGCCCGGGTGCTCGGCACCACCAGCAGGCGGATCATCGACGCGCTGATCGAGCTCGACGGCCGCGCCCGCAGCGCGCACTCGACGATCGGTCGCGAGGAGGCCGACCGGGTGCGCGAGGTGCTCGCCGCCCCCGAACCGGACGCTCCCGAGGCCTCGCAGCCTGAGATTCCCGAGGCCCCGCAGGTCGAACCCGAGGTTCCCCAGGTCGCCGAACCCGAGGCTGCCGAGGTTGCCCAGGTCGAGGCTCCCGAGACCCCCGAGGCGGTAACGCCCGAGCCCGAGACTGCACCGCCCGTCGAAGAAGAGCCCGAGTCCCGGCTGATCCTGGAGATCCCGGCCGCCCCGGCCGGCGAACCGGCCGATTATCTGCCGCTGTTCGTCGCGCCCAAGCCGGTGCGCTTCGACGACCACTTCGACGACGGTGACGACGAGTCCGAGGACTCCGACGACGACTCTGACGACGACTCCGGTGCGGATTCCGACGGCGACGACGAGCAGGCCGGCCGGCCTGCCGCCAAACGCCGCAGGCGTGGTCGGCGTGGACGTGGACGCGGTCGCGGCGAGCAGAACGGCGACGAACCGGCGGACGCCGACACCGACGGTGACGCCGACACCGACAAGTCCGAGACCGACGAGGACTCCGACGACGACAGCAGCGACGACGACGGTTCCGGGGGTGACGGCACCACCCGCAGGCGTCGCCGTCGCCGCCGCCGCAAGTCCGGCTCCGACGATGACGGCGACAGCAGCGGATCGCCCGACGATCCGCCGAACACCGTCGTCCACGAACGTGAACCGCGGAAGTCGAACCGGGGCGGCGACAAGCCGTCGTCGGACAACGAGATCCAGGGGATCAGCGGCTCGACCCGGCTGGAAGCCAAACGGCAGCGGCGCAGGGACGGCCGTGACGCCGGCCGGCGTCGGCCCCCGATCCTGAGCGAGGCCGAGTTCCTGGCCCGCCGGGAAGCGGTGGAGCGGATGATGGTGGTCCGCGACAAGGTCCGCACCGAACCGCCGCACGAGGGTGCGCGCTACACGCAGATCGCGGTGCTCGAAGACGGTGTCGTCGTCGAACACTTCGTCACCTCGGCGGCCTCGGCGTCGCTGGTCGGCAACATCTACCTCGGCATCGTGCAGAACGTGCTGCCGTCGATGGAGGCGGCGTTCGTCGACATCGGCCGTGGCCGCAACGGTGTGCTCTACGCCGGTGAGGTCAACTGGGAGGCCGCGGGCCTCGGCGGTGCGCAGCGCAAGATCGAGCAGGCCCTCAAACCAGGCGACTATGTCGTGGTCCAGGTCAGCAAAGACCCGGTCGGGCACAAGGGCGCCCGGCTGACCACCCAGGTGTCGCTGGCGGGCCGCTACCTCGTCTACGTGCCGGGCGCCTCGTCGACCGGCATCAGCCGCAAGCTTCCCGACACCGAGCGCCAGCGCCTCAAGGAGATCCTGCGCGAGGTCGTCCCGTCCGACGCCGGGGTGATCATCCGGACGGCCTCCGAAGGCGTCAAGGAAGAGGACATCCGCTCCGACGTGGAGCGCCTGCAGCAGCGCTGGACCGAGATCGAAGCCAAGGCCGCGGAGATCACCAAGAAGAAAGCCGGCGCCGCGGTCGCGCTCTACGAAGAGCCCGACGTGCTGGTCAAGGTGATCCGCGACCTGTTCAACGAGGACTTCACCGGTCTGACCGTCTCCGGCGAGGACGCCTGGAAGACGATCACCGACTACGTGAACGCCGTCGCCCCCGAGCTGCTCCCGCGGATGACGAAGTACGAGCCCGCCTCATCCGACGGGCCGGATGTGTTCGCCGTGCACCGCATCGACGAGCAGCTCGCGAAGGCGATGGACCGCAAGGTGTGGCTGCCCTCGGGCGGCACCCTGGTGATCGACCGCACCGAGGCCATGACGGTCGTCGACGTCAACACCGGGAAGTTCACCGGTTCCGGCGGCAACCTCGAACAGACCGTCACGCGCAACAACCTCGAGGCTGCCGAGGAGATCGTCCGGCAGCTGCGGTTGCGCGACATCGGCGGCATCATCGTCATCGACTTCATCGACATGGTGCTCGAGTCCAACCGCGACCTGGTGCTGCGCCGCCTCACCGAGGCGCTGGCCCGCGACCGCACGCGTCACCAGGTTTCAGAGGTCACCTCGCTGGGCCTGGTGCAGCTGACCCGCAAGAAGCTCGGCACCGGCCTGATCGAGGCGTTCTCGACGACGTGCAGCCACTGCGCAGGGCGCGGCATCGTGCTGCACGGTGACCCGGTGGACTCCTCGTCGGGCTCCGCCGGCAACCGTAAGACCGAACCCTCCGGGGGCGGACGCCGCAGCAAGCGGGGCAAGCGCGGCGCGCGGCCCGAGCAGGAAGTCCAGGTGCCCAAGGTGCCGGCGCATTCGCCCGGTGAACATCCGATGTTCAAGGCGATGGCCGCGGCCAACGGCAAGGACGAGGACGAGGACGACGACACCGGCGTGGCGCCGGAGGAGGTCGCCGAGATCGACGCCGACGCCGCCGTAACGGCGACCGGCCGCGGCACCGACGACGAGCTCGACGACGACTTCGACGACGAAGAATCAGACGACGAAGAATCGGACGACGAAGAATCGGACGACGAGGACTCGGACGACGAGGACTCGGACGACGAGGACGAGATCGACCTCGTCGACGACGATGACGACGATGATGACGACGACGAAATCGACCCGCTCGACCCGCTCGACGAGGACGACGACGATTCCGACGACGACTCAGACGAGGACTCCGACGACGACGATTCGGACGACGACGATGATTCGGACGATGAGGACGACGACGAGGAGGACTCTGACGAGGACGAGGACGAGGACGAGGACCCGGAACCGGTCGTCGCAGCTCGTCCGGCGGGCAGGCATCGGCGTCGCGCCGCGGCCCGACCCGCTGGTCCGCCCAGTAACGACTGACGCGGTTTGATTCTCTACCCGCTGGTCACGTACCCTTGACCAGTTGTCTCCAGGGCCTGCCACGGCGGGCCGGAGACGGGATCAGATCCCACCCAGACCCGCACGCACACCCCGGGTGATGCGCGCCCGCACGCAAAGCAGGAGATACCTAGCGATGGCAGCCAAAACAGCCACGTACGCGATCGTCAAGACCGGTGGCAAGCAGTACAAGGTCGCGGCCGGCGACATCGTCAAGGTGGAGAAGCTCGACGTCGAGCCCGGCGCCTCGGTCTCGCTGCCGGTCGCGCTGGTCGTCGACGGTGCGAACGTGACCACCGACGCGAAGGCGCTGGAGAAGGTCGCGGTCACCGGTGAGGTGCTTGAGCACACCAAGGGCCCCAAGATCCGCATCCACAAGTTCAAGAACAAGACCGGCTACCACAAGCGGCAGGGTCACCGTCAGCAGCTGACGGTCCTCAAAGTCACCGGCATTAAGTAACGACGGGAGCGACAGACATGGCACACAAGAAGGGCGCCTCCAGCTCACGCAACGGTCGTGACTCGAACGCGCAGCGGCTCGGCGTCAAGCGGTTCGGCGGCCAGGTCGTCAAGGCCGGCGAGATTCTGGTGCGGCAGCGCGGCACCCACTTTCACCCCGGCGTGAACGTCGGCCGCGGCGGCGACGACACGTTGTTCGCGACGGCTCCCGGCGCGGTCGAGTTCGGCAGCAAGCGCGGCCGCAAGACCGTCAACGTCGTGCGCGTCACCCGCCCGTCGGTCGACGCCGCCGCCGGAGCGGCTTCCGAGGCCTGACCTTCACGCGAGATCCACGTTCGCGGCGGGCTTCGCGTCAGGCCGACAGAACGTAGATTTCGCTATGGAAAGGACCTCCGATGCCTCGGTTCATCGACCGCGTCGTCATCCACGCGCGGGCCGGTAACGGCGGCAACGGCTGCGCCTCGGTTCACCGCGAGAAGTTCAAGCCGCTCGGTGGACCCGACGGTGGTAACGGCGGGCGCGGCGGCAGCGTCGTGTTCGTCGTGGACCCCCAGGTGCACACACTGCTCGATTTCCACTTCCACCCGCACGTGGTCGCGCCCAGCGGTAAGCAGGGCGCAGGCAGCAACCGGGACGGTGCCGCAGGCGCCGATCTGGAAGTGAAGGTCCCCGACGGCACCGTCGTGCTCGACGAGCAGGGCCAGATCCTCGCGGACCTGGTTGGTGTCGGCACCCGCTTCGAAGCCGCCGCAGGCGGCCGGGGTGGGCTCGGAAACGCAGCGCTGGCCTCGCGGGCGCGCAAGGCGCCCGGATTCGCCCTTCTCGGCGAGAAGGGCGAGGCCCGTGATCTCACCCTGGAGCTCAAGACCGTCGCCGATGTGGGCCTGGTGGGTTTCCCGTCGGCGGGCAAGTCCTCACTGGTGTCGGCGATCTCGGCCGCCAAGCCCAAGATCGCCGACTACCCGTTCACCACGCTGGCGCCCAATCTCGGTGTCGTCTCCGCCGGCGAACACACCTACACCGTCGCCGACGTCCCGGGGCTGATCCCGGGCGCGTCGGAAGGCCGTGGACTGGGACTGGACTTCCTGCGTCACATCGAACGTTGCGCGGTGCTCGTGCACGTCGTCGACTGCGCGACTCTGGAGCCCGGCCGCGACCCCATCTCCGACATCGACGCGCTGGAAGCCGAGATCGCGGCGTACACGCCGACGCTGCAGGGCGATTCGATCCTGGGCGACCTCGCCGAACGCCCACGCGCGGTGGTGCTGAACAAGATCGATGTCCCCGACGCCCGCGAATTGGCCGACTTCCTGCGCGAGGACATCGCCACGAAGTTCGGCTGGCCGGTGTTCGAGATCTCGACTGTGACCCGGGAAGGGTTGCGGCCGTTGACGTTCGCGCTGTGGGACATGGTGGCCGCCTACCGGGCCAGCCAGCCCGCGGTGGTGCCGCGCCGACCGGTGATCCGGCCGATCCCGGTCGACGAGACCGCGTTCTCCGTCGAGCCCGACGGCCAGGGCGGTTTCGTGGTCAAGGGCACCCGGCCGCAACGCTGGGTCGCCCAGACCAACTTCGACAACGACGAAGCCGTCGGCTACCTCGGGGACAGGTTGGCTCGACTCGGCGTCGAGGACGAGCTGATCAAACTGGGCGCCAAACCGGGATGTGCGGTGACCATCGGCGACATGACCTTCGACTGGGAGCCGCAGACTCCCGCCGGCGTCGACGTGTACCTGTCGGGACGCGGCACCGACATCCGTCTGGAGCAGACCGACCGCGTCGGGGCGGACGAGCGTAAGGCGGCACGGAAGGCGCGCAGGCAGAGCGAACCCGAAGAATGAGCGCCCACCGGGAGGCGATCCGCACGGCGCGCTCGGTGGTCGTCAAGATCGGCACCACTGGGCTGACGACACCGTCGGGGGTGTTCGACAACAACCGGCTGCAGTCGCTGGCCGATGCCATCGAGGCCCGCATGCGGGCCGGTTCGGATGTGGTGATCGTGTCCTCGGGGGCGATCGCGGCCGGCATCGAACCACTCGGCCTGTCCCGGCGGCCGACTGATCTGGCCACCAAGCAGGCCGCGGCCAGCGTCGGGCAGGTCGCCCTGGTGAATTCGTGGAGCGCGGCGTTCGGCAGGTATCAGCGCACCGTGGGGCAGGTGCTCCTGACCGCTCACGACATCTCGATGCGGGTGCAGCACAACAACGCCCAGCGCACCCTGGACAGGTTGCGTGCGTTGCACGCGGTGGCCATCGTCAATGAGAACGACACCGTGGCCACCAACGAGATCCGGTTCGGCGACAATGACCGGCTCTCCGCGCTGGTGGCGCAACTCGTCGGTGCCGACGCGCTGATCCTGCTGTCCGACATCGACGGTCTCTACGACGGTGATCCCCGCAAGGCGGACCGGGACAACCCTGCGCGGTTCATCCCCGAGGTGGCCGGGCCCGATGACCTCGAAGGCGTGACGGCCGGCCGGGGCAGCAATCTGGGCACGGGCGGCATGGTGTCGAAGCTGTCCTCGGCGCTGTTGGCCGCCGACGCCGGGGTGCCGGTGCTGCTGGCCGCGGCCTCAGATGCCGCTGTCGCACTCGACGACGCCTCGGTGGGCACGGTGTTCGCGCCGCGTCAGGAGCGGATGTCGGCCCGGCGGTTCTGGGTGCGTTATGCCGCGGAAGCCTCCGGCGCGTTGATCCTTGATGACGGAGCGGTGAGAGCCGTGGTACGCCAGCGCCGTTCGCTCCTTCCTGCCGGTATCACGTCGGTGTCCGGCAGGTTCTACGGGGGAGACGTCGTCGAGCTTCGCAACCAGGACGGCACGATGATCGCCCGCGGCGTGGTGGCCTACGACGCCGCGGAGTTGGCGACCATGCTCGGCCGTTCCACCTCGGATCTGCCCGCCGAGATGCGCAGGCCGGCCGTGCACGCCGACGACCTCGTCGCCGTCTAGGGCGATGCTGGCGCGAGATACAATGCGCCCCAAACGATCTCGGTAAGAACATCCGCAAGCTCGGCGTCGAACGACGAGGGTTTGGACGGCAGATTCTGCTGACACGTCCGCTCGACCATCAACACGAGCGTGTGGGCGGTCGTCTCCGGGGGAAGCTGCGTCCGGATGGTTCCCGCGTTCTGGCCATCCACGATCACGGCTCTGAAGCTTTCGCTCACCTCCGCGAGCAGTTCGCTATAGGTCTCGCCGACCGCCGCATCGTAGGGGGCCATCTCGTTGAGTGCCACGAGTACCGGTTGGTGCCGCCGGTAAGCGGCGACGATTCCCGTCATCGCGGCATGGAGGTCGGAAGGGTCGCGGCGGGCGGTCACCGACCACCAGCGCTGTGCGGCTGCGGCGAGATCGCCGAACACCTGTGATGCCAGCCGGCGCAGCAGGTGACCCTTGTCCTCGAAATAGATGTAGAAGCTCGCTCGCGAAATTCCTGCTTCGGTGGCGAGTCGGTCGACGCTGAGTTCGGTGAAGCTCGCGCCGTCGGCCATCAGCCGGTCGGTCGCTTCGAGTAGCCGACGCTCGATCTGCTCGCGCCGCTCCTGTCGACCGGCCTGCGGCTTTCTGGTCACCGACGGCACGAATCGAGCTTAACCGAGGTCCTGGGCATATTGACTAGACATAGCGTCTAGTCGTATCGTCCGATCATGGCTGTGACCCCGCACACACTTCCCGCCGACCCGTCGGCGCGGACCCACGACCCCATCGACCTGTCCTCGCGGGCATTCTGGGCCACCACCGCCGATCAGCGGGAAGGCGCGTTCGCCCAGCTCAGGGCGGCGCGTCCGGTGAGCTGGCATCCGCCGGTCGAGGATTCGCTCATGCCGGACCCCACCGACCCCGGCTACTGGGCGGTCACCCGCCACGCCGACATCGTGGAGGTGAGCCGCAACAGTGAGGTCTTCCTGTCCGGCAAGGGAGTGCTCTTCGAGAACGTCCCCGAAGAGTTGCTGGAAGCCTCCCAGTCGTTTCTGGCGATGGATCCACCCCGGCACACGCTGATCCGCAAGGTCGTGCATGCGGCGTTCACTCCCCGGCAGGTACGCCGGATCGAGGACTCGATCAAAGCGAACGCCCGCGAGATCGTCACCGAACTGCGGGAGGCGGGAAGCGGGGTCGATTTCGTCGGACACTGCGCCAAGGAATTGCCGGTGCGCACGCTGTCGGACATGGTCGGCATCCCCGATAGCGAGCGTAATCAGGTGGCCGACGCCGCCGACGCACTGGTGAGTTGGGGGGACCCGGAGTTTCTCGACGGCCGAAATCCGTTGGAGGTGTTGTTCGCGAGCCAGATGTATCTCCACCAGGTGGCGTTGGCGCTGACCGCGCAACGGCGTCAGAACCCCGGCGACGACCTGCTCAGCTCGCTGGTGCACGCCGAGGTGGAAGGAGCCCGGCTCACCGACTCGGAGATCGCCGCGTTTTTCGTCCTGCTCGCGGTGGCCGGCAACGACACCACCCGCCAGACCACCAGCCACGCGATGAAGGCGCTCACCGACTGCCCCGACCAACGAGCGTGGCTGGTCGAGGACTTCGAGCACCGGATCGGCGGCGCCGTCGAGGAGTTCATTCGGTGGGCAAGCCCCGTGATGACCTTCCGCCGCACGGCGGCAAGCGATTACGAGCTGGGCGGGCAGCACATCTCGGCCGGTGAGAAGGTGGTGATGTTCTACTCGTCCGGCAACCGGGACACGAGTGTGTTCGATCGCCCGGACCGATTGGATCTGAGCCGCGACCCCAATCCTCACCTCGGGTTCGGGGGCGGCGGGCGACACTTCTGCCTCGGGGCCCATGTGGCGCGGGCCCAACTCCGGGCCATCCTCGGGGAGCTGCTCACCCAGATCCCGGGCCTTCAGGCCGGTGAACCGTCCTACGTGGCAGGGAATTTCATCCACGCCGTCCGCAGGATGCCCGTCACCTGGTGAGGACCGCCCCGGCGGTCGGCAGTTCATCGGCGAGCAGGGCCAGCATCGGCGAGCATCCGTTGTCGATCTTGACGTCAGCCAGATCGTCACCGCGGGTGCGGCCCCGGTTGACGATCGCGATCGGCATTCCCGCCGCGGCCGCGTGCCGGACGAACCGGTAGCCGGAGTAGACGGTCAGCGAGGACCCGGCGACCAGTAACGCATCGGCCTCGTCGACGAGCGAATACGCCTGCTCCACCCGGTCTTTCGGCACATTCTCGCCGAAGTAGACGATGTCCGGCTTGAGCATGCCCGCACACCGGGGGCAGTCCACCACCGTGAAGGACGCGGTGTCGGACACCACCGCGTCGGCGTCCGGGGCCACCGCGATGCCGCCGACGGCGGCCTTCGCCGCGAAACCCGGATTGGCGTCCTCCAACAGGTCGGCCAGTGCCGCGCGCGACATCGAGTGCCCGCAGTCCAGGCAGATCACCCGGGCGTAGGAGCCGTGCAGATCGATGACGTGGCTGCTGCCCGCCTTCGAGTGCAACAGGTCCACGTTCTGGGTGATCACGCCGGTCACCACACCGGCGCGTTCGAGCGCGGCCAGCGCGCGGTGCCCGGCGTTGGGCAGCGTCCGATCCATGTGCCGCCACCCGAGGTGGTTGCGCGCCCAGTAGCGCTGCCGGAAGTCGGGGTCGGAGGTGAACTGGCGGATCGTCATCGGATTGCTCGGCGGGGAATCCGGGCCGCGATAGTCGGGGATCCCCGAATCGGTCGACATGCCGGCCCCGGTGAGCACCGCGACGCGTCTGCCCTGCAGCAGCGCGACGAGTTCGGGTGCTTCCACCACACCGAATGTAGGCGATCGGGCCCGGCTGCGATGTTCGCGCTGCTCAGCCCTGTGGGCGGGGCGATGCATATCCGTGACGGTCACGGGCAACAATGAGGCATGGATTTCTACTCGGCCTACCAGCAGGGCTTCGTCCGTGTCGCGGCATGCACCCAACCGGTGGCCATCGCCGACCCGGCCGCGAACGCGGAGCAGGTGTTGGCGGTGGCCCGCGAGTGCGACGCCGACAGCGTGGCGGTGGCCGTCTATCCCGAGCTGACGCTGTCGGGCTACTCGATCGAGGACATCCTGCTCCAGGACGCGCTGCTGGAGGCCGTGCACGAAGCGGTGCTGGAGGTGGCCGCCGGGTCGGCTGCGCTGATGCCGGTGCTGGTGATCGGCGCTCCGCTGCGCTTCGGGCACCGGATTTACAACACCGCGGTCGTCATCCACCGCGGCCGGGTGCTCGGTGTCGTGCCGAAGTCGTATCTGCCGACGTACCGGGAGTTCTACGAGAGTCGTCAGATGGCCGCAGGCGACGACGTGCGCGGAACCATCCGCATCGGCGACGACGACGTCCCGTTCGGCCCCGACCTGCTGTTCGCCGCCGAGGACGTACCGAATCTCGTGCTGCACGTCGAGATCTGCGAGGACATGTTCGTGCCGATCCCGCCGAGCGCCGAGGCCGCGCTGGCCGGAGCGACGGTGCTGGCCAACCTTTCCGGCAGTCCGATCACGATCGGCCGGGCCGAGGACCGCACCCTGCTGGCCCGCTCGGCGTCGGCGCGCTGCCTGGCCGCCTACGTGTACGCGGCCGCGGGGGAGGGCGAGTCCACCACCGATCTGGCGTGGGACGGCCAGACGATGGTGTGGGAGAACGGCAACTGCCTGGCCGAGTCCGAACGCTTCCCGGCAGGGGTCCGCCGCTCGGTGGCCGACGTGGATCTGGAACTGTTGCGCGCCGAACGCATGCGGATGGGCACCTTCGACGACAACCGTGTGCACCACGGGATCAGCGTCGACGAGTACCGCCGCATCCCGTTCCGGCTGGACCCGCCGCCCGGCGACATCGGCCTGCGGCGCAAGATCGAACGCTTCCCGTTCGTGCCCTCGAATGCGGCTCGCCTGGAACAGGACTGCTACGAGGCCTACAACATCCAGGTGTCGGGCCTGGAGCAGCGGCTGCGGGCGATCGGGTCGCCGAAGGTGGTCATCGGGGTGTCCGGCGGTCTGGACTCCACGCACGCGCTGATCGTGGCCGCCCGCGCGATGGACCGGCTGGGCCGGCCGCGCAGCGACATCTTGGCGTTCACCCTGCCGGGCTTCGCGACCGGCGACCGCACCAAGAGCAACGCGGTGCGGCTCGGGAAAGCGCTCGGGGTCACGTTCTCGGAGATCGACATCCGCAAGACGGCCGAGTTGATGCTGACCGAGATCGACCACCCGTTCGCCCGCGGGGAGAAGGTCTACGACGTCACGTTCGAGAACGTGCAGGCCGGTCTGCGCACCGACTATCTGTTCCGGCTGGCCAACCAGCGCGGCGGCATCGTGCTGGGTACCGGTGACCTCTCCGAGCTCGCGCTGGGCTGGTCCACCTACGGTGTCGGCGATCAGATGTCGCACTACAACGTCAACGGCGGGGTGCCGAAAACCCTGATCCAGCACCTGATCCGGTGGGTCGCGACGTCCGGCCAGTTCGACGACGCGGTCAACGAGGTGCTGCTCGACGTGCTCGACACCGAGATCAGCCCCGAGCTGGTCCCGGCCGGGGAGGACGAGGAGATCCAGTCCACCGAGGGCAAGGTGGGTCCCTATGTGCTGCAGGACTTCTCGCTGTTCCAGGTGTTGCGGTTCGGGTTCCGCCCGTCGAAGGTGGCCTTCCTGGCCTGGCACGCGTGGAGCGACGCGTCCCGCGGCGACTGGCCGCCCGGCTACCCGGACGACAAGCGACCGGAGTACTCGCTGAAGGAGATTCGGCACTGGCTGCAGGTCTTCGCGCAGCGGTTCTACTCGTTCTCACAGTTCAAGCGGTCGGCATTGCCGAACGGCCCCAAGGTCTCCCACGGCGGATCGCTGTCGCCGCGGGGCGACTGGCGGGCGCCCTCGGACATGTCGGCGCGGATCTGGCTCGACGAGATCGAACGCTCGATCCCTCCCGAGTAGTGCCCGTGACCGGACTGACTAGAGCCTGCCGTCGACGCGCAGCTCGGGGTGCACCCACTCCGGTGACCGGCGCTCCTTGAAGGCCATGAAGCCCTCGATCGACTCCGGGGCGCCGAGGCTGGCCTGCATGCCGATGCGGTCGTAGAGCCCGATGTAGTTGTCCAGGCTGGACTTGATCACCGTCCTGGCCGCGGGCGCGGTCCGGCAGCACTGCGCCAGGACCTCCCGCGCGGCGTCGGCGAGGTCGTCGTGCGGCACCACGCGGGCGACCAACCCCCAGTCGTGCGCCTCCGCGGCCGTCAACGTCCGTCCGGTGAACATCAGGTCCCGGGTGCGCACCGGCCCGATCAGCCGGGCCAGCATGTGGCTGTAGTAGGTGTCGGCGATGCCCCGGTACAGCTCGGGAACCCGGAACGTGGCCCGGTCACTGACCACGGCGATGTCGGCACACAGCGCGATCTGCATCCCGCCGCCCTGGCACAGCCCGTTCACCGCGGCCACCACCGGCTTGGCCGACTGGCGCAGCGTGTCGAACGGCAGCGCGTCCATCCCGAGGGTGGCGCCGAAGGTCATCCAGTTGTCGGCCCCGCCGCCGCCCATGTCGCCGCCGGGGGCGAACACGTCGCCGGTGCCGGTCAGTAGCAGGCCGGCCAGGTCCGGGTCCTTCTCGACGTGCTTGACCGCGTACTTGATGCCGAAGTACATCGCCGGCGTCATCGCGTTGCGCGCCTCCGGACGGTCCAGCCTGCAGACGCCGAACGCCCCTTCCCGGGTGAAGTGAAGGAACGGCGTGCCGAGCCAGTCGCCTTCTGGGGGGCGGGGTCCGGTGGTCATCGTGGTGAGGTCCTTCCGTCGGGTCAGGACGCCTCCAGGACGTCCTCGACAGCCTCACTGTAAGGGGCACAGTCCCCGGCACCGTGCACCAGCGTCGCCAACGCCCCGGCGGCACAGGCGCGCGGCAGCGCGAACTCGACGCCGCGCGGCCAGTGCGCGGCGAGGACGCCGGCGAACACGTCGCCCGCGCCGGTGGTGTCCACGGCCTCGACGGCGGGCGCCGGGACGTCCAGGCGGTCCGGCCCGAAGTAGGTGGCGCCGCGCCCACCGCGGGTGACGATCACCTGCGGCACCCGCGGCCGGTCGCCGTCGAACCAGCCCTCGGCCTCGGTCTCGTTGACCACGACCACGTCGACCACCTCGGCCAGCGCGGCGACGTCGTCCGGGGTCGGCGACGCGTTGAGCACCACGGTCGCCCCGGCTGCGCGCCCGACCCGGGCCGCCGTCAGCGCGGTGTCTACCGGGATCTCCAAAGAGATCAGCACCACCTCGGCGGCGGCGACGACGTCCCGCACGGCCGGTGAGCTCAGGCTCAGATGTGCGTTGGCTCCCGGCGCGACCACGATGAAGTTCTCGGCGGTCCCGTCGACCACGATCGCGGCCGTGCCGCTCGGTCCCGGCACCGCCGTCACGCCGTCGGTGCCGACGGAGTTGGCGCGAAGGTGCGCCCGCAGGTCCTCGGCGGCGGCATCGGTGCCCAGCGCCGCGACGAGTTGCACCACCGCGCCGGCGCGCGCCGCCGCAACCGCCTGATTACCGCCCTTGCCGCCGGGCGTGACCGACAGCGCGGACGCCAGGACGGTCTGCCCGGCCCCGGGAAGCGCGTCGACACCGAACGTGAGGTCGGCGTTGACACTGCCCACCACACAGACCCGCGTCGCCATGAGCGCCAAGCTAGCCGCCGACGGGGTCGACGCGTGTCGAAAGCCGCAGACACGTCCGATACCCTGGCCAGATGAGTGTGCAGGCCCCCTCGGTCCCCGACCTGCGGCAGCAGGTGCACGACGCCGCCCGCCGGGCCCGCGCGGCGGCCAGGACGCTGGCGACGCTGAGCACCGACACCAAGAACCGGGCGCTGCGCGTCGCTGCCGACCATGTGCTGATGAACACCCGCACGATCCTGGAGGCCAACGAGGCCGATCTGCAGACGGCGCGGGCGGCCGGCACCCCGGCGGCCATGCTCGACCGGCTGGCGCTGGATCCCGCGCGGGTCGAGGGCATCGCCGACGGTCTGCGTCAGGTGGCGGGCCTGCCCGACCCGATCGGCGAGGTACTGCGCGGGCGCACCCTGCCCAACGGTCTGCAGCTGCGCCAGCAGCGGGTCCCGCTCGGTGTGGTCGGCATCGTCTACGAGGGCAGGCCCAATGTCACCGTCGACGCCTTCGGTCTCACCCTGAAATCCGGCAACGCCGTTCTGCTGCGCGGAAGTTCGTCGGCCGCGCAGTCCAACGCCGCGTTGGTGAACGCACTACGCGCGGCGCTGGCCACCGAAGGGCTCGACGTCGACGCCGTGCAACTGTTGCCCAGCGAGGACCGCGCCAGCGTCACCCACCTGATCCAGGCCCGAGGCCTGGTCGACGTGGTGATCCCGCGCGGCGGCGCCGGCCTGATCGACGCGGTCGTGCGCGATGCGCAGGTGCCCACGATCGAGACCGGCGTCGGCAACTGCCATGTCTACGTGCACGAGTCGGCCGATCTGGACATGGCCGAGACCATCGTGCTGAACGCCAAGACGCGGCGGCCCAGCGTCTGCAACGCCGCCGAGTCGCTGCTGATCGACGCCGCGATCGCCGACGTCGCGGTGCCGCGACTGACCGACGCGCTGACCGCGGCGGGTGTCACGGTGCACGCCGACCCGTCCGAGGACGACCTGCGCGCCGAGTTCCTGTCGATGGACATCGCGCTGGCCGTCGTCGACGGCCTCGACGCCGCGATCGACCACATCAACGAGTACGGCACCGGTCACACCGAGGCCATCGTCACCTCGGATCTGGCTGCGGCCCAGCGCTTCAGCGAACGGGTGGATGCCGCTGCGGTGATGGTGAACGCCTCGACGTCGTTCACCGACGGCGAGCAGTTCGGCTTCGGCGCCGAGATCGGCATCTCCACCCAGAAACTGCACGCGCGGGGACCGATGGGGCTGCCCGAGCTGACGTCGACCAAATGGATCGTGTGGGGCGACGGCCACACCCGTCCGGCCTGAGCCCCGAGGAGAGAAGCGCCCGTGACCGTTCCCGCACAGATCGTGCCGATGTTCGCCGACATCGACGATGTCGCCAAGCGGCTGGCCGAAACCGGCTACCTGCCCGACACCGCCACCGCCACCGCGGTGTTCCTGGCCGACCGCCTCGGCAAGCCGCTGCTGGTGGAGGGGCCCGCCGGCGTCGGCAAGACCGAACTGGCCCGCGCGATCGCACAGTCCACCGGCTCCGGGCTGGTGCGCCTGCAGTGCTATGAGGGCGTCGACGAGGCCCGCGCGCTCTACGAGTGGAACCACGCCAAGCAGATCCTGCGCATCCAGGCCGGCAATGCCGCCGCCGGCTCCGACGGCGGCGCCTGGGACAAGACCCGCGACGACGTGTTCTCCGAAGAGTTCCTGCTGACCCGCCCGCTGCTGACCGCGATCCGGCGCACCGAACCCACGGTGCTGTTGATCGACGAGACCGACAAGGCCGACATCGAGATCGAAGGTCTGCTACTGGAGGTGCTCAGCGACTTCGCGGTGACGGTGCCGGAACTGGGCACCATCACCGCCGAGCGGCGTCCGCTGGTGGTGCTGACCTCGAATGCCACCCGCGAGCTCTCCGAAGCGCTCAAGCGTCGCTGCCTGTTCCTGCACATCGACTTCCCGGACCCCGAACTGGAGCGGCGCATCCTGCTGTCGCGGGTGCCCGAGCTGCCCGAACGCCTCGCCGAGGAACTGGTCCGGATCATCGGCGTGATGCGGGGGATGGCGCTCAAGAAGCTGCCCTCGGTCGCCGAGACCATCGACTGGGGCCGCACCCTGCTGGCACTGGGGCTGGACACCATCGACGACGAGGTGATCGCCGCGACGCTGGGTGTGGTGCTCAAACACCAGTCCGACCAGATCAAGGCCGCCGGGGAGCTGAGGCTCAACTGATGCCACCCCGACGCACCCGTCCGCCTCAGCCGCTGGCGCCGCACGGAATTCCCGGCCATCTGGTCGAGTTCGTGGAAGCGCTTCGCGCGCAGGGTATCTCGGTGGGTCCGTCGGAGACGGTGGACGCCGGTCGGGTGATGGCGACCCTTGGGCTGGCCGACCGTGCCGTGCTGCGCGAAGGGCTGGCGTGTGCGGTGCTGCGCCGCCCCGATCACCGCGAGACCTACGACGCGCTGTTCGACCTGTACTTCCCGGCGGCGCTGGGCGCCAGGACCGTGCTCGACGACGAGTCCGACGGCGAGGCGGGTCTGCCGCCCGAGGACATCGAGGCGATGCGCCAGGCCCTGCTCGACATGCTCACCGACTGGCGCAACAACAACGACGGCGAGGAACCGACCAGCCTCGACGAGCGCCTGGCGGCGATGATCGCCCAGATCGTGGAGGCCTACGGCCGCTACAACTCCAGCCGCGGGCCGTCGTACTCGTCGTATCAGGCGCTCAAGGCGATGAACCTGGACGATCTGGAGGGCCGGTTGCTGGCAGGTCTGCTCGCCCCGTACGGCGAGGAGCCCACCCCGACCCAGGAGCAGATCGCCAAAGCGCTTGCCGCCCAACGGATCACCCAGCTGCGCAAGATGGTGGAGTCCGAGACCAAGCGGCGCACCGCCGAACAGCTGGGCCGTGACCACGTGCAGATGTACGGCGTCCCGCAGCTGGCGGAGAACGTCGAGTTCCTGCGGGCGTCGGGGGAGCAGCTGCGCCAGATGCGCCGTGTGGTCGGCCCGTTGGCGCGTCAACTGGCCACCCGGCTGGCGGCGCGGCGGCGACGTTCCCGCGCCGGCGAGATCGATCTGCGCAAGACGCTGCGCAAGTCGATGTCCACCGGTGGGGTGCCGATCGACGTGGTGCTCAAGAAGCCGCATCCCGCGCGTCCCGAGCTGGTGGTGCTCTGCGACGTATCCGGGTCGGTGGCCGGATTCAGTCACTTCACGTTGCTACTGGTGCACGCGCTGCGCCAGCAGTTCAGCCGGGTCCGCGTCTTCGCGTTCATCGACACCACCGACGAGGTCACCGAGTTGTTCGGCCCCGACGCCGATCTCGCGGTGGCCGTGCAGCGGATCACCCGCGAAGCCGCGGTCTACACCCGGGACGGGCACTCCGACTACGGCCACGCGTTCGTGTCGTTCCTCGACAAGTTCCCGAACGTGCTGTCGCCGCGCAGTTCGCTGCTGGTGCTCGGCGACGGCCGGAACAACTACCGCAACCCCGAGACCGATCTGCTCGCGCACATGGTCAACGCCAGCAGACATGCCCACTGGCTCAACCCCGAGCCGAAGCACCTGTGGGGCAGCGGCGATTCGGCCGTGCCGCGCTACCAGGACATCATCACGATGCACGAGTGCCGCTCGGCCAAGCAGCTCGCCTCGGTCATCGACGCGCTGCTGCCCGTCTGACCCCGCCGAAATCGCATTCCACGCGGTCTCCCGACGAAAAGGGCCGCTGGAATGCGATTTCGGCGATCAGGCGAGCGAGAGGGTGACCGGCCCGCCCTTGGGGTCCGCGCCGGCCACCAGGGACCACGGCGCCCGGTAGACGCGACCGGGAGCGGCCGGCCACGGCGTGCGTCCGCTGCCCAGCAGCCGGCCGTCCTGCATGGCGCGCAGCCTCGGCAGGCGTCGGTATTCGTCGGTCCACAGCAGTAGGTCACCCCGCGACGGCACGCCACCGTCGGCCGTGACCAGTTGCGGCGCGACCCACCGGAACGGGGCCTCGACCCGGATGGGTGTCGCCGCGGGCGCCGGGGCGGCGTCTGGCCCGTGGCGCAACCAGGCCTGCACCGCGGCGGCGACGTGACGCCCGTCGAGCGCGGCGCCGTCGGCGGTGTCCACCGGGTGCAGCAGGTTGCCGACAGCGAACACCCCGGGCCTGCTGGTCCGCAGCGACGGGTCCACCACAGGGCCGCGGGTCCCGCGGTCCATGTCCAGCCCGGCGGTACGGGCCAGTTCGTGATCCGGAATCCAGTCACCGGTGAACACCACGGTGTCGCAGTCGATCTCGCGGCGCCTACCGGTGGCCGTGTGCTCGACGGTGACCGAGCGGACGCGGTTCTTGCCGTGGATGCCGACCACCCGGCTGCCGGTCAGCACCGGCCCGTCGAGCAGCAACCGGCCGGCGGAGCGGAACGCCGTGTACGCCTCGGCCCGCGGGTAGGAGCTGACCATCGCCGCGGTGGCGCATCCGGCTTCGCGCAGGGTCAGCACCGCCGACCAGCTGACCAGCTCGGCGCCGACGATCACCGCGCGCCGACCGACCGGCGCGTGCTGCACGTGCACCAGGTTCTGCAGCTGACCGGTGGTGTACACGCCGTCGGGCCGGTCGCCGGGCACCAGCCGGGCAGGCCGGGGCCTTTCACGCGCGCCGGTGGCGAGGATCACCGCGTCGGCGGTGACGGTGCGCACCCCGCGCGGCGAGGTGACCTGCAGGGTGCGCTCGCCCGACCAGCCGGTGACCATCGCCTCGGTCTCCAGGACCGCGCCGGCCTCCGCGGCCGTCTGCGTGAGCCGCCGCGCGTAGGCCGGCCCGGAGATGAAGCGGTGCAGATCGCGTATGCCGTACCCGAGATGGTCGCTGTGGCGGGGGATTCCGCCGGTCTGCGCCTCGCGTTCGAGGACCAGCACCTCGCCGTCGACCAGCGGTGCCAGGGTGGCTGCGGCGGTCAGGCCGGACGGACCGCCGCCGATGACGGCTACTGCGACGTGGTTCATCGCGCCACTCCCGCCTGAAGCAGCGACGCGGTGTGCGCGCCGCAGTAGAAGCCCTGGCAGCGGCCGTTCATCACGCGGGTGCGGCGGCGCAGTCCGTCGAGATCCGCAGGCGGGATGGGGGAGTCGAAGGTGTCGCGAATCTCTCCGGCACTCACCCGTTCGCAGAAGCAGACGATCCTGCCGTACTCGGGGTCGGCGGCGACGCGCTCGCGGTCCTGGTAGGGCCGCAACCCGGCCTCCCCGATATTGGGCATCCGCGGTGGCGGTGGCAGGCCGTCACGTTCGGTCACGTCCACCCCGGCGCGGTCGAGCAGCCCGGCGACGTGTTCGGCGACCGCCATCCCCGACGTGAGCCCGGTGGACCGGATCCCGCCGACCAGCACGTAGCGCTGCGCGGCGTCGAGGTCGATGAGGTAGTCGTCGTGCTCGGTCGCGGCCCGCAGACCGGCGTAACTGGCGGTGACCTCCTCGTCGAACAGCGACGGCATCAGCGCCCTGCCCTTCGACACCAGGAAGTCGAAGCCCTTCTCGGAGGTGCCGGTGGCCGTGCGGTCCTGCAGGTTCTCCGAGGTCGGGCCGACCATCACGTTGCCGTAGATGGTGGGGCTGACCAGGACGCCCTTGCCTCGTGACGACGGCACCGCGAGCACGATCAGCGGCACCATCGGCCTGGTCAGCTTGTCGAACACCAGCAGTTCGCCGCGGCGCGGCACCACGGTGAAACGCTCATATCCGAACTCGGCGTCGAGGGTGTCGGCGCCCAGTCCGGCGGCGTTGACGATCCACCGACCGCGGACCTCGCCCGCGGTGGTGTGCAGCGTGGTGTGCTCGGGGCCGACCTCGACGCCGGTGACCCGTGCGCCGCGCAGCAGCCGCGCACCGCGCGCGACGGCGTCGGTGGCCAGCGCCAGATTGGTGGTCCAGGTGCAGATGATCGCCTCGCCGGGCACGGTCAGCCCGGCCAGTGCACCCGGCCCGAGGTCGGGCACGCGCCGGTACACCTCGTCGGCCCCCACCACGCCGCACTCGCGGTAGCCGTTGCGTTCGGCCTTGACGACCAGACCGGCGAGGGCGGCCGACTCCTCCTCGGTCCAGGCCACCAGCATGGCGCCGGTGCGTTCCACCGGGATGCCGGTTTGCTCGGCGTAGTCGCCGAGCAGCTGGTAGCCGCGGGCGACCAGGCGTGACTCCAGCGTTCCCGGGGTGGCGTCGAATCCGGTGTGCAACAACGCGGTGTTGGCCTTGCTGGTGCCGTCGCCGACGTCGTCGCGCGCCTCCACCAGCGTCACGGACAACTGTGTCCCCGCCAGCGCCCGCGCGATCGCCGAGCCGACTATCCCGGCGCCGACCACGACGACGTCGGACACGGCTTCGCCGCTCATGATGGGTTCTCCTCAGATGAATAGTGTTGGGCTGCAGCCATCTCGGCAGCTCGGCGCCATCGGTGCAGGTAGTCCTCGGCGCGGTCGGCGGACCATTGCGGTTCGTAGGTGTGCGCCGGGGTCCAGGTGCCGACCGCGTCGGCGACGGAGGTCGCCGGTTCCAGCGCCAGGCGCGCGCACGCCGCAGCGCCGAGCGCGGTGGCGTGCAGGGACGGGTACACGTCGACCGGCATCCGGGCGAGGTCGGCCTGGGCCTGCATCAGTGCCGCAGAGCGGGTCAGGCCGCCGTCCACCCGCAGCCGCGTCAACGGCCGCCCGAGATCGGCGCCCACCAGGTCGGTCAGCGCCGTCACCTGGGCGGCGATGCCCTCGACCAGGGCGCGCACCAGCTGGCCGCGGCCGCTGGACAGGGTCATCCCCGAGAACGACGCGGTGGCCGCGGAATCCCACCACGGCGCGGCCAGGCCGGCCAACGCCGGAACGCACAGCACGCCGTCACTGGATTCGGCTGCGGCGGAATCGATCTGATCGGCCGCTGGAACGAGGCCCAGGTCCACGGCCCACCGGATCGCCGACGCCGCGGTGTAGACCTGGCCGTCGGTGCAGTAGCGAGTCTGGTCGCGCAGCCGCCACGCCACCGACGTCGTCAGTCCCGATGTCGACCGCACCGGGTCGGGACCCAACTGTGCGAGCAGGAAAGCGCCTGTGCCGTAAGTGCATTTGGCCGACCCGGCCTCCAGGCAGCTCTCGGCCAGTAGTGCCGCCTGCTGGTCGACGATCAAGCCTGCGACGGGCAGACTGCCGCCGAACACGTCGGTGTCGCCGAGGATCTCGTCGCAGCCGACGATCTCGGGCAGTGCCTCGCCGTCCAGGCCGAACAGTGCGACGAGGTCGTCGTCCCACTTCACGCCGTCCAGCGACGTCAGCAGCGACCGGCTGGCGGTGGACGCGTCGGTGACGAACGCGCCGCACAACCGATGCAGCAGCCAGGTGTCGGTCGTGGTCACCACACCGTCGCGGGTCAGGTGCTCGCGCACCCAGGCCATCTTCGGGGCGGAGAAGTACGGGTCGAGCACCAGCCCGGTCCGGCGCGCCACCTCCGCGGCATGCTCGGACCGTGCGGCGCACAGCGGTTCGGCGCGCCGGTCCTGCCACACGATCGCGGGGGTCAGGGGCCGGCCCGTCGCACGGTCCCAGGCCAGCACCGTCTCGCCCTGGTTGGCCAGCGCGACCGCGGCCACGGGGACCGCGGCCTGCTCGAGCGCGCGGCGTCCGGCGGTGACGACGGAGTCGAACAGCGCCTCGGGATCTTGTTCGACGCCGCCGCCGGGCAGGTACCGGGGACGCAGCGGCACCTCGGCGATGGCCAGCACGCGGGCCGTCGCGCCGTCCCGAAGGTCGACGACGACGGCCTTGGTGCCCGACGTGCCCTGATCGATGGCCAGGATGTGGTGCATCGGTTGGTTCGTCACTCCCTGAGTTCAGCGTCGATCGAGTGCATGTCCGGCATCGACAGGCTCTTGCTGCCGTGACGGATCAGCAGGTAGGCCAGGTAGGCCGCGCCGACCGCCACCATCACGATGACGTAGGACCACGCCTCCTTGAAAGACGCGTCGCGGAACAGCGCCAGCTCGAACACCAGCCACGCCACCGCGACGACCAGGATGGGCACCTCCCAGACGCCGAGGTCGAACTTGCCGTTGCTCGGCAGTTGCTTGCGCTTGACCAGGTACAGCACCACCGTGGATGCGTACATCACCGCCGGCAGCAGGGTCGCGGCGCCGAACAGGGTGAACAGCGCCGTCTCCGAGTGGGCGAAGATCGCCAGGATCAGCTGAGCGAGGCAGAAGTAGAGCAGGGTGGCCTTGAGTGGGGTGTGGAACCGGGGCGAGATCTGATTCCACTGCTGCCAGCCCGGGAACCGCCGGTCGCGCGACATTGCCCAGGTGATCCGCACTCCGGTGATCATGATGACCAGCCCGCACGCGAAGATGGCCAGCACCACCATCAGCAGCAACAGCGTGGCGACCACCGAACCCAGGGTCTTGTCGATGACGTCGGCGATCGGGGTGCCGGAGTCGGCGAGTGCGACCGGGTCACCGGCGGCCAGCGTCACCGCGACCAGGAACACGAAGCCGAGCACGCCGGAGGCCAGGACGGCCTGCCACATCGCGCGGGGAACGACCCGCTCCGGGTCGTGGGTCTCCTCGGCGAGGTTGGCCGCGGACTCGAACCCGACGATGGTGAACGCGCCGAGCAGGAAGCCCATCATCCAGGGCCCGGCCGACGTCCAGTCACCGAAGCTCCAGAACCCCTCGGTCGACACGGCGCCCTTGCTGAACAAATTCGAGAAATCCATGTCGCCGCGGACCGCGGCCACGACGAGCAGCAGTGCGGTCAGTGCGACCATGCCGATCAACTCCAGCGTCACCAGGCCGTTGTTGACCCGTTCGGCCCACGGCGTGGAGAACGCGACCAGCAGGGCCTGCAGCAGCAGCACCACCGCGGTCATCACCCAGGCGATCGTGGGTGTGCTCTCGTAGTTCAGCAGCACGGGCAGGATCGTCGAGGCGATCGTGTAGTCCACCGCGCAGACCACGACGGCCAGGAACGTGAACGAGATCCAGCCGATGATCCAGCCCAGCACCGGGTTGGCCAGCCGCGACATCCACTGATAGTGGTAGCCGGTCACCGGGATCCGGGAGGCCAGCGCCCCGAGCACGAACGCGACGGCCAGCTGGCCGATGACCGCGATCGGCCAGGTCCAGATGCCGACCGGGCCCGAGCTGTTGAGCACCGACCCGTAGGTGGTGAAGATGCCGGTGGCGATCGAGACGAACGCGAACGCGACCGCGAACGACGCGAACTTCCCGGTCCGGCGCTCCAACGACTGCTTGTAGCCGAACTGGGCGAGGTCGGCGGAATCGCGTTCCGGAGACGCTTCTGACATCCGTGCTCCCTCGTCTCGGACTTGGTATAGACCAAATGGTTGAACCAAAGTATCGGGTGCGGTGCCTCTCCCGTCAACGGCGTCACGAAGTGTTTACAAGGACATGCTGACGACCGAAGTCGACTTACGTCGCTACGCTGCGTAGATGCCCTCTGGCACACCTCTGTACATGTCGATCGCCGCCGACGTCCGCGACCTGATCGCCACCGAACAGCTGGGGCCGCACACGCTGCTGCCGTCCGAACGCGAGCTCGCCGAGCAACACGGCGTCAGCCGGATGACCGCGCGCCAGGCGTTGTCCCTGCTGGAGAGCGAGGGCGCGGTCTACCGGAAGCCGCCGCGCGGCACGTTCGTCGCCGAGCCGCGGGTCCGGTTCCACGTCGGCAGCTTCTCCGAGGAGGTCGCACGGATGGGCCGCAGGCCCGCCGCCCGGCTGCTGTGGGCCGCGCACCAGATCGCCAGCCCCGCGGTGCGCCGCGCCCTGGACCTCGACGACGGCGCCGCGGTGCACGTCTTCCACCGCTTGCGCAGCGTCGACGGCGTCCCGTTCGCGATCGAGACGACCTATCTGCCCGCCGAGCTCACCCCCGGCATCCTGGACGTCACCGATGACGGCTCGCTGTGGGCGATGCTGCGCTCGCGCTACGGCGTGGACCTGGCCCGTTCGACGGCGGTGCTGGAGTCGATCGTCCTCGACGACGCCACCAGCGCGCAGTTGGGCGTCCGCGCCGGCTCGGCGGGTACCCTGCTGACCCGCAACACCGTGGACAGCGACGGGCGGTGCGTGGAGTACGCCCGCGACGTCTACCGCGCGGACCGCGTCGCCTTCGAGGTGTCCGAGGCGTTGCACTCCCATCGCCTCTCGGCGGTCTGAGCGCGCACTCCCGTAAGCTCGTCATTCGTGCAAGCAGGCAGCCGTCGACGAAGAAGGCTGGGCGTGATGGGCGGGACCTTCGATCCCATCCACAACGGCCACCTTGTCGCGGCCAGCGAGGTCGCCGACCGGTTCGAGCTCGACGAGGTCGTGTTCGTGCCGACCGGTCAACCGTGGCAGAAGCGCGCACGTCAGGTGACCGCCGCCGAGGACCGTTACCTGATGACGGTGATCGCCACGGCGGCCAATCCGAGGTTCACCGTCAGCCGGGTGGACATCGACCGTGGGGGTCCCACCTACACCAAGGACACACTGCGGGATCTGCGCGCACAGAACCCGGATGCGGATCTGTACTTCATCACCGGCGCCGATGCGCTGGCGTCGATCCTGTCGTGGCAGAACTGGGAGCAGATGTTCGCGATCGCCCGCTTCGTCGGGGTGAGCAGACCCGGTTATGAACTTGACGGCAAACACATCTCGGCGGCCATGGCCGAACTGCCCGACGATGCGCTGAACCTGATCGAGGTGCCCGCACTGGCCATCTCGTCGACCGACTGCCGGCGCCGTGCCGAACAGTCGCGGCCGATCTGGTACCTCGTGCCCGACGGCGTGGTGCAGTACGTCGCCAAACGAAATCTCTATCGGACTCACGTCCTTGCAGGTGAAGGAGAGCTGCCCTGACCGCCTCAGCAGAAGCCATCGAAATGGCCACCATCGCCGCGAAAGCGGCGGCGGCCAAACTGGCCGAGGACGTCGTGGTGATCGACGTCTCCGGACAACTCGTCATCACCGACTGCTTCGTCATCGCATCCGGTGCCAACGACCGGCAGGTCAACGCGATCGTCGACGAGGTCGAGGAGAAGATGCGCCGCGCCGGCTACAAACCGGCGCGACGGGAGGGCACCCGCGAGGGACGCTGGACCCTGCTCGACTACATCGACATCGTGGTGCACGTCCAGCACGAGGACGAGCGCAATTTCTATGCGCTCGACCGCCTCTGGCGGGACTGCCCGATCATCGCCGTGGACCTCGAGGACGTGCAGAAGGACGTTTCCGGAGACGGTGCATGAGGATCCGCCGCCTGGTCATGCTGCGGCACGGGCAGACGGAGTACAACGCGAGCAGTCGCATGCAGGGCCAACTGGACACCGACCTCAGCGATCTGGGCCGCGAGCAGGCCGTCGCCGCGGCCGAGGTGCTCGCCAAACGGCAACCGCTGCTGATCGTCTCCTCGGATCTGCGGCGCGCGCTGGACACCGCCGTCGCGCTCGGTGAGCGCAGCGGCCAACCGGTCAGCATCGACACCCGGCTACGGGAGACCCATCTCGGTGACTGGCAGGGGATGACCCATCTCGAGGTCGACGCGGCGGCGCCGGGGGCACGGCTGGCCTGGCGCGACGACGCACGCTGGGCTCCGCACGGCGGCGAGAGCCGGATCGATGTCGCCGAACGTTCGCTGCCGCTGGTGCAGGAGTTGGTGACTCAGCAGACCGAATGGGGAGCTGCCGGGTCCGAGCGGCCGGTCGTGCTCGTCGCGCACGGCGGGTTGATCGCCGCGCTCACCGCCGAGCTGCTGGGGCTGCCGCCGGAGAACTGGCCGGTGCTCGGCGGCATGGGCAACGCCAGCTGGGTTCAGCTGGCCGGCCACACGCGCGCCGACGGCGACCCCGCCGCGTTCGCCGACATCCGGTGGCGCCTCGACGTGTGGAACGCCTCGGCGCAGGTCGCCAACGATGTCCTCTGAGTCCGGGGCCGGTCGCAGGACGCTGCTGGTCTTCTGTGACTCGCTGTCCTACTACGGGCCGACCGGCGGATTGCCGTCCGACGATCCCCGGATCTGGCCGAACATCGTTGCCGGGCAACTGGACTGGGATGTGGAGCTGATCGGCCGGATCGGGTGGACCAGCCGTGACGTGTGGTGGGCGGCGACGCAGGACCCACGGTCATGGGCTGCGCTGCCGAAGGCGGGCGCGGTCGTTTTCGCGACGTCGGGCATGGATTCGTTGCCTTCGCCGCTGCCGACCGCACTGCGTGAGCTGATCCGCTACGTCCGCCCACCTCGGTTGCGGCGCTGGGTCCGCGACGGCTACGGCTGGGTGCAGCCGCGACTGTCGCCGGTCGCGCGGCCCGCCCTGCCCCCGCACCTGACCGTGGAGTATCTGGAAATGACAAGGGCGGCAATCGACTTCAACCGTCCCGGGATTCCGGTGGTGGCGTCGCTGCCGTCGGTGCACATCGCACCGACCTACGGCATGGCCCATCACGGCCGGGCGGGCACCGTCACGGCGATCACCGGGTGGGCCGCCGAACACCGGGTGCCGCTGGTCGACCTGAAGGCTGCCGTGGGGGAGGAAGTGCTCAGCGGCCGCGGCAATCCCGACGGCATCCACTGGAACTTCGAAGCCCATCAGGCGGTCGCCGAACTGATGCTCAAGGGCCTGGCCGAGGCCGGCGTCCACGTCCCGTCGGCAGGCGGCTGAGAGTCGATGCCGGTAGTGGTCGTCAGCGACTCGTCGTCGCGCCTGCAGCCCGACGAGCGCGCGCGGTGGGACATTCGTCAGGTGCCGTTGCACGTGCTGGTCGACGGGGTGGACCTGCGCGACGGGATCGACGACATCCCGTACGACATCCACGACCGGCCGAAGGTCACCACCGCAGGGGCGACCCCGGCCGAACTGGTCGAGACCTACCGCCGCGCGCTCGACGACAGCGGCGGGGACGGCGTGGTGGCCGTGCATCTTTCGGCCGCCCTGTCGAGTACCTACAGCGCGGCGGCCACGGCGGCCCGGGAGTTCGGTCCGGCGGTGCGGGTGGTGAACTCGCGGTCGGCGGCGATGGGCGTCGGATTCGTCGCCCTGGCCGCCGCCGAGTGTGCGCGCGCCGGCGGTGACCTCGACGCCGTCGAAGCCGCCGCACGTTCGGCGCTGACCCGGTCGCACGTGTTCCTCGTCGTGCACCGGCTGGACAACCTGCGCCGCAGCGGACGGATCCGCACCGCCGCGTCGTGGCTGGGCACCGCGCTGGCACTCAAACCGCTGCTGTGCCTGGATGTCGACGGCAGGCTGGTGCTCGACCAGCGGATCCGGACGGTGACCAAGGCGCACGCCGCGATGGTGGACCGCGTGGCGCAGGTGATGGGTGAGCGAAGCGCTGCGGTCGTCGTGCATCACGTCGACAACCACGACGCCGCCGACGAGCTCGGTGCCGCACTGACGCAACGACTTCCGCAGATCTCGTCGCTGACGGTCGCCGACATGGGCCCGTTGCTGTCGATCCACGTCGGCGGCGGCGCGGTGGGCGTGGCCGTTCAGGTGGCCTGAGCTCTTCCCGCCCGGATCCTTCGCCGAAACCGCATTCCATGCGGGGTTTTTCGAGTGCAGGGCGACCGGAATGCAATCTCGGCGGGGCCCTCAGACGGAGGAGCGGCCGGTGATCGGCGGCAGATCGGCCAGCGTGACGATCCCGGGCGGGGCGGCCACCACCGCGGGCACCGCGTTGGTGACCGGCATCGCCGTGTAGATCATCCCCAGACCCATGAAACCCGGTTCTGTCCAGTCCTTCGGCGGCAGGCAGTGCAGCACTGTGCGCATGTTGGGCAGTCCGAACACCTGAACCACGTGGCCGTGTTCGAGGGGCTTGGGCGGGGTGACGTGCTCGCCCATCGTCCAGTTGAATCCGACGCTGACGATGTTGTGGTCGCCGACCCAGCCGCGGTGATAACCGTGCACGCCGGCCACCGTCCCGGCCGGGATCTTCATGAATCCCAGGTCGCTGTCCCCGGTGGCCGCGGTGAACGTGACGTCGAACGTGATCCGGTCCAGGGTGGCGCCGATCGCGTCGGCCATCATCGCGGCGGCCTCGGCGAAGACCTCGCTCTCACGGCGCACGCTCTCGGCCAGGCCCGGGGTGTCGGGATCCTGGGAGAAGCCCATCGCGGTCTGCGTGCCCGCCGACTCGTAGGTGGAGCAGTCGACCGACTCGGTGATGCGGATCTCGTCGACCCGCTCGCACGCACCGGACAGCACCATCCCGACCAGGTTGCTCATCCCGGGATGCGCACCGCTGCCGAAGATCGTGGAATTGCCTGTCGCGCAGGCTTTCCGGATGCGGTCCAGATCCTCGGGTGACTGCTTGCCCCCGGTGATCCACGCGGCGCTCGAGCAGACGTTGACACCGGATTCCAACAGCCGGACCAGCTCATCGATATCGGGCCACAACGGGTTGTAGCAACAGGCGTCCGGCTTGAGGGCCAGCAGCTCCTCGATGTCGCCGGTGGCTTTGATCCCGGTCGGTTCGGGCCATCCGGCGAGTTCGGCGGCGTCCACCCCGACCTTGTCCGCGCCGTGGGCGTACACCCCGACCAGTTCCATGTCGTCACGGCCGAAGATCGCGTGCAGCGACCGCCGTCCGATGTTGCCGGTGGTCCATTGGATGACGCGAAGCGGGCGCGTGGTGTCGGTGGTCATGGGGGTGATCATCGCCTCAAGGTAATGGCTCTAGGGTGGCCGCATGGGTGACATCGCGCGGGTGGCCGTGGTGACGGGCGCCAGCAGAGGAGCGGGACTGGGCATCGCGACGGCGCTGGCCGATCGGGGCTGGCAGGTCTACGGCACCGGACGCAGCGTCGGCGACGAGCAGCCGTGGGGCACCGGGGTTCGGCTGGACCACCGCGACGACGATGCCGTCGGGGCGCTCTTCGACAGGGTCGGCGCCGAAGCCGGGCGGCTGGACTTGCTGGTCAACAACGCCGCCGCGGTCTCCGACGACCTGATCGGCCGCCGGCCGTTCTGGCAGCGACCGCTCGAGCTGGCCGACGTGCTCGATGTCGGTCTGCGTTCGGCTTACATCGCGTCCTGGTACGCCGCGCCGCTGCTGACCGCGCAACAGCGCGCGCTGATCGCCTTCACGTCCTCACCGGGGTCGGTCTGCTACATGCACGGCCCGGCCTACGGCGCGCAGAAGGCGGGGATCGACAAGATGGCCGCCGACATGGCGGTGGATTTCGGCGACACCGGGGTCGCGACGGTGTCGGTGTGGATGGGGATCCTGCTGACCGAGAAGCTGCGGTCGGCGTTCGGTGGCGATGTCGAGGCTCTGGCGGGGTTCGCCGAGCAGGCCGAGACACCCGAGTTCACCGGGCAGGTGATCGACGCGCTGTACCGCGATCCGGAACTGGCCGCGCTCAGCGGCCGCACCCTGATCGCCGCGGAAGTCGCCGCCGGTTACGGCATCACCGACCAGGACGGTAGGCGGCCCCCGTCGCACCGCGAGATGCTCGGGGCGCCAAGGGAGCCCAGCACGGTGGTGGTGCGCTGACCACTTACGGGCAGATCAAGTCCCACAACCGGTGTGCCCCGGCCCCGGTGGCCATGTCGGTGAGCAGGGTGTCCCAGTGGCGCACCGATCCGAACTCCGACCGCCATGCCAGCGCCGCGCGGGTGAACAGGTGCAGCGAGTGTTCCCTGGTCGTGCCGATCGCGCCGAGCACCTGATGTGCGTCGCGCACCACCACCGAGGTGGCGTGACCGGCGCACGACCGCGCCGCGGCGACGAGGAATTCCAGTCCGGGGGAGGTCCAGTCGCTGTCCACGGCAGCCGACAGCGCCGCCTCGGTGGCCGACCGGGCCAGTGCGGCCTCGGCCGCGATGCCGGAGATCAGGTGTTGCACAGCTTGGAATTTCGCCAGCGGACGGCCGAACTGAACCCGGGAGGCGGCGTGCTCGATCGACAGCGCCAACGCCCCGTCCAGAGCCGCGCACACCTGAATCGCCCGGACCAGTGCGGATTTCAGTGCCAGCCGGGCGACCAGGTCGGCGCCGACGGAGACGCCCGGCACGGATGCGACATCCACCTGTACCCGGTCTCTGGGCTCGCCGATCATGTTCGCGCCGGCAGTGATCGCCACCGCGCCGGCGGCCACGTCGGCGGCGAGGTAGCCGGTGTCGTGCGGCCAGATCGCGACGATCCGCTCGGCACGCGACGCCCACGGCACCGCCTCGGCGGCCCCGTCGGCGTCCAGCAGGCACACGGTGCGCACCGCGGCGTCGTACCGCATCGCGGCCGCGTCGAGGAACCAGCCGGCCAGAAGATCGTTCTCGGCCAACGGCGTCCGCACCCCGTGGCGCACCGCGGCCGACATCAGCTCGGCGGCCTCGACCCAGCCCGCCCCGCTGCCGCCCGTCTCCTCGGGACCGGTGAGCCGCACCAGACCCAGCGCGTCCAGGCGATCCCACAGGTCGTCGTCGCTGCCGTGCTCGGCGAACACCGCGTCCATCATGTCGGCCAGCGCCGGGTCGACCCCCGGCATCGTCATCGGATCCCCAATCCGCGCGCGATGACCCCGCGCAGAACCTCGTTCGTGCCGCCGCGCAGCGTGAAGCCGGGGCGCTGATCGACGGACAGGTCCGCCATCGCCGTAAAGCGCTGCGGCGCCTCGGGGCCGACCGACAGATGGGCGAACTCGGCGATGTCGCCCTCGGTGGTGGTGCCCAGCACCTTCACCACGGCCGCCGCCACATCCGCGGGCTCGTGGCGTTCCAACGCACCGGCCACCGCCGAGGACATCTGGTGCAGCCCCGCGACCCGGGCCACCAGCCGACCCAATTCTCCACTGCGCGAATCGGATTGCGCCGCAGCGGCTTCAGCGCACGCGTCGAGCAGTACGAAGGTCGACAGGAACCGCTCGGGCCCGCTGCGTTCGAAAGCCAGCTCCGACGTCACCTGGGTCCAGCCCTCGCCGAGGGTGCCGAACACCATGTCGTCAGGCACGAACGCGCCGTCGAGGATCACCTCGTTGAAGTGGTGGGACCCGTTCATCGACACGATCGGGCGGACCTCCACCCCGGGACCGCGCAGGTTCACGATGAATTGGCTCAGGCCCGCGTGCCGGTGCTGCGGGTCCAGCGGTGCGGTGCGCGCCAGCGCGATGAACGCGTGCGCCAGATGCGCGCCCGAGGTCCAGACCTTCGTGCCCGTCAACTGCCAGCCACCGTCGACCCGGTCGGCGCGGGTGCGCACGGCGGCAAGATCGGAGCCGGCGTCCGGTTCGCTCATCCCGATGCCGAAGAAGCACTGCCCGCGCGCGATCCTGGGCAGGAACTCGGTCTTCTGCTCCTCGGTTCCGTACTTGAGCAGCGACGGTACGATCTGCCGGTCGGCGATCCAGTGCGCGGCCACCGGCGCGCCCGCGGCGAGCAGTTCCTCGGTGACGACGAACCGTTCCAGGAAGGAGCGGCCGTGTCCGCCGTAGGCGACCGGGACCGTCATCCCGAGCCATCCGCGTTCGGCCAGCGCGGCGGTGAACTCCTCGTCCCACGCGCACAACCACGCGTCCGGCGTGGGCGTGTACGCGCCTGCGGCGCGTTGTTCGCTCAGGAATCGGCGGACCTCGGCGCGCAGACTGTCCGCCCCGGAGATCGGCGCGGTGCACGGCGGCACCAGCCGCGGCGGGGCCATCAGTCCACCGGCGATTCGTCGGCGGGTGCGGACTCCCGCGCCGGGTCGTCATCTGGGGCGGCGGGCCGGTCGGGCAGCACCAGCGCGACACCGAGCGCGAGGAAGAACGCCGCCGTCAGGGTCCCGCCGAGGTACTGGTTCATCGGGCCGCCAGGGGAGATGAAGCTGCCCGGCGGACCGATGATCGTGATGGTCTCGATCAGCTGCTCCACCGTGAACACCGCCGCGGCCGTGCCCAGCCAGCGCGGCAGCCGATCCTCGTTGGCGGTCAACAGGATCGGGACGGCCACCAGCACATTGGCGATGGTGCCGACGGGCAGCCACATCGCGGCGATGTCGTCGAGGGCGCGCTCGGTGCCGGCGGTGACCTGACCGGGACGCAGCTCGGTGCCTGCGGCGAACCAGGCCGCCACACACAGCTGCGTGGCCAACAGGGCCGAGCCGATCGTGAACAGATGCGCCGGCGGCCCGGTCAGCCGGTCCCGTGCGAACGCGAGGACCACGACCAGCGCGAGCGCCGCGGACGCCAACAGCAGTGCCTGGACGCGGGAGATCCCGGAGTCCGGGCCGGGAAGGGCGGGAAGCAGCAGCACAGCTGTCGCGTAGAGCACCGCGAACGCCACACCTGCGATCAACGGGGCTCGGCGGTTCATCAGTGAGCATGCTAGCCACCGTTGTCCCCAGAGCGGAGTTCATCCCCAGGTTCGGCACGCGGTCCCCGCATCGCCGCGGCGCCGTCGCCGGGCCGGCATACCGTCGCGACATGTCCACCGAAATGTCCACCGAGCGGCTGCATCGCCGGCTGGGGCCGGCCGGTGACGTGGTCGCCGAAGACGACGACGATCCGCCCGACACGCTGCTGTCGCGCTGGTTGCCCACGGCGCCGCCGGACGGTTCGTCGCCGCTGCTGGCCCGGATCCGGGCCGACCCGGGACGCGCCGGAGTGGTCGCGCTCGGCGCCGTCGGCGTCGTCGCGGTGTTGGTCACGGTCATCAGCCTGATCCGGGACAGCCCGCCGGCGGTGGTGGCGGCCAAACTCCCACCGGTGGAGATGGTGTCCTCGGCGGCTCCGACGGCTGGTCCGGCGCCCCCGGGTCCGGCGGAACCCGTGGTGGTCAGTGTGGTCGGGCTGGTGCACACCCCGGGGCTGGTCACCCTCACGCCCGGGGCCAGGATCGCCGATGCGCTACAGGCGGCCGGCGGCGCGCTCGACGGCGCCGACGTACTGGGGCTGAACATGGCGCGCAGGGTCACCGACGGCGAACAGATCGTGGTCGGGATCGCCGCCGCCCCCGGGCAGCCCGCCGAGCTGGGCAGCTCGGTGGTGTCCGAGCCGTCCGGGGCCGGTGGGACCGCGCCGGGCGACCCGTCTCCGGGCCCTGGCGGCCTGGTCGACCTGAACACGGCCACGGAGGCGCAGTTGGACACGCTGCCCGGTGTCGGGCCGGTCACCGCCGCGGCGATCGTCGCGTGGCGGGACGCCAATGGCCGGTTCGACAGCGTGGACCAGCTCGGCGACGTCGACGGGATCGGGCCGGCCCGGTTGGACAAGTTGCGCCCGCTGGTCCGGGTGTGAGGCCGTGGACCTGCGCCTGGTGCCCGCCGCGCTGACCAGCTGGCTGGTCACCGCCGCGGGGGTCGTGTGGCAGGCAGGGGGCGCGGTGGCC
>NZ_BCRS01000006.1 GCF_001552715.1 Mycolicibacterium vaccae NBRC 14118 = CIP 105934 | reverse complement strand
GCAGAGCAACCCGATGAGCACCGTCGGGTTCGTCGGTGCGGGCCGCATGGGTGCCCCGATGGTGGAGCGCCTCGTCAAGGCCGGCCACGAGGTGCGGGTGCTGGGCAGGTCGACCGAGAAGTGCGCCGCCATCTCAGAACTCGGCGCCACCGCGGTGACCGGACTCGACGAGGTAGCCGTCGGCGCCGCCGTGGTGGTGATCTGCGTCTTCACCGATGCCCAGGTGCGCGAGACATGTCTGGACGGCGGACTGCTCGCCGCCATGCCAGCCGATTCGGTGCTGGTCGTGCACACCACTGGCAGCCCGCGCACCGCCGACCTGCTGGCCGCGGCGGCGCCGGGGATCTCCGTGCTCGACGCGCCGGTCAGCGGTGGACCGCACGATATCGCGGCCGGGAACATCACGTTGTTCGTCGGCGGGGATGCGACGGCCCTGGAGTCGGCCCGTCCCACGCTGGCCGCGTACGGTGACCCGATCCTGCATGTCGGGGGTCTGGGGGCGGGCCAGTGGGTGAAGCTGTTGAACAACGCGATGTTTGCCGCGCAGCTCGGAATGTTGCGTGAGGCAGCCTCGTTCGCCGCGCACGTGGGAGTGCGCGAGGACGGCTTGCTGGAAGCGGTCGGGCACGGAAGCGGGGCCAGCCGCGCCGCCGAGATCGCCGGTGCGCGGGGGTCGGTGCAGTCGTTCATCGAGTCGGTCGGCGAGTTTCTCGGCAAGGATGTCGCAGTGGTGCGCGAGGTGGCCGCCGAGGTGGGCGGCGACCTGGGCTTACTCGAAGGGCTTCTCGACGTGGTGGTCGGCGCACCGGCCGGCGGGAAGCCTGACTGAGGACCAACACCGCAGAATCCATTGCTGGACCACAGGAAACTGTTAGCGTTACGGTAAACGCACTTCTCGTAACGCTTCCGGCCCCAGTAGCCGCGACGGAGGAACACCGATGACCGCTCCTGAACTCCACTTCGATCCCGTCTCGCAGGACTACTTCGACGATCCGTATGCGATCTATCGGCGGATGCGTGACGAGGCGCCGATCTACTACAACGAGCATCAGGATTTCTACGCGCTGACCCGGCATGCGGATGTCGCGGCTGCACTCAAGGACCACGAGGCGTTCTCCTCAAGCCAGGGCTGCGACCTCGACATGATCCGCTCCGAAGACAAACCGATGAAGTCGATCATCTTCATGGATCCGCCGGACCACCGACATATGCGCAGCCTGCTCAACAAGGCTTTCACCCCACGCGCGATCCAGTCGCAACGCGAGACGGTCATCGAACTCGTCGAGCACTACCTGAGCAAGGTCGACCCGGACAACTTCGACGTGGTGCAGGACTTCTCGGGCCCCTTCCCGGTCGAGGTGATCACCCGGATGGCAGGCGTGCCCGAAGAGTTCCGGCAGCAGGTCCGGCATTGGATCGACGTGGGACTGGAGCGCGAGCCCGGCCGAATGGGACTGAGCGAGCGGAGCATGCAGGCCCACATCGACTCCGGTATGTATTACTACAGCTTGACGCAGGAGCGACGGCGCAATCCTCAGGACGACATGATCAGCCGCTTGATCGCCGCGGAGATTCCCGGCGAGAACGGCGAGATGCGCAAGCTCGACGACATCGAGATCACCGGCTTCACCTCATTGTTGGGCGGCGCTGGGGCCGAGACGGTCACCAAGTTGGTCGGCAGCGCAGTGGTCGAATTCGCCCGCCATCCCGAGCAGTGGCAGATGCTGCTCGACGATCGCAGCCTGGTCCCCGCCGCCGTCGAGGAACTGTTGCGCTACGTCGGACCGGTGCAGTACAACGTGCGCTTCACCCTCAAAGAGGCCCACGTGCCCAGCGGCACCATCCCGGCGAACAAGCCGGTGTTCCTGATGAAGGCGGCCGCCAACCGAGATTCCCGCGCCTTCGACGACGCCGAGACATTCGACATCACCCGCGACCGCGCCCAGTCGCAGAACCTCGGGCTGGGCTACGGCATTCACAGTTGCCTCGGCGCGGCACTGGCTCGGATGGAGACCGCGATCGCGCTGGAGCACCTGCTGGACTTCATGCCGCGTTTCGAGGTCGATTTCGACGGCTTGCAGAAGGTGCACATGCAGAACGTCGCCGGATATCACCATGTGCCGGTGAGGGTGCTGAAATGAGCCAGAAGATTGTGGTCGATTTCGGCCTGTGCGAGAGCAACGGGGTGTGCATGGGCATCATCCCGGAGGTGTTCGATCTCGACGAAGACGACTACCTGCACGTCCTGCAGGACGAGGTGACGCCGGAGAACGAACAGGGGGTCCGGGAGTCGGTACGCCAATGCCCGCGACAAGCGATCTCGATCGTCGACGAGTGACCGCCGCCGAACTCGTCTTCGACCCGTTCTCCGAGGAGTTCTTCAACGGCCCCTGGGAGCTGTACCGGCGTCTGCGCGACGAGGCGCCGGTGTACTACAACGCCGAGCACGACTTCTACGCGTTGTCCCGGCACGCCGACGTCGCTGCGGCGTTCAAGGACTACGAGACGTTCTCGTCGGCCTACGGTCTCGATCTGGCCATGGTGAAGTCCGGCGCGCCGGTGCCGATGAAGATGATCATCTTGATGGATCCGCCCGAACACCGGCAGATGCGCAGCCTGGTCAACAAGGTGTTCACGCCGCGTCAGATCGCGAACCTGAAGCCGATGGTGGTCGAGACCATCGACCGATGCTTCGCTGCGGCCGATACGGACCGCTTCGACGTTGTCCAGGATTTCGCGGCATTCTTCCCGGTCGAGGTGATCACCCAGATGTTGGGTGTGCCGGCGCACCGCAGGCAGCAGGTGCGCCGATGGGTCGACACCTCGCTGCATCGCGAGCCCGGTCAGATCGAGATGTCCCCCGAGGGCCAGGAGGCCGTGGCGCAAGCCATGGGGCTGTACTTCGAACTGATCCAGCAGCGCCGCGACGAACCTCAGGACGACATGTTCACCCGCCTGGTACAGGCCGAGATCGAACGCGAGGACGGACAGAAGGAACGTCTCACCGACGTCGAGATCGCCGGCTTCGCAACCCTTCTGGGCGGTGCCGGCGCGGAAACCGTGACCAAGCTGATCGGCAACGCGGCCGTGACGTTCGCCCAGAACCCCGATCAGTGGCAGAAGCTCCTCGACGACCGCAGCAAGATTCCGGCAGCGGTCGAGGAACTGTTGCGTTACGAGGCGCCCGCCCAGTACAACGTGCGACGCTCCATGCGCGAGGTCACCCTGCACGGCGTCACCATTCCGGCGGGTAAACCCGTTTTCCTGCTGGGCGGATCAGCCAACCGGGACCCTGCGGCATTCACCGATGCCGAGAAGTTCGACATCGACCGGGACCGCACCGAGGCGCAGAATCTCGGCTTCGGTTACGGGGTGCACAGCTGCCTGGGTGCGGCGTTGGCCCGGATGGAAAGTGCGATCGCGCTGGAACGGCTTCTCGACTTCATGCCGCGCTACGAGGTGCTGTGGGACGACTGCCGGCGGGTGGCCATGCAGAATGTCGCGGGCTGGTCCCATGTGCCCGTGCGAGTGCTCAGCTAGCGGAATGCGTTTCGTTCTCGTTCACGGCGGCTTCCACGCCGCGTGGTGCTGGGAACGCACCATCGCAGAACTGCGAACACTGGGGCATGACGCCGTGGCGGTCGACCTTCCCGGTCACGGTGCGCGGGTCGACGAGGAGTCGACCCTGGCCAATCGGCGCGACACCATCGTCTCTGCCCTGGCAGGCGCTGACGGCGAACCCGCTGTGCTGGTCGGTCATTCCGGCGGTGGCTTCGACGCCACTCTGGCCGCGGACGCGAGGCCGGATCTGGTGCGCCACATCGTCTACCTCGCGGCGGCGTTGCCGCGGGAGGGCCGCACCTACCCCGAGGCGATGGCGATGCGCGACGGCGCTGACGATCTCGGCGACGAGTTCGACGGCGACGTCGGAGAGATGTTGGGGTACTTGCGGTTCGACGATGACGGCGCGATGTGGTTCGCCGATTTCGACGGTGCGTGGAAGTACTTCTACCACGACTGCGACGAAGCCACCGCGCGGTGGGCGTTCGACCGGCTCGGCCCGGAGCGGTTCGGCGACACCACCGTCACCCCGGTGTCGGTGCCGACCTTCTGGGCTGCTGAGTTGCCTCGCAGTTTCGTCGTCTGCGAGCAGGACCGGTCGATGCCCCGCTGGCTCGCCGACACCGTAGCCCGCAGGCTCGGCGTCGATCAGCTGTCGATCGACGCATCGCATTCGCCGTTCCTGTCCCGGCCCCGCGAGCTCGCCGAGCTGCTGGTTCGTGCGACGACCACTACAGCGGTGGCGGCGTTGTCCCCCTACTGATCACCGCGGGTGCGCCGTCAGAACCCGGCGACGATGACCCCGTTGCAATCGGCCGCAGCCTGGCGTAGCTTGGCCGCCTCCTGGTACTCGTCGGAGTAGTACCACTCCTTCGCCGCATCCACCGAGTCGAACTCCAGCAGCACCGTCTGGGTGCCGTGCCACTGACCCTCGAGGGTCTCGGCCGCCGGACCGAACGCCAGCACCTTGGCGTTGGCCATCGTCTTACCGGCAAGCTTGGCGTACTCGGCCATACCCGCGGCGTCCTTGATGTCCTCGGTGATGATCACATAGCCCTTGGCCACTGTTGTGTCTCCTGCTCTCAGTCGATTTCGCGAATTGCTCGTTCGGGACAGCTGCTGATGGCCTCGCGGGCGGCATCTTCGAGGCCGGCGGGCACCGTCTCGGGGTCGGCGACGGCCCAGCCGTCATCGGTCATCTGGAATACGTCCGGGCACAGCGTCAGGCACATGCCGTGGCCGGCGCACCGGTCCTCGTCGACCATCACTTTCATCGAACGTCGAACTCCAGGTGCAGTTCGGTCAGTCCCCGCAGGATGTAGGTCGGGATGTAGTTGTAGCGCCGGCTGCCCGCCGGGCCGTGCTCGCTTTCCGAGATGCGGATGTCGGTGGTGCGGTCCAGAAGTCGCTCCAGACCGACCCGGGTCTCGGCACGGGCGAGCGGTGCGCCGGGGCAGCTGTGGATCCCGCGGCCGAACGCCAGGTGCTGTCGCGCGTTCTTGCGTGCCGGGTCGAAGGTGTCGGGGTCCTCGAAGCGGCGCGGATCGCGGTTGGCGGCGCCGTTGATGACCATCACCGTGCAGCCTGCGCCGAGTTGCTGGTCACCGATGGTGGTGGGCACGCGCGACATCCGGAAATCCCCCTTGACGGGGCTCTCGATGCGCAGGCACTCCTCGATGAAGTTCGTCAGCAGACTGCGGTCGCCACGCAGCTGCTCCTGAACGTCGGGGCGCTCCCCGATCACCTTGAGCGCCGTGCTCAGCAGTCGCACGGTGGTCTCCTGGCCGGCGGAGAACACGTTGGTCGCCACGCGGACCACGTCGCCGACCTCCGGCACGGTGCCGTCCGGGAACGTCGCCGTGGCCAGGCCGGTCAGCACGTCTTCGCGCGGCTCGGCGCGTCGATCCTCGACGTAGGTGGCGAAGACCTCGTACAGGTACTCCAGCGGTGTCTTGGTCAGCGCCTTCTCGGCGTTGCCGAGGCCGCTGCCGTGGGTGCCTTTGGCGAGCCGCTCCAGCAGTTCCGGTCGGTCGCCCTCCGGGACACCGAGCAGGTCGGCGATCACCCGCAGCGTGAACGGCGCCGCGAACCCTTTGATGAACTCGCCCTGCCCCGGCGCCAGGTAGTCGTCGAGGATGTCGTCGGCCAGCTGCCACATGGCGTCTTCGTTCTCTTTGAGACGCTTGGGCGTGATCAGGCGCATCAGCAGCGCCCGGTGGTTGGTGTGTGTCGGCGGGTCGAGCGTGGGCAGCTGGTCGCTGAACGGGATCTCGTCGCGGTGCTTCTCGATCAGCTCGGAGATGTCTTCGTCGCGGTGCTCGTCCAGCGGCACCGGGAAACCCGGGAAGGGGCCGGTCACCGAGATGCAGGACGAGAACGCGTCGGCGTCGTTGTAGACGTCGACGGCTTCCTGCCATCCGGTGACCATCGTGACGCCGTAGTGGTCTTCACGCGCCACCGGGCACTTGTCGCGCAACGCTTCGTAGAACGTGTACGGGTCGTCCGTCAGGCGACTGTCCCTGAAGAAATCCACCGCGGTGAGGTCTTCGGCCATATTCACTCCGTTCCGACGATCCCGGGCTGCGAGAACGCGATTCTCATTATTGCGTATCAGGTTTACATACCGGGCCCACGGCGTCAACGAGAACGCGCTCACTGCGATTCGGGAAGTACGCCCAACACGTTCACCGCCGCGCCCAGTAGTTGATAGCAGCCGATGGTGAACAGCAGATCCAGGATCTGACGCTCGTCGAAGTGTTCCCGCAGTGCCGACCACGTGGCGTCGCCGACGGTGTTGGTGGCGTTCAGTTCGTCGACGGTGCGCACCAGCAGTCGGTCGAGGGTGTCAACGGGGTCGCCTTCTGCGATCGCGTCGATCTCGGCGTCGGTGAGCCCCGCGCGCCGCGCGAGCGGCAGGTGGTGGTCCCACAGATAGTCCGACCGGCGCACGTGCACGGCGCGCAGCAACGCGACCTCGCGGACCCGGTCCGACAACGTCGACGCGCGCAGTAGGTGCGCGTTGAAGTGCAGGTAGGAGCGGGTCAGATCCGGATGGCGGACAAGGGTGCCCAGCACGTTGCCGGCGTCGCGGGGGTTGGCCCGCTGCCCGGGCAGCAGCGGGCTCAGTGCCGCACGGATCTCGTCGTCCCACTCCTCGTCGGGCAACGGCACCAGCCTCGGCCGGACAGCGTCGGTCATCGCTACTGGATCGGTTCGTCGCCGAGCACAGTGGTGCGCAACATCTCTCGGGCCGAACTCTCGTCGTAGGGGGCCGCCCGGTGCAGTACGCCGCGGTTGTCCCAGATGACGGTGTCGCCGACCGACCAGGTGTGGCTGTACACCTTGTCCGGAGTGGTCGCGCGGTCCAGCAGATCGCCGAGCAGCGCCCGCCCCTCCTCGAGGTCCATTCCGACGACGTAGTCCGCGGAAGCTCCGAGCACCAACGACTTTCGACCGGTCCGATGAGTCCAGACCAGCGGATGCTCGTGCGTGGGCCGCGACCGCCACCGCTGCAGCTGTTCGGGCGTCGGGTTCGGGGTGATCCGGCGCTGGGACGCCTCCAGGGAGTGCACCACGCGCAGCGTCGCGAACCGCTGCTTCTCGTCGTCGCTCAGCCCGTCATAGGCGGCGTAGGAGCTTGCGAACTCGGTCTCCCCGCCGCTGTCGGCGACCTGTTTGGCCGACAGCACGGTCGCCTTCTGCGGATACTCGTCCCCGATCGGGGTGCAACCGTCGATGTGCCAGTCGAACGTCGCCCGCAGATACGCCGCCGACGAGTTCTTCGACTTGTCCAGCGTGACCGGATAGATCCCGGCGACCGGATGGTGACCGTCCGAGGAGTGGTCGATACCACCGAGACGGCGGCAGAACTCCACCTGTGCAATGGGATTGAGATGCAGACCCGGCAGCACCAGCACCCCGTTCTCCTCCAGCGCATCCAGCAGCGCGTCCCCGAGCGCTGCGTCGACGCCCAGGTGCTGCGGGTCGAGGCCGACGACCTCGGCGCCGACGGACGCGGTGAGCTTGTTGATGCTCAGAACTTTCATCGTGGCCACGCTTCTCTCTCAGGGCACCGGGGCACCGACGCGGTCGATGACGGCGTCGGCGGAATCGGCGGGTTTCTGGGTGCCGAAGACCTCGACGGCCATCGACACCATGATCATCGAATAGACCAGGTGCAGCAGGTTGAGCACATCCTCTGGCAGATCCTGGAGCGGGAACTTGTCGCAGTAGTCGATCGCCTCCTCGAACCGCGGCGAGAACGCGTCGTAGAACTCGTGGATCTGCCCCATCGGTGTCGACAGGCGCGCCTGCCAGCGCTCGGGTTCGGTTGGCAAGCACCATTTCTCGGCGAACCGTTCGTACTCGGCGAACGCGCTGGGCAGCCGCGGTGATTCGGACACGGTCACACCCCCACCGGGCGGCGCTCGTCCTGGTACTCCTGGACCCAGTCGACCGCCGTCTTGTGCAGGTGGCGGACCAGGATCTCCTGATCACTGAGCGGATAGTCGTCGACCACCGGTTCTCCCAGGCCGTACTCCAGGGCGGCCTGGGTGCCGCCGAGCATGCCGGCGTCCTGCAGCGCGAACTCCTTGAGCACCACCGACGCCACCTCGTGCTCGATGCGTTCCCGCACGGTGCGCGCCGGGTGAAAAGCGTTGTAGGCCTCGAACTTGTGAGTGTTGTGCGAGGTAGGCCAGTACCGGTAGAGCAGATACCATCCGTGGTAGATCAGGATCTCGAGGTTCGGGAAGATCTGGAAGTTCGTGATCCCCCACGGCTCGATACCGCCGGGGTTCAAGCCGGCCGACTGATGTGTCTCGGGGGTCCGCCACGGCCCGACCAAGCCGCTGCGGGTGGCGCGCTCGACTGGGTACATGTATTCCGGAGCGAGCAGCCAGCGTCGGGTACCGGCCGTCGAGACGAGCCGGTGCGGCCCGTCGATCTGGAAATGTCCGCACTCGAACGTCGCGTTGGGCTGCCGGACCTCGGTGGGCACCTGCTGGCTGTGCAGCGAGGGTACATGGTAGTACTCCTGGAACGCGTCGGCGAAGATCTTCCAGTTGCTGTTGTTGTGCGCGACGAAATCGTAACGCTCCGTCATCATCTCGAACGGATAGTCGTCGAGCGCGGTGATCATCGGTCCGAGGAACTCGCGCAGCGACTGGCGTGGTTGGGTGTCGAGATTGATGAAGATGAACCCGTTCCACACGTCACAGTGCACGGGGGCCAGCCCGAGCTTGCCGGTGTCCAGGCCGAAGAACTCACCGGCCTGCTGGACGAAGGTGAGCTCACCGTCGAGCCCGTAACGCCACCCGTGGTACTTGCAGGTGAACTGCCGGCACACACCCTTGACTTCCTCATTGGGAAAGTCGTTCCACACCAGCTTGTTCCCGCGGTGCCGGCAGATGTTGTGGAACGCGCGGATTTCGTTGTCGCGACCTCGCACCACGATCACCGAGGTCTTGGCGACCTCGATCTCCTTGGTGAAGTGACTCCCGACGCGCGGGACCTCCTCCACCCGGCCGATGTTGAGCCAGGCGCGCTTGAAGATCGCCTCGCGCTCAAGCTCGTAGAACTCCGGTGAGACCGAGTCGCGGAACGATACCGGTCCAGTACCCAGGCCGGGGTAGTGCTCGGTCCAGCTGCCCTCAGCAGGCTTGGGCCACTTACCCATCGGAACCTCCCTTTCCTCGTGTGTGCACCTGGGAAGTCATCCCATCACCGATCCGCCGTTGACCCCGAGTGTCTGGCCGGTGATGAATCCTGCGGCTTCCGAGCACAGGAACCCCACCGCCGCGGCGATGTCCTCGCCGGTGCCGAGGTGGCCGACCGGGATGCTGGCGGCCATCTGCTCGTTGGGCGGCAGAAAGCCGGCCTGCTGCGACTGAAGTTGCATCGGGGTCTCGATACCCGAGGGCGGAATGTTGTTGACCGTGATGCCTGCCGGGCCGTACTCGCGCGCCAGCGACCGGGTGAACGAGATCAACGCGCCCTTGGACGCGGCGTAGTGCGCCATGCCGGGCGACCCCCGCTGCGCACTCGACGACGAGATCATCACGATGCGCCCCCAACCCGCGTCCAGCATGTCGGGCACGGCCAGCTGCGCGCAGTGGAAGGTTCCGTTGAGGTTCACGTCGATCAGGCGTTGCCAGTTCTGCGGGGTGATCTCCAGGAACGGGGCGAAGTCCACCAGACCTGCGCTGGTCACCAGGATGTGCACCGGCCCCAGTTCGGCACGGACTTTGGCGAACGCCTCCTCGACCGCGACCCGGTCGGTGACGTCGACGGCGACGCCGAGCGCCGGATACCCCTGGGCGCGAAGCTCTTCGGCGACGCGCCGGGCGGCGTCACCGTTGAGGTCGAGTACGGCGACCTTGTGCCCGAGCCGACCCAGCTCGTGGCTGGTCGCCTCACCCATGCCGGAGGCGCCGCCGGTGATCACCGCCACCCGCGACACGTGGGAGTCCTTGTGCATGCCGGCCCGCTCCTACTCGTAGATCATGTGCACTCGGGGACTGGTCGGCAGCGCCTGGCAGGTAACCACCCAGCCCTCGGCCACCTCGTCGTCCTCGAGAGCGTCGTTGTTGACCATGCGGGCGCTGCCCTCGACGATGCGTGCCATACATGTTCCACAGGAACCGGTCTCGCACGAGTACGGTGCCTTCAGCCCGGCCGAGCGGGCGGTCTGCAGGAGGGTGTCGCCCTTGCGGTACGCCGCGGTGGTCTTCTTGTGGTCGAGTTCGATGACGATCTCGTCGGTCTCCTGCGCGTCGGCGGCGCCGGACTCGATCGGGGTGACGGTGAACCGTTCCAGATGCAGGCGGCCCTTGGTCACACCGGCTGCCAGCAAGGTCTTCTCGACGGTGTCCATGAACGGCGCGGGGCCGCAGATGTAGTAGTCCCCGACGCCGGGGTCACCGGCGAAGGACTGGATCGCCGGCGCGCGCACCACTCCCCCGTCCTCGTCGAAGTGATGCTGGACGGTCAGCCGGTCGGGATGCGCGGCGGCCAGCCGGGTCAGCACGTCGGCGAAGATCACCGAATCACGGGCGCGGTTGGCGTAGAACAGTTTGACGGGCCGATCGGATTCGGTCAGCACGGTTCGAAGCAGCGACATGATCGGCGTAATGCCGCTGCCGCCGGCGAACGCGACGAGTGGAGCGGTCGCCGAAACCCCCTCATGGAGAACGAATTTTCCTTCGGGCGGCGCCGCGTGGAGCTCATCGCCGGCGCTGACCGTGTCGTTGATCCAGTTGGACACCACGCCGCCGGGGTCACGTTTGACGGTGATCCGCAGTTCGTCCTCGACCGGCGCGGAGGACATCGAGTAACAGCGACGCAGGTCGCGGCCGTCGAGGCTGACCCGCACAGTCAGGAACTGGCCGGCCCGGTAGCGAAAGCGGTGCGAACAGTGGTCAGGGACGTCGAGCACCAGCGACACCGCGTCGGAAGTCTCGCGCACCACCCGCGCGATGCGAAGCGGGGCGAATCCTTCTGCGCTGCGATCCTCGGCCATCCCCGCGACAGTATCAAGTACTTGTCATTCAGATCAAGTACTTGACGCTCGTGCAGCGAGATCCGGACCGAGTCCGCACCGTCAAGAGCTGATTCGCGGCCACGGTTCCGTGACGGCGAGGGACGCTTGCCGGCGCGGATGCTCCTCCCCCCATGTCATGCGCGCACGCTCACCGCCCACAGCGTGTCGATCTCAGCCTCGGCATCGGCCAGACTCTGGGACGCCAGCGGGACCAGGCCGGCCATCGCGGGGTTGTCCGCGGCCATGGTCAGCTCCGCGCTGATGAATCGAGGCACCATTCCGGTCAGCGAAAGCGCGTGCGGCAGCCAGGGTTCCGCGTGATCCCAACCCTCCCGCGGGGCGCCGCTGCCGTACCCGCCACCGCGGGCAGCAAGCACAATCAGCTCCGTGCCGGCGAGCAGACCCTGCTGGGTCACCGGGTCGAACGACACCCCGGGTACGACGATGCGGTCGACCCACGCCTTGACCACACTCGGTGGGCCGAAGTTGTAGAGCGGCAGGCCCAGCAGCACGGTGTCCGCCTGCTTGATCTCCTCGATCATCGCGACGTTGCGCGCATAGGACGCGGCCTGTGCGGGCGTGTGGTCCTGGGGCGGCACCATGGCCGCCAATCCACCAGCGGCGTCGAGATGGGGCACCAGGTTGCTGCCGATATCCCGGTAGGTCACGGTGCCCGCCGGATGGGCGGCACGCCAGCGGCCCGCCGCTCTCGCCGTCAGCCGCCGGGTGACCGATCGCTCGGCTTGGATCGACGTGTCGATGTGCAACAGATGCGGCATCTTTGCTCCTTCATGGATAGTTCGTCCCGTACGAACTGTTTGAATGCCTGTCCTTCGTCGATGCATCCCCTTACTCGCCACTGTGACGATGAGCGAGCACGTCGGCTCGCGCGCCGGTCGATCACTCGGCCACGACGCGGTCCCGCGGGTCACCTGTGACTCGGCACCCAAGAAGTCACGCGGCGCAGAAGCCCTACGCGCGATCACCCCGTGGCCGCCACACTGTGCACACGCGCTAGTGGTCGACGTGGTCGGCGTACAACTCGTGGCCGGTCCCCTGCTCCACCACACGCCCCAGCAGTTCGCGCAGGGTCTGCTGCTCGGCCTTGGACAGCACGCCGAATACCTTGTCGTGCGCGGCGATTGCGTCGCTGACCACGGCGGCGGCCACCTTGCGCCCCTGCTCGGTCAGGAAGGCCTGCAGGATGCGGCCGTGCGCGGGGTTCTGTTTGCGCTCCACCAGCCCGCGCTTCTCCAGCGCGGTCAGCGCGAGCTGCACGCCCTGTGGAGTGATGAGCAGTCGCCTGGCCAGCTCGGCGCCGGACAGGCCCGGCTCGTTGGCGAGCTGACGCAGCACGCCGATCTGGGCCGTGCTCACCCCGTGCTCGGCGACGGCTTCGTTCACGCTGGTCAGCGAGAAGTAGAAGGCCTGCTTGAGCAGCCAGAGGATGTTGTCGGTGAGCTCGATGCCTGCCACGTCGCGCGCCTCCATGGGTTCACGCTAGTCCGGCTCGGCTGCGGCGTGCTTGTAGACCACACCGTCCTTCATCACGAACCGCACGTCGAGCGTCGCGGCGATGTCCTTCGACGGGTCCCCACCCACCGCGACGATGTCCGCGAGGTAGCCGTCGGCGAGCCGGCCGAGTTCGTCGTCGGCCTCGACGAGCTCGGCGCTGGTGACCGTCGCCGCCCGCAGTGCCTGCATAGGGGTCATCCCACGGGCGACCAGAGCACACAACTCCTTGGCGTTCTGCCCGTGCGGCACCGCGGGAGCGTCGGTGCCGCAGGCGATCCGGACGCCGGCGGCGATGGCCTTGGGCAGCATCGCCTGAGCCTGCGGGAACACCACCTCCGCCTTCTTGCGCAGCTCGGGTGCGATGCGGTCGATCGCCATCGCCTCGGTGAGGTAGGTGGTCGACACCAGGAAGGTGCCGTGGTCGACCATCATCTGGATGGTGTCGTCGGTGGCCAGGAAGCCGTGCTCGATGCAGTCGATCCCGGCGCGGATGCACGCGCGAATAGCCGTGTCGCCTACCGCGTGTGCGGCAACCCGCACACCGGCCCGGTGCGCTTCGTCGGCGATCGCGGCGAACTCCTCGTCGGAGTACTGCTGGGCGCCCGGTGCCGTGCTGTGCGACATCACCCCGCCCGAGGCCGACACCTTGATCAACTTCGCGCCGTGCCGGATCTGATAACGCACGCACGCACGCACGTCGTCGACGCCGTTGGCGATCCCCTCGGCCACCGACAGCGGCATGATCCCCGGCGCGAGCCGCTGGAACACCGTCGGGTCCAGGTGACCGCCGTACGGGGTCACCGCGTGTCCGGCCGGATAGATGCGCGGCCCGACGTGCCAGCCCTGGTCGATGGCCCGCTGTAAGGCCACGTCGAGCAGGTAGCCGCCGGTCTTGACCATCAGACCGAGGTTGCGCACCGTGGTGAAGCCGGCTTCGAGGGTGCTGCGGGCGTTCACCGCGGCCCGCAGCGTGCGATACACCGGATCGTCCTGCACCCCGTGCATCGGGCTCGGGAGGCCCTCCGGTCCCCCCGGCCCGCCGATGAGCAGGTTCAGCTCCATGTCCATCAGTCCCGGCATCAGCGTGACGTCGCCGAGATCGAGGGTCTGATCCGCGTCCTGCGGGAGCACCTCGGGATCGACCGACTCGATGCGGTTGTCGACGACCACGACGGTGGCCGGCGTGCGCACCCGGCCCGCGTCGATGTCGACCCACCGCGCCGCCCGGATGACGGTGGTCGTCACGGGACGGGTTCGGAATCGCAGTCCAGCGAGGTCGCGCCGGAATCCGGCACCTTCGGCTGTTTCCAGCACTCCACCGGGAACGACACCTGGATCATCGAGTACAGCAGCCGCATCAGGTTCAGCACGTCGTCGGGAAGGTCGTCGAGCGCGAACTTGTCGCAGTAGGCGATGGCCTCCTCCGCGCGGGGCGTGATCGCGTCGTAGAAGGCCTGCATGTCACGCATGGTGCTGGCGAGGCGCTTGCCGTAGCGCTCCGATTCGGTGGCGAGGCACCAGTCGGCGAACTGCTCGAGGTCGGCGAACTCGGCGGGGAGTTTGGCGGTCTGCGTCGACACGTCCACGCTCACACCCCCTGCCCGACCTGTTCGGTCCTGCGCCGGTAGTCCTCGACCCACGCCGCGGTCTCGGTGTGCAGATGCCGGATCAGCACCTCCTGGTCGCAGAGCACGAACTCGTCGAGAACCTGTGACTCGATCATCGACTGCGTGGCCTCCAGGGTGTTGGCGTCCTGCAGCCCGTACTCCTTGAACGAGACCGCGGCAAGTTCCTGCGCGATGCGCTCCCGCGGCGTGCGCGGCTGCGGGAAGTACAGCGTGCCCTCGAAGATGTGGGTGTTGTGTGACGTCGGCCAGTAGTGGTAGGTCAGGTACCAGCCCTGACCCCAGAACAGCATCACGAAGTTGGGGAACAGCTGGAACGAATCCAGGCCCCACGGATCGCATTTCGCCGGATTGAGCCCGTCGGGCATGAGCCCGAGATCGGGTTTGTCCCACGGCCCGAACAGCCCGCTCTGGCAGATGTCCTCGATCGGCTTGCGCATCTCGTCGGCCATCTCCCAGGCGCGCACGCCCGAGGTGCTCACCAACCGGTGCGGACCCTCGATGCGATAGTGCGGCGCCTCGAAGCCGGCTTCCGCCGCAGCCTTGGAGTACGCCGTCGGCGACTGGTTCGCATGCAGGACGGGTGCGTGGTAGAACTCCTGGAACGCATCCATGTAGAGCTTCCAGTTGGCCTTCACCTCGGACCGGTAATGGAACCGCGAGGTCATCTTGTCGAAGGGATAGCCCTCCAGACCGGTGATCATCGGGCCGAGGAAATCGCGCAGCGTCTGCTCAGGTTCTTTCGCGAAGTTGACGAAGATGAAGCCCTCCCACACCTCGCAGTGCACCGGCACGAGTCCGTACCGGCTCTTGTCGAGGTCGAAGAACTCACCCTCCTGTTGCACGAAGGTCAGGTTGCCGTCCAGGTCGTAGCGCCACGCGTGGTACTTGCAGGTGAACTGACGGCACACGCCGCTGGTCTCCTCCAGCGGCATCTCGTTCCACACCAACTTGTTACCGCGGTGGCGGCAGATGTTGTGGTAGGCCTTGACCTCACCAGCGGTGGTGCGCACCACGATGATCGACGTGTTGACCACCTTGAGTTCCTTGGTGAAGTAACTGCCTTTTCGTGGAACCTGTTCCACCCGGCCCACATTCAGCCAGGCCCGCTTGAACACGGCGTTGCGCTCGACCTCATAGAACTGGGGGTCCACCGAATCCCGATAGGAGACCGGGCCCGTGCCCAGCTGCGGGTAGTGCTCGGTCCAGCTGCCTTCTGCCGGCTTCGGAAATCGGGCCATGTCGTCTCCTTGGGCTGCCGTCACTGCTTGCGTCGCCGCACGCGAACCGACCGGAGCAGTCCCGCAGGCGAACAACCAGGCACCGCAGCCTTTTCAGATCTCGCAGGAGACGACATGGCCGACGCTATATCCTCGGCCCATCAATCGCAAGTAGTTGATACTCACCGGTCCCCCTCCCGCCGCGAGCAGACACAAAGTCGCACGAAACAGGGTGAAATCGTGCGAGTTCATGTCTGCTCGCCGGGAAGCGACGACTCAGAACGTGATGTTGTGCTTCTCGAAATGCCGGGCCAGGGCCTGCATGTAGTCGTCTCCGCGGAACGGCCCGCGCGCCCCGATGGCCGCCTCCAGGAAGGGGCCGTACTCCTCGTCGTTGACGTAGGTGGACCAGTGCACGATCCGGCACTCCTCGTCGGTGTCGACGAAGCTGATCGAGTAGAAGCCCATCGTCTCGCCGGTGTTGACGTTGGTCCCTTCCCAGCGATAGCGCTGCACGAATCCGTTCTCGGCCGGCCAGACCTTGAAGTCGACGGGCTTCCAGTCGGGAAAGGTGATGCCGTAGGCCTTGGCCTCGATCGTCGCCGCCGTATCCCAGTGCGTCGCGACGTCCTTGAGCACGAGTTCCTGGTCCGCGACGAAGTACGGCGAGGTGTACACCGCGTTGTCGGCGAACTCCCACTCGTCGTAGCTCTCCCCCTCCTGCACCTTCTGGAGCACGTACTTGTCGCGGTAACTCTCGGCCATTCTCCGGTGCTTGGCGATGCGCTCAACGAGATCCATTACAGTGCAATTCCTTTCGCCTGCCATACGGCAGCGGGACGTCCACCGGCCGCCTTCGCGACTGAATATACATCTGTGTATCGGAGATACACGGGTGAACGACGAGACCGGCCCGAGATGGGCACCATGGTCGGCGAGCAGACGCAAAATCGCACGAAAAGGGCCCGAACAGTGCGATTTCGCGTCTGCTCGGCACCGGGACGGGGTCAGCTCGGCAGCTTGATCACCGAGGTGTACATCTCGATGACCGGTCGATAGAGGTCGACGTCGTCGAGCCGACTCCCCAAGATCACGGAGTCGCTGGTGGCCACCAACGTCTGGGCGAAGGTCAGCGCCGGGATCGTCAGCGTGGCACCCAACTTGTCCATGCTGTCGACGATGAATTCGGCAAGTTTCTCGACGACGTCGGAGCGCTTCTGCGCCACCCGCTCCCTGGCCTCGGGGTTGCGGAGCAGATACAGCGTGAACTCCAGTCCGAGCGCGGCGTGCTCGGCCCCGCGGTCGTTGCTGAGCTGGCGCCAGCGCTCGGCGATCGCGTCGAGTTCGTGTGCGCCGACCCTGCTCGCCGACGCCATCACCTCGGCGAAGCTGTCGAAATAGCGGCGCCAGTATCGGTCACTGACGGCCAGGAACAGGTCCTCTTTGGTGGCGAAGTGCTTGTAGATGGCACCTTTGGTGTAGCCGGCGGTATAGGCGATGTCGTCGAGAGTCGCGGCGGTAAAACCTTTTTCGCCGAACACGGTCTCGGCGGCATCCAGCAGCAGCGACCGGGTGTGTTCAAGTCGTCGCTCCCGGGTCCAGCGTTCCGCCATGACGAGAGTCTGCCACAGGATTCTTGGAAACCATTGAGTTCCGCAGATACCAGTCGGTATATTTCCCGGGATCGCGCGGTCGACGTGCGACGAGGAGGGGTACTAGTGAGCGAACTGTCGGACAAGAAACCCACGGCCACCGAATCCCTGAGCACGTTCGGGCGGCTGGACGCGCCCGCGGCGCCGTCGTCCCGGCGGGTGAAGATCTGGGCGACCGCCGGCGGCCTGATCCTGGTCTTCCAGATCTATGTCTGGATCCGCTGGATCACCGGCCCCTACTTCGAGCGGGTGGACCCCGGACCTACCGACCCGCCGACGTTCATGAAAGTGGCGTTGATGGTCTGGCAGATCGGCTCACCGGCACTGTTCCCGGTCGCGATCTGGTGGTTCATCATCCGGCCGTGGCGGCGGGAGCGCCGGATCACCCTGGACGGCATGATCATGGTGTCCACGGGATTGTTCTTCTTCCAGGACCCTCTGCTCAACTACATCAACACCTGGTGCACGTACAACGCCTGGGCGTTCAACATGGGGTCGTGGGCGCCCCATGTCCCCGGCTGGCTCTCCCCGGAGAAACCCGGCGCGCAGGTGGCCGAACCGTTGGGCATCAACGTCTCCGGCTACGCGTACGGCGTGCTGTTGTGCACCATCCTCGGCTGCTGGGTGATGCGCAAGGCCCAGCAGCGGTGGCCGAATCTCGGCACCGGGGGGCTGATCGGCGTGGCGTTCGCGTGGGCGTTCGTCTTCGACTTCGTGATGGAGGGCCTGATCCTCATGCCGTTGGGGATGTACACCTTCCCCGGCGCCATCCAGTCACTGTCGATCAACGCGGGCACCTACTACCAGTGGCCGATCTACGAGGGTCTGATGTGGGGTGGGGTGCAGGCCGCGCTGTGCTGCCTGCGGTTCTTCACCGACGATCGCGGCCGCACCGTGGTCGAGCGCGGACTGGACAACGTCCGGGGCGGCTTCGCCACCCAACAGCTGGTCCGCTTCCTGGCGATCTTCGCCGCCATCAGCGCGTCCTTCTTCACCTTCTACATCCTGCCTGCGCAGTTCATGGCGACGCACGCCGATCCGTGGCCCGAGGATGTGCAGAAGCGCTCGTACTTCACCTCAGGCCTGTGCGGCGACGGCACCGACCGGCCCTGCCCCGACCCGTCGTTACCCATCCCGACCAGGCATTCCGGGTACATCAACACCGACGGCGAGTTCGTGCTGCCCGACGGGGTGGACATGCCGGCCGTGGTGCCCCACGAACGGAGCGAATGAGGTGTCGCTCAACAGCGTCCACGCAGTCGAAACCCGCTCCGCGGCACCGTTCTACCGGCCGGTCGGCGACGAGGCGGAGGTGTTCCGCGCGGCGGCGCGCCGCGGATCTCCGGTGCTGCTGAAAGGCCCGACGGGGTGCGGTAAGACGAGGTTCGTCGAGGCGATGGCCCACGAGCTCGGCCGTGAGCTGATCACGGTCGCCGGGCACGAGGACATGACCTCGGCCGACCTGATCGGACGGTTCCTGCTCAAAGGCGGCGAGACGGTCTGGGTGGACGGACCGTTGACGCGGGCCGTGCGCTCGGGCGGGATCTGCTACCTCGACGAGATCGTCGAGGCGCGCCAGGACACCACCGTGGTGATCCACCCGCTTGCCGATCACCGCCGCGAGCTTCCGATCGACCGGCTCGGCACCACCCTGAAGGCCGCACCAGGTTTCCAGCTGGTCATCTCGTACAACCCCGGCTACCAAAGTGTGCTCAAGAGCATCAAGGAATCCACCCGCCAGCGGTTCATCGCCATCGAGCTGGGGTTCCCGCCGCCGGCGGTGGAGACCGAGATCGTCGCCTACGAAGCCGGTGTGGACGCCGACACCGCCCGCACACTCGTCACGATCGGTGACGCGATCCGCAACATCGACGGTTCACCGCTGCGGGAGGCGTCGTCCACCCGGATGCTCATCCTCGCCGGCGGGCTGGTCGCCGAGGGGTTGAGCCTGCGCAGAGCGGTGCAGTCCGCCGTCGTCGAGGCCCTCACCGACGACCACGACATCATCCGCGCGCTCGGCGAACTGGTCGACGCGCTCCTCCCCCGGCCGTGACCAAACCGGAACCCGCTGAGCCGCAGCATCTTCGACTGCTGGCCGGCTACCTCGCCGGATACGCGGTGGACATCGCCGAGGCCCCCGCCGGAGCGCCCGCGCACACCGACGGCCGCGTCGTCTACGTCTCGCGGGGCGGCACGCACGATGAGCAGCGGCGCGAAGTCCTGGTACAGAGCGCGCTGCTCGGCGCCGGCAGTCTCGATCCCGCGTTGATCCGCCCGCTGCGGGCCCGGGCATCGTGGTCGCGACGCTATCTGGCCGTCGAGGGCCGCCGGGTGCTCGCCGACCTGGCAGCCCGGCTCCCTCTCGCCGCCGCGGTGTCCACCTGGGGCGCACCGGAAACCGCGTCGTCCGCCGAGTCGCTCGAGCTGGCCCGCGGCCGCACGCGGGTGGCCGAGGCCCCGTCGTGGTTCGGTGCGCTCAAACCCGCTCGCGTGTCGATGATTCCGGACCGGCCCGGCACCCGCGCATCCGATGAGGACCTGCGCTTCCAGATCGTCACCACCGCCGGGGACGACGACGGCGATCCCGAGCAGGACGAGGAATCCGCGGGCGAGGACAGCAAGATCCTCAAACTTTTCGACAACCCGCTGTTCAACTCGCAGGCGGTGGGCGACTTCCTGCGCAAGCTGCTCGGCAGCTCCCCCGGATCGTCGGGAAACAGTTCGGGCGGAGCCGAGTTGCGGGTCGGGGGCGCCAGGCGCGCCCGAGCGGCCGGCCCGGATGCACGCCCGTTACCCACCCGCCTGGTGTTCGCCGACGAGGCCAACCCCGGTGCCGCCGTCGGTGTCGGCGGCGCACTGTATCCGGAATGGGACGTCTTCAACCACAGGTACCGGCCCGAATGGTGCCGGGTCATCGACTATCCGTTCACCGCCGCGGCCGACGTGTCGGCGGCGGCGGTGACGCCCGACGAAGTACTTCGCCGCCGGCTGTCCCGGGTAGGCCTGGGACCGAAAGTGTTGCGGCGCCGGGCCGACGGGGACGATCTGGACATCGAGGCGTTGGTCGACCTGACGATCGACCTGAGGTCGGGATTCTCGCCTCCGGAGCAGGTGTACACCGAGCACCGCAAGATCGCCCGCAACCTCGGTGTCCTGATCCTGCTCGACGCGTCCGGATCGGCGACCGACGCCGACCCGGAAGGTCTTGCCGTGCACGAACACCAGCGGCGCGCGGCGGCGACCGTCGCGGCGACGCTGGAGGACCTCGGGGACCGGGTCGCGGTGTACGCGTTCCGCTCCAAGGGCCGCAGGGCCGTACACCTGCCGGCGATCAAGACCTTCGAGCAGCGTTTCGGCGCGATCAGCCGGGCCCGGCTGACCCAGCTCCGGCCGGCGAACTACACCCGTCTCGGTGCGGCGGTACGGGGTGCCGGCGAAATCTTGAAGAGCCAGGCGGGCACCCCGAACCGGTTGCTGCTGGTCCTGTCCGACGGGCATCCCTACGACGACGGTTACGAAGGCCGCTACGCCGAGGCCGACGCACGCAAGGCACTGGAGGAACTACGCGCCGACGGTGTGGCCTGCCTGTGTCTGTCGATCGGTGCCGCCACCGACGCCGACGCACTCGGGCGCGTCTTCGGTTCGGCCAGCTACGCCGGTGCTGCCACCCTCGGCGACCTCAGTCCGCGGATGGACGAATTGTTCCTGGGCGCGTTGCGTGAACTCGCCGCTCCGCGAACGCCACCGGTATATGCTCGCGCAGCAATCACAAGTAGTTGATATAGCGCCTACCGGGGGTCAGAGAGTGCCCAACGATGTGGTGGCCACACCGAGCAACCCGAGCCGACACGAGCCGAACTTCGCGCAGCCGTGGGCACCGCACCGGTTGAAGATCTACACCTGGACCGGGATCTTCACGTTCGGGATGTTCCTGGCGGTGACCGTCGGGGTCAGCTTCGGGGTGATCCCACCCACGTTCACCACCGATGTCGTCGTGAACCTGATCTTCGGTATCCCGGTGATACTGCTGCCCTTCGTCATCTTCTGGAATGCGCCTGGAGAGCAGCGAACCCGGCTCGACAAAGCCGCGGAGCTGACGCTGTTCTACCTGCCCTACACCGCGGGCAGCCAGATCGGCTACGAGCTCATGTTCCTGATCGGCCATCCCCTCGGCTTGTGGGCACCGACGACCGATCCCGGCTGGAAGTGGCTGTGGTGGCAGTACGCACTGGCCGACACCCGTTACGTCAGCGGCAACCCGTGGATCTTCGCGCTGGAGATCGTCGGCGTGCTCACCGGCATCACCGTGTTCGCGATGTGGACCCGACTCATCCGTCCGACCCTGTCGGCAGAGTCGCGGATCCGGTGCCTGTGGATCACGTTCGCCGGCTGCGCGATCCTGATGAGCAGCACCGCCGTCTATTTTGTCGCCGAGGTCGGCGCGGGTTTCAGCAACATCGGGCAGGGCGGGTGGGGGCTCGGTTTCAAGTTCGTCGGCGAGAACATCCCGTTTATCGTGTTGCCGCCGCTGGTGCTCTACTCGATCCACCTGCAGATCGACTACCTGACCCGACGCGCAGGCCCGGTGGAACCGGGACTCTGAGGAGGCGACCCGCCGTGCTGCACGGTGAGAAGATCCTGATCACCGGGGTGACGGGCAAGATCGCGTTCCCCATCGCCCGTGCCCTGGCCGCCGACAACGAGGTCTGGGGCGCGGCGCGGCTGCGCGATCCCGCCGAGCGGGACAAGCTGGCAGCCATCGGTGTGCGGCCCGTGGCCCTGGATCTCAGTGGCGACGATTTCTCAGCTCTTGCCGACGATTTCACGTATGCGTTCCATGCCGCGGTCGACCCCGGGCAGGGCGACTGGACGCAGTGCGTCGAGACCAACGCGCTGCGCTCCGGCGACCTGCTCTATCACTGCCGCCGGGTCAAGGGTTTCGTGCTGTGCTCGACAGGGTCGATCTACGGCTATCAGGGCAGGCGCCCGCTCACCGAAGCCGACCCACCGGGAGTGCCGCTGCGCGCCAACTACTCCTTCTCCAAGGTCGCCGCCGAGGCGGTCTGCACATGGATCTCCCGACAGCACGGCATCCCGGTGACGATCATCCGGATCTGCTCGACCTACGGACCCGAGGGCGGTTCGGCCGCCGACCGTCTGGACGCGATACTGGCGCGCAAACCGATCCGCCTCCACCCCGACAAGCCCAACAACTACAACCCGATCTACGAAGACGACTACGTCGAACTCGGCATCCGCGCGATGGAGGTCGCGACATCGCCACCGCAGGTGGTGAACTGGGCGGGCAGCGAAACCGTCAGCGTCGAGGAGTACTGCAGGTATCTCGGCGAACTCGTCGGCGTGGAACCCGTCTTCGAGTACACCCCCGACGCGCACACTCCGCTGTGGCCGGACGTCACCCACATGCACGCCGTGCTGGGCAGGACGAAAGTGCCGTGGCGCGAAGGGTTCCGGAGGATGGCCGCCGCCCGCCACCCGGCGCTCGTACTCGACGGCCCGACTCGGTGAGGACATGATGCGGGAACTGCAAGGAACTCCGTCCGACGATGTCGCCGCGATCCTCGGCGCCGGCAGCGGTGACATCAGCACCCTGTTCGTGTCGATGGCCACCCGTCATCCCGACGGACTCGACGCCGAGTACCTGCGCTGGCACACCCTCGATCACCGTCCCGAACAGCACCGGCTGTCGGCGGTGCGGGCGTCACTGCGGCTGGTGTCGACGCCGGAGTGCCGCGCCGCGCGGCTGGCCGCGGACGCGAAGCTGGACGCCGTCGACCACATCATGACCTACTTCTTCAGCGACCGGTCCGGGCTGCGCGCGTTCAACGACCTGTCGACCGCGCTCGGAGATGCGGGCCGCAAGATCGCGTTGCTGCCACCGGTCGAGCGCGGTGTGTACGGGCTGGCCGGCAAGGTGGCCGCGCCGCGGGTCAAGGTCGGTGCCGACGTGCTGCCGTGGTGGCCCGTCCGGGGGGTGGTCCTGTGGGTGGAGCACGAACCCACCGATGTCACAGGGGTGCTCGACGTCGACGGGGTGATCGGCATCTGGTCGGCATCGGCGATCGGCGTCGACCGTGGGCCGGCCGGCGCGCATCCGGGTCAGCACCTCACTTACTGCTTCCTCGACGACGACCCCGTCGTCGTCGCCCGCCGGCTCGAACCGGTACTCGCACCGCGCTGGCAGGAGGCCGGGACGCGGCCGCTGCTTGCCGCACCGTTCTATCCCGTGGTCCCGCACGAATGGGACCGCCATGTCCCGTGACGAAGGGTGCACCATGCGCATCGGCATGATGGTCGGCTCGGACAAAGAACGCTCGCGCGCCGATCGGCTCGCCGGGGTGCTGGCCGACGGAAAAGCGGCTGAGTCCGCCGGGTTCCGATCGTTCTGGTTCCCGCAGGTGCCCGGCTATCTGGACGCGATGACGGCGATGGCGCTGCTCGGCGCGTCCACCACCGATATCGAGATCGGCACCGCGGTGGTCCCGATCCAGACCCGGCACCCGCTGATCCTCGCGCAGCAGGCGCTGACCACCAACACCGCGTGCGCCGGGCGTTTCAGCCTCGGCCTCGGCCTGTCTCACGAGTGGATCATCAACGGCCAGTTGGGTCTTGACTACCAGCGCCCGGTCCATGTGCTGCGCGACTACCTCGACGTGCTCGACGCGGCCTTCGCCGGCCCCGGCCAGGTCGACGTCGACAACGACAGCTTCCGGGTGCACAGCCCGGTGGATGTCGCCGACGCCGCGCCCGCGGTCCTGCTCGCCGCGCTGGGGCCGGCCATGCTGCGCCTCGCCGGCGAACGCGCCGACGGCACCGTGTTGTGGATGGCCGACGAACGCGCGATCGCCGAGCACGTCGCACCGAGGCTGTCGGATGCCGCGCACGCCGCCGGCCGTGCCCGGCCGCGCATCGTCGCGGGCGTGCCGGTGGCGCTGTGTCACCCGCGCGACGTCGACGCCGCACGCGGCTATGCCGGCGAGGTTCTCGGGCACGCCCACTTCTCACCGAACTATGTCGCGTTGCTCGAACACGGCGACGCCGAGGACGTCGGCGACACGATGGCCGCGGGCGACGAGTCCGCCGTGCTCGCCCGCCTGCGGTCCTATCGCGACGCCGGTGTCACCGATCTGGCTGCGCGCATCATCCCGCTGGGCGAGGACGCCGAACAGCGGCGCCGGTCCTGGCAGCGCACCGCAGAGTTCCTCGCCTCCGTCGTCCCCCAGTTCTGACGCGGGGACGGTTCAGCGCCGCGACCGCAGGATCGCCGCGATGGTGGCGGCCCCGACCGAGACGCCGACCACGCACGCGAACACCCCGACGATCAGATGCCGCAGCCAGCCGTTCGAGGCGTAGGCAGTGATCTGCAGAACCCCGGCGGTCAGCGCCAGCACGGCGAACGCGAGCGCCGCGACGCGAAGTGCAACCATGCCGACCATTGTGCCGAACAAAGACTTAGTTAGACCACGGTCAACTATTCCCTCGCGCGAATTGCTCTGTTACCGTCCCGAACGTGCCCACTACGGCCGAACAGCCTGCTGCTGACCGCGGTCAGCGCCGCGCCTCCTTCCAGCGCGCCCGTTCTCACGAGACCAAACGCATGCTGGTGCAGGCGGCGATGGCGCTGTGGCGGACCAAGGGCTACGCGGCCACCACCGTCGCCGACATCTGCACCGCCGCCGGTGTGTCGAAAGCCCTGTTCTACTTCTACTTTCCGCGCAAAGAGGATGTGCTCTTCGAAGTCGGCGTGCTGTCCACCCAAGCGGCACAACGACGGATCCATTCGCTGCTGCAGAAGCCGTACGAGATCGACGCCGTGGTCGCCGCCGCGTTGAGCGCCTTCGAACAATCGATGGCACGCAACCCCCGTGAGCTCGTGATCGAGACCATCCTCGAGGGTTACCGCCACGAACACCGGATACTCGCCGACGGCCGCTCGCCCGACACCGAGGCCGACATGTTCACCGAGTTGTTCACCCGCGCCCAGGCCGACGGCAAGCTACCCGCTGACGTCGACACCGCCCACGCCGCTTACCTCGCCCAGACGATGGTCAGCGAGGGCGCCCGGCACTGGGCCGCCGGCGCGTTCGGCACACGCTCGTTCGCGGAGGTGGTCACCTCCGACATCTGCACGCTGGTCCACGGATACAACGCACGCTGAAACGCCGGCAAGGAGGCCGTCATGTGGGACTTCGAAACCGACCCCGAGTACCAGAAGGTGCTCGACTGGGCCGACGAGTTCGTTCGGGAGGAGGTCGAGCCACTCGACCTGGCGTTTCCTCATCAGCAGTTCGTGCCGCTGGAGGGGAAGCGACGTGAGGCCATCGATCCGCTCAAGGAGGAGGTGCGCCGCCGCGGGCTGTGGGCCACCCACCTGGGGGCCGACCTCGGCGGGCAGGGGTACGGCCAGCTGAAGCTGGCCCTGCTCAACGAGATCCTCGGCCGCTCCCAGTGGGCGCCCATCATCTTCGGCTGTCAGGCACCCGATACCGGCAATGCCGAGATCATCGCCCACTACGGCACCGAGGAGCAGAAGCAGAGGTACCTACGCCCGCTGCTCGACGGCGAATTGTTCTCCTGCTATTCGATGACCGAACCGCACGCCGGCGCGGATCCGACGATGTTCACCACCCGCGCCGTGCGCGACGGCGACGATTGGGTCATCAATGGCTGGAAGTTCTTCTCCTCCAACGCCGCGACGGCCTCGTTCCTGATCGTCATGGTCGTCACCAACCCGGATGTCAGTGCCTATCAGGGCATGTCGATGTTCCTGGTGCCCACCGACACCCCCGGCGTCAAGATCGAACGCAACGTCGGCCTGTACGGCGAGCGCGCCGACCAGGGTTCGCACGCGCTGATCCACTACGACAACGTGCGGGTGCCCGCCGAGGCACTGCTCGGCGGTGAAGGCCAGGCGTTCGCCATCGCCCAGACCCGGCTCGGCGGCGGCCGGATCCACCACGCGATGCGCACCATCGGGCTCTCCCGCAAGGCGCTGGACATGATGTGCGAGCGGGCGCTGAGCCGGCAGACCCAGGGCAGCAGGCTGTCGGACAAGCAGTTCGTGCAGGGCTACATCGCCGACTCCTACGCGCAGCTGCTGCAGTTCCGGCTGATGGTGCTCTACACCGCGTGGGAGATCGACAAGTACAACGACTACAAGAAGGTCCGTAAGGACATCGCCGCGGTCAAGGTGGTGATGCCCACCGTGCTGCACGACATCGCCTGGCGGGCGATGCAGGTGCACGGCGCGCTCGGGGTGACCAACGAGGTGCCGTTCCTGGGCATGGTGACCGGCGCCGCGGTGATGGGGCTGGCCGACGGACCCACCGAGGTGCACAAGACGACCGTCGCCAAACAGGTGCTGCGCGATTACCGGCCCACCGACGGCATCTGGCCGTCGGAGTGGATTCCCGCCAAACGGGAAGCGGCACAGGCGAAGTACGCCGACTTCATCGAACATGAGGTGGGCAACCTGTGAGCGAGATCGACACCACGCGGCTCGCCGACTGGATGGATGCGGCTGCGCTGCCGGGCAAAGGCGAACCGCTGACCGCCCGGTTCCTGTCCGGCGGCACGCAGAACGTCATCTTCGAGATCACCCGCGGTGAGCACCGCTGCGTTCTGCGGATGCCACCACCGGGCGCCCCGCCCGACCGCGACAAGGGCATCCTGCGGGAGTGGCGGATCATCGAAGCCCTCGACGGCACCGACGTGCCCCACACCGCCGCTGTCGGTGTCTGCGACGACGCGTCGGTGTTGGGTCGCCCCTTCTATCTGATGGGCTTCGTCGACGGGTGGTCACCGATGGACACCCACGGCCGTTGGCCGGAGCCGTTCGACAGCGACGTGTCTGCCCGGCCCGGCCTGAGTTACCAACTGGCCGAGGGCATCGCGTTGCTGTCGAAGGTGGACTGGAAAGCCAAGGGCCTGCACGATCTGGGCCGACCGGACGGCTTCCACGAACGCCAGGTCGACCGCTGGATCGGCTTCCTGGACCGCATCAAGAGCCGCGAACTCCCGGGCCTGGAGGTTGCCACCGAATGGCTGAAGGGCCACAAGCCGCTCGACTTCATCCCGGGGTTGATGCACGGCGACTATCAGTTCGCCAACGTCATGTACCGCCACGGCGCGCCGGCGCAGATGGCCGCGATCGTCGACTGGGAGATGGGCACCGTCGGCGATCCGAAACTCGACCTGGGCTGGATGGTGCAGTCCTGGCCGTCCGGTGACGACGACGCGGCGGCGATGAGCTACGTCGACATGCGCGGGATGCCGTCGCGCGACGATGTCGTGGCGCACTACGCCGCCGTGTCCGGCCGCCAGGTCGACGATCTCGACTACTACCTGGTGCTGGCCAAGTGGAAGCTCGCGATCGTGCTGGAGCAGGGGTACCAACGCGCCGGTGACGATGAGAAGCTGCTGGCCTTCGGCCCGGTGGTCACCAGCCTGATGGCGTCGGCCGCAGAGCTCGCCGAGTCCACCGACTACCGGGGCTAACACGGCATGCACGCTGCGGTCTGCCCGGAGTACGGGCCGCCCGAGGTGGTCCGCGTCGAGGAGCGCGCCGCGCCCACGGCCGGACCCGGGCAGGTGGGGGTGCGCGTCGAGGCCGCCGCGGTCAACTATCCCGACGTGCTTCTGGTGGCCGGCACCTACCAGGTCAAGGTGGCGCCCCCGTTCGTGCCGGGCAGTGAGTTCGCCGGCGTGATCGACCAGATCGGTTTCGGTGTCTCGGACTTCGCGATCGGTGACCGGGTGAGCGGCACCGGCATGGTCGGCGCTTTCGCGCAGAACGTCGTGGTCGACCCGGCCTGCCTGGCGCTGGTGCCCGGCCGGATCGACGCGCGCACCGCGGCCGCGTTCGGCGTAGCCCACCGCACGGCCTACCATGCGCTGCGCTCGACGGCGCGGCTGCGCAGCGGCGAACGGTTGGTGGTGCTCGGCGCCGGGGGCGGTGTGGGACTGGCCGCGGTGCAACTGGGCGCTGCGCTCGGGGCCGACGTCACCGCCGTCGCGTCGTCCAACGAGAAGCTCGCTGCCGCAGCGCGATACGGGGCAACACAATTGGTCAATCACCGTGAGTGCGACGTGCGCGCCGCGCTGCGTGAGAGCGCACCCGGCGGGGCAGACGTCGTGATCGACCCCGTCGGCGGGAGCCTCAGCGAACCGGCCCTGCGGTCACTGGGCCGGGGTGGCCGCTTCGTGACCGTCGGGTTCGCCTCCGGAGAGATACCGCGCATCCCGCTGAATCTGGTGCTGATCAAGGGAGTTCACGTGCTGGGTTTCCAATTCCAGGACGTTCCGGTCGACGAGTTCGGCCGCAACGAGACCGAACTGCACGAACTGCTGGTCGCGGGCCGGGCCGCACCGCACATCGGCGCGGTCTACCGGCTCGACGAGGTCGCCGCGGCGTTGCACCACGTCGGCGACGGGCGTGCGATCGGCAAGGTCCTGATCGACCTGCGCTGAAATCAGCTGGCCGGGACCAGGTCCGCGGCCACCGAGACCATCATGCCGCTGCTGAACATCTCGGTCGGAGCGATCGCCTGACGTGCGCCGAACACCGCCGCGAGCGCCTGCGCCTTGAACGCCCGGGCGGCCGCGCTGAGCCGGTGCTCGACGGGGCCCACGCTGCTGTCCAGTTCGGCCGGAACCGGTGCACCCCACAGTGTCACCTCGGTCGCGCCCTGGTCGAGGGCGCCGAGCACGCCGAGGCGCACCCGGTCGTCGCGGCCGTAGAGGTCGGCGGCCACCGCGACGGTCTGCGGGTGCGGCCGATGCTCCCAGGAATCCAGCACCGACTCCAGGTCCAGGACCTCGGCCCCGAGGATCTCCAGGGGTCGCACGTCCTCATCGCAGCCCACCAGGACGGTGACGTCCCACCCGGCGGTCACCCGGTCGTAGATCCAGCCGCCGGCAAAGCACACCGCGTCGCACACCGTGGGAGACACGATGTCCAGTCGGTATCTCATGTCGGCGGTGCCGGTGCCGTCAGATCGCGCTCCAGCGACTCCGCGTACCCCTTGTACACCTCGGTCAGCGGGATTGAAGGATCGAGCAACCATTGGATCTCCATTCCGTTGATGAAGGCGAGAATCTCCGTGGCCTTGCTGGCCGCGTCGACGTCGGTGCGGTACAGCCCCTGCTGCTGACCACGGACGATGAGTTTCCTGATGATGTCCGCCGCGTCGCGGTACCGCTTGTGCAGGCGGTCGTGCAGCGGAGCGTCGGGGGCGATGTTCTCGGCGAGCAGCACCATGAACGTCCCCACCAGTTCCGGCGCGCGTTCGAAGCGCTTGGGCACCTGGCGCAGCGCGGCGATGAGATCCCCGGAGCGGTCGGCGTGTGCGTCGTCGTCGGTGTCACGCGCATCGAGCACGGCGTTGAGCAATTGCTCCTTGGACTCGAAGTGGTGCAGCAGCCCCGCCGGCGTGACCCCGGCCTCCCGGGCGATCTGAGCCAGCGACGTGGCGCGCCACCCGTTGCGGGCCAACAGACGTTCGGCCACCGCGAGGATCCGCTGTCTACGGTCCTCGCCCTTGGCGAACAACGTCGCGTACGGCCGCCTGGGCGATACCAGATCGGCCGCGGCGGACTCGGTGGCGGACAAACGTCTCCTTGGGGCTGAACCAACCTAGTGAACACACAGTAGGTAGGTTTCGCGGCTGTGACAAGGGTCTCACCATAATCAGGTTTAGGTGGCCGTCACAGCATAATCGGCGCCCCCGTCAATCCAACGGTAAAGCCTATGGTCAGACCGATTACCGCTACAGGCCGAGAGATTTGGCGATCATCACCTTCATGACTTCGCTCGTCCCCGCATAGATGCGGGCCACGCGCGCATCGGTGTAGAGACGCGCGATCGGATACTCCATCATGTAGCCGTAACCGCCGAAGAGCTGCAGGCAGCGGTCCACCACCCGCTGCTGCATCTCGGTGCAGAACAGCTTCGTCCTGGCCGCATCGGCTCCCGAGAGCTCTCCCTCGACGTGCAGCGACACGGCGCGATCCAGCATCGCCTGGGCGGCCTCCACCTCGGTCGAGCAGGCCGCCAGCTCGAACTTGGTGTTCTGGAACGACGCCACCGGCGTACCGAATGCCTTGCGGTTGCGGGTGTAGTCGATCGCCGCGGCGATCGCCGACCGCGCCTGTGCCACCGACCCCACCGCGACCGTCAGCCGCTCCTGGGCGAGGTTGTGGCCGAGATAGCCGAACGCCTCGTCCACCTCGCCGAGAACGTTCGCGGCCGGAACCCGGACGTCCACGAAGGACAGCTCCGCGGTGTCCTGGACCTTGCAGCCCATCTTCTCCAGCTCGCGGCCGCGGGTGAACCCCTCCATACCGTCCTCGACGACGAACAGGGTCAGCCCCTTGCGGCGGTTGTCCGGATCGGTGGATGTCCGCGCGACCACGATGACCAGGTCGGCCTGCATGCCGCCGGTGATGAACGTCTTGGCACCGTTGACGATGTAGTCGTCCCCGTCCCGGGCCGCGGTGGTGCGCATGCCCGCCAGATCCGAACCGGTGCCGGGTTCGGTCATCGCGATGGCCGTGAGCAGCCGGCCCGCCGCCAGCCCGGGGAACCAGCGCTGCCGTTGCTCGGCATTCGCGTAGTGCAGGAAGTAGGGCAGGATCACTTCGAGCTGGGTCCGCACCGTCGACAGGGTGACCAGCGCGCGGGCCGCCTCTTCCTGCAGGACCACGTTGTAGCGGTAGTCGGGTTGGCCGCCGCCGCCGAACTCCTCGGGGATCGCCACACCGAGGATCCCGAGCTCACCCATCTGCTCGAAGACCTCGCGCGGCATCCGGCCGCCCTTCTCCCATTGCGGATAGTGCGGCACGACCTCCTTCTCGACGAAGTCGCGAGCGAGCTCGCGGAAGGCCTCGTGGTCTTCGGTGAACAGATCTCTACGCACCCGGTGTCTCCTACTTGACGAGTTCGACGATCGTCGCGTTGGCGGTGCCGCCGCCTTCGCACATGGTCTGCAACCCGTAACGAATTCCGTTGTCCCGCATGTGGTGGATCATCCGCGTCATCAGCACCGCACCGGAGGCCCCGAGCGGATGGCCGAGCGCGATCGCGCCGCCGAGCGGGTTGAGCTTCGCCTCGTCGGCGCCGGTGTCGGCCAACCACGCCAGCGGCACCGGCGCGAACGCCTCGTTGACCTCGTACACGCCGATCTCGTCCAGCGTCAGGCCCGCCTTGTGCAACACCTTCTCGGTCGCGGGGATCGGGCCGGTCAGCATCAGTTTCGGGTCCGCGCCGGTGACCGCTCCGGCGCGGTAGCGCACCAGCGGGGTCAGTCCGAGGTTCACGGCGTTGTCCGCGGTGGTCACCAGCAGCGCCGCGGCGCCGTCGGAGATCTGCGACGAGTTACCGGCGTGGATGACGCCGTCCTCGGTGAACGCCGGCTTGAGACCGGCCAGCTTCTCCACCGTGGTCCCGCGACGGATGCCCTCGTCCTCGGTGACTATGCCGTCATCGGTGAAGACGGGCACGATCTGATCCTTGAACGCCCCGGCGTCCTGGGCCGCGGCCGCGAGTTCGTGGGACCGCGCGGAATACTCGTCGAGCCGGGTGCGGGAGAAACCCCACTGCTGCGAGATCAGCTCCGCCGAGATCCCCTGGTTGAACGCGAAATCGTCATAGCGGGCAAAGACTTTCGGCCCGTAGGGGGTGCCGGTGGCGCGCGCGGCTCCCAGCGGAACCCGGCTCATCACCTCCACTCCCCCGGCCACCACGATGTCTTGCTGTCCCGACATCACGGCCTGCACCGCGAAGTCCAGGGCCTGCTGACTCGATCCGCAGGCCCGGTTCACCGTGGTGCCCGGGATGTGTTCGGGCCAGCCGGCGGCGAGCACCGCGTAGCGCCCGATGTTGCTCGACTGATCCCCCACCTGCGACACGCAGCCCCAGATGACGTCGTCGATCAGCTCGGTGTCCACTCCGGTGCGCTGCACGAGTTCGTTGAGCACCTCCGCCGACAGGTCGGCGGCGTGTTGCCCGGACAGCCCGCCGTTGCGCTTGCCGACCGGAGTGCGCACCGCACCCACGATGACCGTCTCCCGCATTACCTTTGCTCCTCAGTTCGCTCGTTCAAAGTCCATGCCCCGGTGAACTCCGGGTCCCGCTTCGCAGCGAACGCAGCGTAGGCCTCGGCCGAGTCCGCGGTCGCGAAATTGCCGGGTTGGGCACGGGCCTCGTTGGCCAGCGCCTCCCGCAAGGTCACGTTGGCGCCGTCGTTGAGCAGCGCCTTGCTCTGGGCCAGCGCGAACGGCGGCCCGTCCGCCAACCGGCGGGCCAGCTCGTCGACGAACGCGTCGATGTCCTCGGCGGGCCTGACCCAGGTGACCAGACCGAGGGCATGAGCTTCGTCGGCGCCGATCATGTCGGCCAGCAGCACAAGCCGTTTGGCCTGTTGCAGGCCGACGATCTTGGGTAACAGCCAGGAGCCGCCGAGGTCGACCGACAAACCGCGCTTGGAGAAGATCTGGCAGAACCGGGATTGCGGGGTGGCGACCACCAGGTCGCAGCCGAGGGCGAGGTTCCAGCCCGCCCCGACCGCAACGCCGTCGACCTTCGCGATCGTCGGTATCGCGAGTTCGTGCAGGGCCAGGGCGACGTCGGTGAGCCGGTCCAGCTTGTAGCGCGGATGGATCTGCTCACCGGTGCCGATGTCGGCGCCGGAGCAGAACGCACCGCCGGCGCCGGTCAGCACCAGAGCCCGGATCCCGGTGTCGCGTTTGAGTCGGCGCAGCGCGTCGGCGAGTTCCATCCACAGCCGCGCGTCGAGCGCGTTGCGCCGCTCGGGACGGTTCAGGGTCAGGGTTCGCACACCGTCGCGGTCCGCTGACAGCAGTGTCTGTTCCTCAGCCCCCATAGGCCGGTCCGATCGCGCCGTCAGTCCGCAGCTGCGCCAGATCGCCTGCGGTGAAACCTAATTCGGTGAGCACGGCGTCGGTATGCTCACCGAGACCGGGGATCGCGCCCATCGGCTGCTCGAAATCACTGATCACCGGTGGCGGGCGCAGCGCCTGGATGTCGCCCTTGGGGGTTGCGACGGTGCGCCACCGGTCGCGGGCCGACAGATGCGGATGCACCACGACCTCGCTGGGTTTGTTGTAGCGCGAGTTGCCGATCCCGGCGTCGTCGGCCTTCTTCTGAATCTCGGCGAGGTCGTGTTGAGCACACCAGCTGCCGATCGCCTCCTCGAGGACTTCGCGGTGCGCGCACCGGCCGGGGTTGGTCGCGAACCGCAGGTCCTCGGCCAGGTCGGGCCGGTCGATGATCTCGCGGGCGACCCGTTGCCATTCCCGGTCGTTGGTGGTGCCGAGCACCACGGTCTGCCCGTCCCGCGTCGGGAACGCCCCGTAGGGCGCCACCGCCGGGGAGCCGACACCGAGGGGTTCCTGGTCGATCCCCGAGTGCTGGGTGTAGGTCAGCGCGTAGCCCATCACGTCGGTCATCACGTCGAACAGGCTCAACTCCACCGACGGCGCGGGATCGCTCGCGGGCCGCCCGGCCCGGCCGTACAGCACGGCCAGGATCGAGATGGCCGCGTACAGCCCCGAGGTGAAGTCGGCCACCGCGGGACCGGGTTTGGCGGGCATGCCTGGGTAACCGGTGACCGCGCAGGACCCGGATTCGGCCTGCACCAGCAGGTCGTAGGCCCGCTTGTGCGAGATCGGTCCACCCGGGCCGTAGCCGTCGATCTCCACCGGGATCACCTGGGGGTGCCGCTGGGCGAGGTCGGCCGCGGACAGGCCCAGCCGCGCCGTCGCACCCGGCGCCAGATTGGACACGAAGGCATCCGCGCGGTCCAGTAATCGGTGCAGGATATCCAGGCCCGCAGCGGTTTTCGTGTTCAGCGTGACCGATTCCTTGCCGCGGTTGGCCCACACGAAGTGCGCGGCCAGGCCACCCGGCCCGTTGACGACGTCATCGTAGGCCCGGGCGAAGTCTCCGCCCTGGGGGTTCTCCACCTTGATCACGCGGGCGCCGAAATCAGCCAGCACCCGGGTGCACATCGGGGCGGCCACGGCCTGTTCCATCGCGACGACGGTGACGCCGGCCAGTGGGCCGGCACCGGTCTGAGAACTGCTCACGCGTTCACATAACCATGCCGCCGTCGACCGGCAGCACCTGCCCGGTGACGTAGGACGCCGCATCGGAGGCCATGAAGACGAAGGCGCCGGCGATCTCCGAAGGTTCGGCCCACCGCTTCATCGGGATGCGGTTCATCATGTTGGCCGCGAACTTCTCGTTGCTGCGGATGGTTTCGGTCATCGGCGTCGCCGCGAGCGGAGCCAGCGCGTTGACGGTGATGCCCTTGGTCGCCAGTTCGCGGGCAAGAGATTTGGTGAAGCCGATGATGCCTGCCTTGGCCGCCGAGTAGTTGACCTGGCCGAGGGTGCCGGTCAGCCCGGCCGCCGAAGTCACGTTCACGATCCGGCCCGTGCCGTCGGTCGGGATGTACGGCAGCGTGGACTGCGTGACGTTGAACGCACCCATCACATGGATGTCGAACAGCAGCCGGAACGACTCCTGCGTGGTCTTCTCGAACATCGCGGGCTTGGTGACTCCCGCGTTGTTGACGACGATGTGCAGGGCTCCGTCGGTCAGCGCTGCGGCTTGTGCGGCGGCCGCGTCGGCGGAGTCGCGGTCGGACACGTCCAGCGCAGCGGCTTCGGCCCGGCCGCCGGTAGCCGAGATGCGTTCGGCCACCGCAGCGGCCGCGCCCTTGTCGAGGTCGGTCACCAGGACCGCGGCGCCGGCCTCGGCCAGTGCTGCCGCGACGGCCGACCCGATGCCGCCTGCGGCTCCGGTCACCAGTGCCGAGCGACCGGTCAGATCGAAGTACCGCCGGGGCTTGAGCGCAGCGACCTGAGAGGAGGATTCGGTCACCGTCAGTAGCTCCTGGGCAGTCCGAGCACGTGCTCGCCGAGGAAGTTGAGGATCATCTCCTGGCTCACCGGGGCGATCTTCATCAGCCGTGACTCCCGGAAGTAGCGCGACACGTGGTACTCCTCGGAGTAGCCCATTCCGCCGTGCAGTTGCAGTGCCCGGTCGGCGGCGCCGAAGCCGGCGTCGGCGCACAGGTACTTGGCCGTATTGGCCTCCCGCCCACAGGGTTTGCCGTTGTCGTAGAGCCAGGTGGCTTTGCGCAGCACCAGTTCCGCCGCGTCGAGGCGGGCCAGCGAGTCCGCCAGCGGGAACTGCAGGCCCTGGTTCATGCCGATGGGACGGTTGAACACCACGCGTTCGTTGCCGTACTTGACGGCCTTCTCCAGCGCGACCCGACCGATGCCCAGCGCTTCGGCCGCGATCAGCATGCGTTCCGGGTTGAGGCCATCGAGGATGTACCGGAAACCGTGCCCCTCCTCGCCCACCCGGTCCTCGACGGGCACCATCAGGTCGTCGATGAAGAGCTCGTTGGAGCTCACCGCGTTGCGGCCCATCTTGTTGATCGGCCGGATGTCGACGTGGTCGCGGTCCAGATCGGTCAGGAACAGCGTCATGCCGTCGGTCTTCTTGGTGACCTGGTCGTACGGCGTGGTACGGGTCAGCAGCAGGATCTTCTCGGATTCCAGGGCCTTGGAGATCCAGACCTTGCGGCCGTTGACCCGGTAGTGGTCACCCTCGCGCTTGGCCGTCGTGGTGATGCGCGAGGTGTCCAGTCCCGCACCGGGTTCGGTGACCCCGAAGCACACGTGCAGGCCGCCGTTGACGATCCTGGGCAGCGTGCGGGCCTTGAGTTCGTCGGAGCCGTGCTTGACCACGGGCTGCATGCCGAAGATCGACAGGTGGATGGCGCTGGCGCCGTTCATCGCCGCGCCCGAGCGCGACACCTCTTCCAGGAGCAGGGTGGCCTCGGTGATGCCCAAGCCGTGGCCGCCGTACTCCTCGGGGATGGTCATGCCGAGCCAGCCGCCTTTGGCGATGGCGTCGTAGAACTCCTGGGGGAACTCGTGGGCCTGGTCCTTCTCCATCCAGTAGTGGTCGTCGAACTTGCCCGCCAGTTCCGCCACCGATTTGCGGATGAGTTCCTGGTCTTCGGTCAGCTCGAAGCTCATACCACCTGGCATAGCTGTCTCTCCTCGATCCGTGGTCGCCGAACCTGCATTCCACGCGGCCGATGCCCGGCTTTTCCCGCGTGGAATGCAATTTCGGCGGAAGGGTTTTCGCTCAGTCGGTGTTGCCGCTCATCTCCTTGGCGCGAGCGGCAAAGTCGGCGAACGTGGCACCCGTCTTCTCTTTGTTCGACAGCGCCTGGATGGAGACGTCGTGACCTTCGGCGGCCTTGCGCAGCGCACCGACGGTGGCCTGCTCCTTGGCGATGTGGGTGAACGGGTCCCAGTGATACCAGCGCATCGCGTTCTCGAAGGTCATCTTGTTGATCTCGTCGTCGGGCACATTGTTGGCCTTGAGCACCTCGTCAAGCTGCTCGGGGGCCCCGGGCCACATCGAATCGCTGTGCGGGTAGTCGGCTTCCCAGCAGATGTTGTCGACCCCGATCTGATGCCGGGTGGCCACCCCGACCGGGTCGGCGATGAAACAGGTCAGGAAGTGCTCCCGGAACACCTCGCTGGGCAGCTTGCCCTTGAAGTCCTGTCCGGTCCACGTCGAGTGCATCTCATAGGTGCGATCGACGCGCTCGAGGAAGTACGGGATCCACCCGGTGCCGCCCTCAGACAGGGCGATCTTCAGATCCGGGTACTCCTTGATCGGGCGCGACCACAACAGATCCGCCGCGGCCTGCACGATGTTCATCGGCTGCAGCGTGATCATCACGTCCATCGGCGCATCCGGTGCGGTGATCGCCAGCCGGCCCGAGGACCCGATGTGCACGTTGAGGACCGTGTCGGTGTCGACCAACGCATCCCACATCGGCTTCCAATGCTCGAAATCATGGAAACTCGGATAACCCATCGCCGACGGGTTCTCCGAGAAGGTCAGCGAGTGCACCCCGCGCGCGGCGTTGCGCCGAATCTCGTCCGCACACGCCTGCGGGTCCCAGATCACCGGCAACGTCATCGGAATGAACCGCGCCGGATAGGCCCCGCACCACTCCTCGACATGCCAGTCGTTGTAAGCCTGTACCAGCGCCAACGAGAAGTCGGGATCCTCCGTCGCGAACAACCGTCCCGCAAAACCCGGGAACGACGGAAAGCACATCGAACCGAGGATGCCGCCGGCGTTCATGTCCTTGACCCGCTCGTCGACCTTCCAGCACCCGGGCCGGATCTCGTCCAGACCCTGGGGCTCCAGGCCGTACTCCTCCTTGGGGCGACCCGCCACCGCGTTGAGCGCGACGTTGGGGATCACCACGTCACGGAACTGCCAGGTGTCCGAACCGTCCGGGTTGTGCACCAACCGGGGCGCCTCGTCCAGATACTTCTTCGGCAGATGATTCTTGAACATATCCGGCGGCTCAACGATGTGATCGTCCACGCTGATCAGAATCATGTCGTCTTTGTGCACGACGGCGCTCCTTCCGTCCGGGGCTCCCGCCCGCGGACATACGGTCTCGGCCTTTTGTTCTCCTTCCAAGGAAACTAGCTTCTCCGTCAGCGAGAATCAACGTCCCGAGGCCACATCGGCGCTGGCAGGCGGCGACCCCGCCGTCCGCCTGCGGCCCTGCCGACCAGCGGTTCCGACCTCGATCGTTGACGCCGTACGGCAAAAGTGGAAATCTACTGTCGAATTATGAGAACCTGATTCTCATGCGCGAGAGGAGTCTGCCGGTGCGAGTGTCCCCGCTGCCCGCCGACCAGTGGGACGATGTCGCCGAGGAGGCCCTTGCCGGCATCATTCCGGCGACGCTGCGCGCTCCGGATTCGGCGGGCAACCTGGTCGGCACGCTGTTGCGCCACCCCAAGCTCGCCCGGTCGTTCCTGCGCTACAACTTCTACCTGCTCTACGGCGCGACACTGCCCGAGCGTTTGCGGGAGCTCGTCGTCCTGCGCGTCGCCTGCCTCACCAACTGCGAGTACGAGTGGCGCCATCACGTGGTCATGGGGCGCGAGGCCGGACTGTCCGACGAGGTGATCGCGGGCATCGAACGCGGAGAAGCCGTCGACGATTTCGATCGCGCCGCGCTCACCGCCGTCGACGAACTGCACCACGATGCCGTCGTCTCCGAAGCCACGTGGACCGCACTGTCGGCACACCTTGACGAGCGTCAGCTGATGGACCTCGTCTTCACGATCGGCTGCTATGGCTCTTTGGCCATGGCCATCAACACCTTTGGCGTACAACCCGACCAGGAGAGGTAACAATTCCATGGCACATTTCCCGAAGCCGTCCGCCGGCAGCTGGACAGAGAACTGGCCGGAGCTAGGCACCGCGCCGGTCGACTACACCGACTCGATCGATCCCGAGCAGTGGAAACTGGAGCAGCAAGCCATCTTCCGCAAGCTGTGGCTGCACGTCGGGCGGGTGGAAAGACTCCCCAAGGCTGGTAGCTACTTCACCCGGGAGATGCCGTCGGTCGGCCCCGGCACGTCGATCATCATCAACAAGGACAAAGACGGCGTCGTCCGCGCGTTCTACAACCTGTGCCGGCACCGCGGCAACAAGCTGGTCTGGAACGACTATCCGGGCGAGGAGGTTTCGGGGTCGTGCCGCCAGTTCACCTGCAAGTACCACGCCTGGCGCTACGCGCTGAACGGCGATCTGACGTTCATCCAGCAGGAGGACGAGTTCTTCGACGTCGACAAGGCCGACTACCCGCTCAAGCCCGTGCGGTGCGAGGTTTGGGAAGGCTTCATCTTCGTCAACTTCGATGACGACGCCGAGCCGCTGGAGGACTACCTCGGCGAATTCGGGCAGGGCCTCAAGGGTTATCCGTTCCACGAGATGACCGAGGTGTACAGCTACCGCTCTGAGATCAAGGCCAACTGGAAGCTGTTCATCGACGCGTTCGTGGAGTTCTACCACGCACCGATCCTGCACATGAAGCAGGCGACGGCCGAAGAAGCCGCCAAGCTCGCGAAGATCGGGTTCGAGGCGCTGCACTACGACATCAAGGACCAGCACTCGATGATCTCGTCCTGGGGCGGCATGAGCCCGCCCAAGGACCTCAACATGGTCAAGCCGATCGAGCGCATTCTGCACAGCGGCCTGTTCGGCCCGTGGGACCGTCCCGACATCAAGGGCATCCTGCCCGACGAGCTGCCGCCGGCCGTGAACCCGGCCCGGCAGAAGACCTGGGGCCAGGACTCTTTCGAGTTTTTCCCGAACTTCACGCTGCTGCTGTGGGTTCCGGGCTGGTACCTGACCTACAACTACTGGCCCACCGGTGTGGACACCCACATCTTCGAAGCCAATCTGTACTTCGTGCCGCCGAAGAACACCCGGCAGCGCCTCTCCCAGGAGCTGGCCGCGGTGACGTTCAAGGAGTACGCACTGCAGGACGCGAACACCCTGGAAGCCACCCAGACTCAGATCGGCACCCGCGCGGTGACCGAGTTCCCGCTGTGCGACCAGGAGATCCTGCTGCGTCACCTGCACCACACCGCCCACAAGTACGTCGACAAGTACAAACTGGAGCAGGCGGCCAAGGCCGCCACCAACGGATCGGCCGTCGAGAACCAGAAGGAGGGGGCGCATGTCTGAGCACAACGGGGCCACCGAACGGCTGCTGCCGGAGGAGTTCGCCGATCTGGAGCGGTTCGCCGACTGGATCCTGGCGACCGAGCCGGAGCGCTATGCGAAACGGTTGGCCTCCACGATGGAGGAGATGCAGGATCTCTACGACGTCGGGATGACGCGCCTGGAGGACGTGATGGTCTACCTCGACGCCCGGTTCCCGCTGAACGGCATGCCCGATGACGCCAAGCGGCTCATGCACCTGATGCAGTCGGTCGTGATGGTCTCATTCCCCGTCGAGGTGTGGAAGCAGCCGCGCGTGCTCGACAGCGGCGCGGCCTGGGTCGAGATCATCAGGGAGCCGGTGGTTTAACTCGTGGCGCTGATCCTCAAAGCCGCGGGTTTGCTCGACGTCGACGCCGGGGAGATCATCCGCCCCGGCGTCGTCACGATTGAGGGTGACCGGATTGTCGCCGTCGGCGGAGCCGACAGTCCCCCGCCCGACGCCGACGTCATCGACCTCGGCGATGCGATCCTGCTGCCCGGCCTGATGGACATGGAGGTCAATCTTCTGATGGGCGGGCGCGGGGAGACCCCGGGCCTGTCCCAGGTGCAGGACGACCCCCCGACCCGGGTGCTGCGCGCGGTGGGCAACGCCCGCCGCACCCTGCGCGCGGGGTTCACCACCGTGCGCAACCTCGGACTGTTCGTCAAGACGGGTGGATATCTGCTCGACGTCGCACTCAGCAGGGCGATCGACGCCGGCCTGATCGACGGCCCGCGGGTGATACCGGCCGGGCACGCGATCACGCCGACGGGCGGTCACCTGGACCCGACCATGTTCGCGGCCTTCATGCCCGGCGTGCTCGAGCTGACCATTGAGGAGGGCATCGCCAACGGGGTCGACGAGATCCGCAAGGCGGTGCGCTACCAGATCAAGCACGGCGCCCAGCTGATCAAGGTGTGCTGTTCCGGCGGCGTGATGTCGCTGACCGGAGAGGCCGGCGCGCAACACTATTCGGATGAGGAGCTGCGCGTCATCGTCGACGAGGCGCACCGGCGTGGGCTGCGGGTCGCCGCCCACACCCACGGCGCCGAGGCCGTCAAGCATGCGATCGACTGCGGTATCGACTGCATCGAGCACGGCTTCCTGATGGACGACGAGGCCATCAAGATGCTGGTCGACAACGACCGGTTTCTGGTGAGCACCCGGCGGCTGGCCGAGTACATGGACGTCTCGAAGGCTCCGCCAGAGTTGCAGGCCAAGGCCGCCGAGATGTTCCCCAAGGCGCGGACGTCGATCAAGGCCGCCTACGAGGCGGGCGCGAAGATCGCCGTCGGCACCGACGCACCGGCGATTCCGCACGGCAAGAACGCCGACGAACTCGTCACGCTCGTCGACTGGGGCCTGCCGCCGGCGGCGGTGCTGCGGGCTGCGACCGTTGTGGCCGCCGAGCTGATCAACCGGCAGGACTCCCTGGGCCGCATCGCCAACGGCTACCTCGCCGACATCATCGCGGTGCCCGGTGATCCACTGGCAGACATCAGCGTTACAAAGAATGTCACTTTTGTAATGAAGGGCGGTAAGGTCTACAAGAATGAGCACGCAACCGATACGAACTGAGGATCTGCTCGAGATCCAGCAGCTGCTCGCCAAGTACGCCGTCACCATTACCCAGGGCGACATCGACGGGCTGGTCAGTGTTTTCACTCCTGACGGCACGTACAGCGCATTCGGCGAGACCTACACCCTGAACCGGTTCCCGGTGCTCGTCGACGCCGCACCCAAAGGCCTGTTCATGACCGGGACGGCCCTGGTGGAGTTCGACGACGGCAGCCTCGACTCCGCGACGGGCACCCAGCCGCTGTGCTTCATCGAGCATTCCCAGCACGACATGCGCATCGGCTACTACCGCGACTCCTATGTCCGCACCGAGGACGGCTGGCGGCTGAAAACCCGTGCGATGACGTTCATCCGGCGTTCCGGGGAGCACGACTCCGGGCGCCCGCACGCGATCGGGAGGCCGGAAGCCGGATGACCGTTTCCGCCGACACCACCAGCGTCACCGAGTTCCGGTCGCAGTTGCAGGCCTGGCTCGACGCGCACGACCTGACCCCGCCCGACGACCATTCCCTGCAGGGCCACATGCGCCAGTTCGCCCGGGTGCAGCGTGCGCTGTACGACGCCGGGTGGAGCCGGTACGGCTGGCCCGAGCACGCCGGCGGTCTCGGCGGTCCTGCCCTGCTGCGGGCCGTCGTCGGCGAAGAGGTGGTGGGCCGACGACTGGCCGAGCCGGGGCCGTACTCGATGCTCGAGGTGCTGGCGCCGACGATGATCGACTACGCCCCCGCCGAACTGGCCGCCGAGATGGTACCCAAACTCCTCAGCGGCGAAGAGCAGTGGTGCCAGGGCTTTTCCGAGCCCGGCTCCGGCAGCGACCTGGCGTCGCTGACCACCCGCGCCGTGCTGAAGCCTGATTCCGGGGGCAGCACCTACGTCATCAACGGACAGAAGGTGTGGACGAGTTTCGCCCAGTACAGCCACCGGTGCATCCTGCTCGCCCGCACCGGTGACGCGGACACCCCGAACCACCAGGCCATCTCCGCGTTCTTCGTCGACGTCGACACGCCGGGCATCACCGTGCGCCCGCTGCGCACCATGCACGACGTCGACGAGTTCTGCGAGGTGTACTTCGACGACGTGGAAGTGGACGCCGGCCGCATGCTCGGCCGACCCGGTGACGGCTGGCAGCTGGCGATGGATCTGCTGCCCTATGAACGCTCCACGTGTTTCTGGCAGCGCATCGCCTATTTGTACTCGCGGTTCGACACGCTGGTGGACGCGGTGAAGCGCCAGGGTCAGGCGGTGGACCAGGACATGGGTGAGGCGTATCTGGCGCTGCACACGCTGCGGTGCCGCTCCCGCGCCACTCAGCACCGGCTGGCCGACGGGAACAAGCTCGGCCCGGACACGTCCATCGACAAGGTTCTGCTGGCCGGCGCGGAACAGCGGCTCTACGACACCGCACGTGATCTGCTGCCCGGCGCCGTCGAACTGGACGACACCGAGTGGCGCACCGAGTACCTGTACTCCCGCGCGGCGACGATCTACGGCGGCACCGCCGAGGTGCAGCGCAACATCATCGCCCGCCGCCTGTTGGATCTCGGTAAGGAGTGACGATGGCCCCCCAGATGGACGACGCCGCACTGGACATGCTCGAGGCGTCCCTTCGCAAGACGATGCTCGCGGTGTCCGGCCCGGACCTCGACGCTGCGCTGACCGAGATGGGCTGGGCCGAGATGCTGTCGGACGCGGCCGAGTCGGCCGTGCCGCTGGTGTTCCGACTGCTGGGCGAAACCGGTTCACACGCTTCGGTTCTGGTCGACGTGGTACTGCACGCCACCGGCAACACGATCGGCGACACCGTCGAGCTTCCGCTGCCGTACGCCGGCAACGCCTGGGTCGTGTGGGACCGGATCAGCCCGCAGAGCGTCGATCCCACCCTCGGCGGGCTGCCGCTGCGCCGGGAGGAGGAGGGTTATCCGATCCGGCTGGCCGAGGCCCGGGTGGCTGTCGGCTGGTGGCTGGTCGGCTCGGCCAGGGCGATGCTGAACCTGGCCCGCCGGCACGCGCTGGACCGTGTGCAGTTCGGCAAGCCGATCGCGTCGTTCCAGGCCGTCCGGCACCGGTTGGCCGAGACCCTGGTGGCCATCGAAGGCGCCGAGGCGACGCTGAGCCTGCCGGGGGTCGACAATCCTGACCTGACCGCGTTGCTGGCCAAGGCCGCGGCGGGCAAGGCCGCGTTGACGGCGGCCAGGAACTGCCAGCAGGTGCTCGGCGGTATCGGCTTCACCGAGGAGCACGATCTGCAGTTGCACGTGAAGCGCGCCCTGGTGCTCGACGGATTGCTCGGCAGCTCCAGGGAACTCACGCGCAGAGCGGGCGCCGGGCTACGCGCCCGCGGCTCGGCTCCGCGACTGGCGCACCTGTAGGTTTCCTGCCGCGAGCGTGCGTGAACTTCGCCCTGCCACCGGTGTGTCGGCCGCCGACACGCACGCTCGCCGGGGGTGCGTGGGGGGACCGGGACCGGACTACTTGATGTTGGCTTTCATCTCTTCGAGGTTCACCAGCACCGGCCAGCCACCGACGCTGAGCGCGTTGCCGTGCCCGGTCTGGTGCACGTCGAAGACCGACTGGATCGCCGCGTAGAAGCCCTGCACGTCCAACGTCTGGTTGACCGCCCGCTTGGCCTGCCGCAGCGCGAAGGGCGGCATCTTGGCGATCTGTTCGGCCAGCGCCCTGGTCTCGGTGTCGAGTTGGTCGCGCGGCACCACGCGGTTGACCATCCCGGTGGCCGCCACCTCGTCGGCGGTCATCGCGCGGCCGGTGAACAGGATCTCCTTGGCCTTCCGCGGCCCCAGTTCCCAGGTGTGGCCGTGGTATTCGACGCCTCCGATGCCCATCAACACGACCGGGTCGGAGAACTGTGCGTCGTCGGCGGCGACGATGAGATCGCACGGCCAGCACAGCAGCAGCCCACCCGAGATGCACCGGCCCTGGACCGCGGCGATGGACGGCTTGGGCACGTTGCGCCAGCGCAGCGTGTATTCGAGATAGCGCTTGGCTTCGTGCTGGATGATGAACTCCAGCGTGATCTTGTCCGGCACAGGACCTCCGCCGCGCAGATCGTGCCCGGCGGAGAAGTGCTTGCCGTTCGCCCGCAACACGATGACCGACACGTCGTTGTCCTCGGCCGCCCGCGTCCACGCCGCGTCGAGCTCGTCGAGCAGCTCCGGATTCTGCGCGTTGGCCGCCTCGGGGCGGTTCAGCGTGATCGTCGCGATCCGGTCACTGACGTCGTAGTCGATGTACACGAGACTCCTCCGGGTTGCGGGAGCGGAAGAAATTCCGGGGTATCCGGGTTCGAAGAACTGGGACTTCTGTTATCCCCGGAACGAGAATACTATTCTCGTGGTGAGAAAGTTACAATCTCGGGCACGGGCGCCGAGGGAGGGTCGAGGACCGCTATGCCAAGGCGTTCTCCGGTACAGTCAGTGCATGCTTTTCCCACTCGACCTGCATCTGAGCCTCCGGTGACGAGCCCCAGCGAAGAGCCTGCATGGAAGCAGCGCGCCGTCGAACGGTCGATCAAGACCGCCAAGCTGCGCGCCGCCCAGCGGGTGCAGCGGTTCCTCGACGCCGCTCAGGCGATCATCATCGAGAAGGGCAGCACCGACTTCACCGTGCAGGAAGTCGTCGACCGCTCCCGCCAGTCGCTGCGCAGCTTCTATCTGCAGTTCGACGGTAAACACGAGCTCCTTCTGGCCCTGTTCGAGGACGCGTTGAGCCGGTCGGCCGACCAGATCCGCGCCGCGACCGCCGGCCACGAGGACCCGATGGAGCGCCTCAAGGTCGCCGTCCAGTTGCTGTTCGAGTCCTCGCGGCCCGACCCCGCGGCCCAGCGTCCGCTGTTCACCGATTTCGCGCCACGGTTGCTCGTGTCGCACCCGTCCGAGGTCAAGATCGCACACGCCCCCCTGCTCGCGTTGCTCACCGAGCTGATGGAAGATGCCAGCGCCGCCGGAGAGCTCCGCGCCGGGATCAACCCGAAGCGGATGGCCGCGATGACCATGCAGACCGTGATGTTCGTGGCCCAGTCCAGCGGCGAGGTCGATGAGAACGCCGCCAACCCGCTCACCGCAGACGAGGTCTGGGATTTCTGCGCCCACGGGTTCGCCGCCCTCTAGACCCGAACCGCCCTCCGGTCGGCTCACGCTCACTTCCTGCTGCCCGCAGCTCTGTTCGTCGCACCCATCTTGACGCTGACTGGTTCACGAGAGCGTAGTTCTTCTCTGTAGAGAGGACTACTTGCGTTCAGCGAGTTCGCCATTGACACTCGCGTGTCCGCGATGCCAAAGTTGTGAGACAAATTGCAGCCCGATGTCTTACTGACTTTATCGGCGAGAGGGACACGGTGACGATCAGCGCTGACAACTCCGATGTGCAGGACGCCCAGACCGGGGAGGAGTTGTACTACGACCCGTACAGCGTCGAACTCAACATGGACCCCTACGCGGTGTTCGCCCGGCTCCGCGAAGAGGCACCGCTGTACTACAACGCCACGCACGACTTCTACGCGCTGAGCCGCTTCGACGACGTCAACAAGGGCGTCATCAACCACGAGACCTTCATCTCCGGTCGCGGGGCGCTGCTGGAGATCATCAAGTCCGGCATGGAGATCCCGCCGGGCACACTGATCTTCGAAGATCCGCCGATCCACAACATCCACCGCAATCTGCTGTCCCGGGTGTTCACCCCCCGCAAGGTGCTGGCGCTGGAACCGCAGATCCGGGAGTTCACGGCCCGCTGCCTGGATCCGCTGACCGGTTCGGACACGTTCGACTTCGTCAACGACCTCGGGGAACAGATGCCGATGCGCGTCATCGGCATGCTGCTGGGCATCCCCGAGGAGGATCAGCGCCGGGTGACCGACCACGGTGAGGCCACCCTGCAGAGCGACTCGGTCGACATGATGGCGACCGGCGAGGTGTTCGCCGAGTTCATCGACTACCGCGCCAAGCATCCGTCCGACGACATCATGACCGACCTTCTCAACGCCGAGTTCGAGGACGAGACCGGAACCCGACGAAAACTGCACCGCGACGAGCTGCTGATGTACCTGACGGTCATCTCGACGGCGGGCAGCGAGACCACGACACGTCTGATCGGTTGGGCGGGAAAGACACTCGCCGATTACCCGGATCAACGAGCCCAGCTGGTGGCCGACCCGACGCTGATCCCCCAGGCCGTCGAAGAGATCCTGCGCTGGGAGCCGCCGGCCCTGCAGATCGCCCGCTACGTGACCCGCGACGTCGAGTATTACGGTCAGGTCGTGCCCGAGGGGTCGGCGATGCTGATGCTCGTCGGCGCCGCGAACCGGGACCACCGGCGCTTCCCGCCCAACGGTGACGTCTTCGACATCCATCGGGAGCTGCGGTCGCACATGACATTCGGCGCGGGCACGCATTTCTGCATGGGCAACGCACTCGCGCGGCTCGAGGGCCGCATCGCGCTGGAGGAGATCCTGAAGCGCTTCCCGACCTGGGAGGTCGACTGGGCCAATGCCCGGCCGTCGCACACCACCGCGGTGCGCGGCTGGGAATCGATGCCCACCTTCGTCTCCTGAAACCGTCGTCTACAAACCCCAACACCCCACCACCGAGAAGGACTGAACAGACATGGCAGGACGTGTAGAAGGCAAGGTCGCTTTCATCACCGGCGCGGCGCGCGGGCAGGGACGCGCGCATGCCGTGCGGCTAGCCCAGGAGGGCGCCGACATCATCGCCGTCGACATCTGCAAGAAGATCGAAACGGTCGACAAAATCGCCGCATCCACCCCCGAGGACCTGGCCGAGACCGCCGACCTGGTCAAGAACGCCGGTGGGCGCATCCACACCGCCGAGGTCGACGTCCGTGACTACGACGCGCTCAAAGCCGCCGTCGACGCCGGCGTCGAGGAGTTCGGCCGGCTCGACATCATCATCGCCAACGCCGGCATCGGCAACGGCGGCCAGACCCTGGACAAGACCAGCGAGGCCGACTGGACCGCGATGATCGACGTCAACCTGAGCGGGGTGTGGAAGACGGTGAAAGCCGGTGTCCCGCATATCCTCGCCGGTGGCAACGGAGGGTCGATCATCCTGACCAGCTCGGTCGGTGGGCTGAAGGCCTACCCGCACACCGGCCACTACATCGCCGCCAAACACGGCGTGGTCGGCCTGATGCGGACGTTCGCCGTCGAACTCGGCGCACAGAACATCCGGGTCAACTCCGTGCACCCGACGAACGTGAACACTCCGCTGTACATGAACGAGGGCACGATGAAGCTGTTCCGCCCGGACCTGGAGAACCCGACAGCCGAGGACATGAAAGTCGTCGCGCAGTTCATGCACACCCTGCCCATCGGATGGGTGGAGCCCGAGGACATTGCCAACGCGGTGCTGTTCCTGGCTTCCGACGAGGCGCGCTACATCACCGGCGTCACGCTGCCGGTCGATGGCGGCAGCTGCCTGAAGTAGCGGGAGTGGACACACGGGAACTGTCGATCCCGCAGGGATGGGACGCGATCACCCCGGACTGGATGACGTCGGCGCTCTCACAACGCTTTCCGGGCGCCGAGGTCAGCGAGGTGCGGGTGGCGCTGCGGGACGACGGCACCAACCGCCGCGCCCGGTTGGCGCTGGAGTATTCGGCGGGCTCGGGCCCTGCGACGGTCTTCGCCAAGGCGGTCGATCCCGAGCACGCCGCCCTGGTGGAGCTGACCAGCGGGCTCTACCACGAGCCGAGACTGTTCGCCTCCGGGGTGGCGTTGCCTCTCGATCATCCGCAGGTCTACCTCGCGGTGATCGACGAACAGCGCCGCGACTTCCTGATGATCATGGAAGATGTCGCGGCACGAGGCGCCGACCCGCGCGACTCCACCCGTCCGATGACCGTGGAACAGGCCGCCGCCGGTGTGCGCGGGCTGGCCCGACTGCACAGCGAGTACTGGGGTGAGCGGCTCACCGGCCACCGCGCGCTGAGTTGGGTGGAGCCGTTCGTCGCGTTCCAGGGCCTGGAGTACGCCCCGCTGCACATTGCCCACGAGCGGCTCGGCGACACCGCGCCGGCCGAGGTCGTCGCTCTCAGCGGCACCGAACTGTTCGTCGACATCTGGGCGCGCTACATCGGTACGCTGACGGCCTCGGCACCGACTCTGCTCCACGGGGATCCGCATATCGGCAACACCTATGTGCTGCCCGACGAGACCGTCGGATTCCTGGACTGGCAGATGGTGCGCAGAGGCAGCTTCTCACTGGACCTCGGATACTTCCTGCAAGGGGCGCTGACCATCGAGGACCGGCGGGCGGCCGAACGAGATCTACTCGACGAGTACCGCGGCGCGCTGCGGCTACCTGCCGAGGAACTGCCCTCAGCAGAGGACATCTGGGTGCGGTACCGGGCGTCGGTCGCGCACGGTCTGGCCATCTGGATGGCCACGCTGTCCGGCGGTGACGCCTGGCAGCGCGCCGACATCTGCCTGGCCTTCGCGCAGCGCTACGCCGCGGCGTTCGTCGATCTGCAGACCGGGGACGCACTCGACACCGTGTGCGGCTGACACATTCGGCGAAACCACCGTGATCATGAAACGCGGATGGTTGCATATCCGTCCATGAGGCGGCTCAACGGCATGGACGCCATGCTGCTGTACAGCGAAACGCCGAACCTGCACACCCACACCCTCAAGGTCGCGGTGATCGACGCGTCCGACTATGCCGGGGACTTCGGCTTCGACGCGTTCTGGCGTACCGTCGCGCGGCGGCTGCACCTGCTCGACCCGCTGCGCTTCCGGCTGGTCGACATCCCGTGGCGGCTGCATCATCCGATGTGGCTGGAGGACTGCCCGGTCGACCTGGACTATCACCTGCGCCGTGTGCCGGTGCCCGCACCCGGCCGGCGGCGCGAACTCGACCGCGTCATCGGGGAGATCGCCAGCACCCCACTGGATCGCAGCAAGCCGCTCTGGGAGTTCCATTTCGCCGAGGGCATGGCCGACGACCGCTTCGCACTCATCGGCAAGGTGCACCACACACTCGCCGACGGGGTCGCCTCGGCGAATCTGCTTGCCCGGCTGATGGATCTGGCCGGCACCGAGCAGGACGAGCGCGACGAACAGCCGACGTCGTGCGAGGCGCCCTCGAATCGGGAGCTGCTGCGTGCCGCTCAGCTCGACCACGTGCGCAACATCGCGGGACTTCCCGGTCTCGTCGCCGACGCGGCCCGCGGGGCCGTCCGGCTGCGTCGCCGCGACAAGCAGCGTCGAGCCGTGCCGGATCTGGCCAAGCCGTTCAACGCGCCGCCCACCTTCCTCAACCACGTCGTCTCCCCGGTCCGGACGTTCGCGACCGCGACGCTGTCGCTGGCCGAGGTCAAGGAGACGACCCGGCACCTGGGCGTGACGTTCAACGACGTGGTGCTCGCCGTGGCCGCGGGCGGTCTGCGGGAGCTGCTGCTGCGTTATGACGGGCGGGCCGACCGTCCGATCATGGCGACGGTGCCGGTGAGCACCGACAAGTCCCCCGACCGCGTCACCGGCAACGAGATCGGCGGGATGATGGTGTCGCTGCCGGTGCACATCGACGACCCGCTGGAGCGGGTCCGGCTCACCTCGCTGGCCACCACCCGCGCCAAGGAGAACAACGATCTGCTGGGCCCGACGCTGCAGGGCCGGATGCTGGAGTACCTGCCGCCGCCGCTGGCTCCGGCGCTGTTCCGGGCGCAGGCCAAGCGGGCCGACCACAACCGGCTGATGAACGTCGCGATCTCCAATGTGCCGGGGCCGAGACAACGCGGGCACATCGGCGGGGCGCCGGTGAGCGAAATCTATTCGGTCGGTGTGCTTTCCGCGGGCAGCGCGTTCAACATGACCGTATGGAGCTACGTCGACCAGCTCGACATCGCGGTGTTGTCCGACGACCGCACATTCGACGACCCGCATGAGGCCACCGATGCGGTCGTACACGCCTTCGACGTACTACGCCGGGCGTGCGGCCTGCCGCCCGCCGGTCACGTCGACTCGGCGATGGCGCCGGTCGGCGGCTGACCCCGACTCAGCGGCCGCGCAACTCGTTGCGCAGGATCTTGCCGGTGCTGCTGCGCGGAAGCTCGTCCATGATCGAGATGTCGCGGGGCACCTTGTAGTTCGCGAGGTTCTCGCGCACGTGCTGCTTGAGATCGTCCACGGTGACGGTGTGGCCGGCCGCCGGGACGACGAACGCCGCCAGTCGCTGACCGTACTGCTCGTCCTCGACGCCGAGCACAGCCGCCTCGGCCACCGCGGGGTGGGCGACGAGCGTCTTCTCGACCTCGATGGGGTAGACGTTCTCGCCGCCGGAGACGATCATCTCGTCGTCGCGTCCGACGACGAACAACTGCCCCGCCTCGTCGAGGTAACCCATGTCCCCCGACGCCATGAAGCCGTCGTGGAAGTCCTTGGTGGCACCGGAGGTGTACCCGTCGAACAGCGTGGAACTGCGGACGAAGATCTGCCCGACCTCACCGGCGGGCAGGACGCGGTGGTCGGCGTCGAGGATTCGCAGTTCGGTGCCGTCGGCGGGCCGGCCCGCGGTGTCAGGCGCCGCGCGCAGATCCTCCGGTGTCGCGGTGGCGATCATCCCGGCCTCAGTGGCGTTGTAGTTGTTGTAGATGACATCGCCGAACTCGTCCATGAACGCAGTGACGATGTCGGGCCGCATCCGCGAGCCGGACGCGGTGGCAAAGCGTAAAGACCTGCCGCTGTAGCGTTTTCGGACCTCGTCGGGAAGTTCCATGATCCGGTCGAACATCACCGGTACGACGGCGAGGCCGGTGGCCCGGTGCCGGTCGATCAACGCCAGCGTCGCCTCGGGGTCGAACTTGCGGCGGGTGACGATGGGACACGCCAGCAGCGCGGCGAACAGCAGTTGCGAGAAGCCCCACGCGTGGAACATCGGGGCGGCGATCACGATCGGTTCCTCAGCGCGCCACGGCGTACGGTCCAGGACGGCCTTGAGGTCGCCCGATCCGCCGCTGCCCGCGGAACGCTTGGCCCCCTTGGGGGTTCCGGTGGTGCCCGAGGTGAGCAGGATGACGTCGCTCTTGCGGTCGGCCGGCTGCGGGCGCTGCCCCAGATGCGCGTCGATGAGCGTCTCCAGAGTGGGGGTGCCCGAGCCCGCTCCGTTCGTTGCGCTCGCATCGGCGGTGTCGACCCAGCCCAGGATCCGCTGCGCCCCCGGCCGGTTCTGCAGCGCGCGGTCGACGGTCTCAGTGAACTCCTGATCGTAGATCACCACATCGGCGCCCTCGCGGTCGATGACCTCGGCCATCGCCGGGCCGGCGAACGACGTGTTGAGCAACAGCACGTCAGCGCCGATGCGGTTGGCCCCGACGAGCGCCTCGATGAAACCCCGGTGATTGCGGCACATCACCGCGACCGTGCCCGGCCTGCTTTCCTGCAGTGCCGCGCCGAGCGCGTCGCAACGGTCGTCGAGCTGTTTCCATGTCAGCGTGCCGATCTCGTCGATCACACCTGGACGGTCGGGGCACCGCTGGGCCGCCGCGGCGAACCCCACCGTGGCGGTCAGTCCCGCCCGGCGCATGGCCAGGCCCATCCGCAGGTAGCGATCCGGGCGCATCGGCGCGATCAGCCGCGCGCGCCAGAGAGTGGACAGCAGTCCGAACTGATCGGCCATCAGCCCAGCACCGGGAAGCGACGTTTGCGGGCCAGTTCGTCGAGCGCGGTCTGCATCACCGACCGCACGTGGTGGTCGACCTCGTCGACGTCGGGATCGTCGCCGAACCGCTCGGTGATGTCGATGGGATCGAGCACCCGGGTGACGATCTTCGACGGCAGCGGAATATTGGGCGGGAAGATCACCGAGAGGCCGAACGGAAACCCGACGCTGACGGGAAGGATCTCCATCCGGGCGCGGGTGAGGCCGATCCGGCGGGCGATCGAATCGCCCCGGGCAAGGAACATCTGGGTCTCCTGCGCACCGATGGACACCACCGGCACGATCGGGACGCCGGTCTCCAGCGCCGTCCGGACATACCCGGTGCGCCCGGCGAAGTCCACCTTGTTCGCGGTCATGGTCGGCCGGTACGAGTCGTAGTCGCCGCCCGGGAACACCAGCACGACCGCACCCGAGCGCAGCGCGTCGGCGGCGTTCTCCCGGCTGGCCTCGATCACCCCGGCCTTGCGCAGCAGGTCGCCGAGCGGCCCCATCAACACGCCGTAGTGGGCCAGCGTGTACAGCGGGCGGTCGAATCCGAAGTACTCGTAGAACGCCGGCGCCAACACCATGACGTCCGGGGTCAGCATTCCGCCGGAGTGATTGGACACCACCAGGGCGCCACCCTCGGCCGGTACCGAAGCGATGCCGCGCACCTCGGCCCGGAAGTACCGTCTGATCAACGGACCCACCCAATTGGTGATCTGCCGGGTGAATCCGGGGTCCCACTCGGCGGTTTCGGCACGCTCGTCGGACATGATCCCGGTTATGCTACTCTCCAATACGGAGAATGTCATATCCGCAGCTAGGAGCTTGTGATGCCCGGTGCCGTCCTCGTCACCGGCGGCTTCGGCCTCGTCGGCTCCGCCACCGTCCGGCGACTGGTCGAACTCGGCCGCCCGGTCGTCGTCGCCGATCTCGGTACCCCGGCCAACCGCACCGCCGCCGAACGCCTCCCCGCCGGGGTGACGGTGCATTGGACCGATCTCACCGACGCCGAACAGACCGCGCGCCTCGTCGCCGAGGTGGCGCCCGAGGTGATCATCCACCTTGCGGCGGTCATCCCGCCGGCGATCTACAAGAATCGCGCGCTGGCGCGGCGTGTGAACGTCGACGCGACTGCCACGCTGGTGGGCGTCGCCGAAGCCCAGCCCACTCCCCCTCGTTTCGTCCAGGCGTCCAGTAATGCGGTGTACGGCGCGCGCAACCCGTACAGGTCCGCCGATCCCGTCACTGCCGACACACCGGTGAAGCACTCCGATCTGTACAGCGCCCACAAGGCCGAGGCTGAGGCGATCGTGCGGGCGTCCTCGCTGGAATGGGTGGTGCTGCGACTGGGCGGGGTGCTCAGCGTGGATCCCAAGGCCATTCCGTTCAATGCCGATGCGCTGTACTTCGAGAGCCTGCTGCCCATCGACGGCCGGATGCACAGTGTCGACGTCCGCGATGTCGCATGGGCTTTCGCCGCGGCGACCACGGCCGACGTCGCGAGGGAGATCCTGCTGATCGCCGGCGACGACTCCCACAGGCTGCTGTACGAAGACATCACTCCTGCGCTCGCCGAAGCGCGCGGACTCAGGGGCGGCCTCGAACCGGGCCGCAAGGGAGACCCCGACGATGACGACGCCTGGTTCGTCACCGACTGGATGGACACCACTCGGGCACAGGAAGCGCTGCAGTTCCAACACCATTCGTGGCAGGACATGATCGACGAGTCCCGCCGTAACGCCGGGGTGTCGAAATACGTGCTGCCGATCGTCGCGCCACTCATCCGCGCGGTCCTCAAACGGCGCTCGGCGTACTGGAAGCAGCCCGGCCGGTACGCCGACCCGTGGGGCGCGATCAAACGCAAGTTCGGCGACCCGGCACCGGATTCGTAGGCTTGCCGGTCCGGCCCGCCGATGCTCAGGAGGGACCGAGTGTCGGCGCGCCGGTCTCCGGGTGGAAGTACCAGCCGCCGGCCGCCTCGGTGCCGCCGTCGACGTGCAGGGTCTGGCCGGTGATGTAGGTGGCCATGTCCGAGGCGAGGAACACTGCCGCCGAGGCCATCTCGTCGACGTGGCCGGCGCGTCCCATCGGCACCATGGCGCCCAGCGTCTCGGACAGGTCGCCGAACGCGAGATTCTGCAGGCCTTCGGTGACGGTGAGATCCGGCGCCAGAGCGTTGACGCGGATCCGGTGTGGCGCCAGCTCGAAGGACGCGGTCTTGGTGTAGTTGACCACCCCGGCCTTGGCTGCGGCGTAGGCGGCGTAACCGGGTGCGGCTCGGCCGCCCTCGATCGAGGTGATGTTGATGACGCTTCCGGGCCGGCGAACCTGCACCAGCCGGCGCGCCACCCGCTGCGTGCAGAGCAGCACGTGCCGAAGGTTGCTGCGATACAACGCATCCCAGCCGTTCTCCGAGGTCTCCAGCAGCGGCGAGTTGAACGTCCCGCCGGCGTTGTTGACCAGGATCGACACGGTACCCAGCTCACGCTCGGTGCGTTCCAGCGCCGCCTCGACGGCCGCACCGTCGCGGACGTCGGTGGGCAGTCCGAGCGCACCGGCGGACGCCGCCGCCTCGGCGCAGCTGTCAGGGTCGCGTTCCCAGATCGCCACCGACGCACCGAATGCAGCCAGTCCCTGCGCGATTCCCTTGCCGATCCCGGCGCCGCCGCCGGTGACGACCGCGACGCGACCGGTGAGCAGAATGTCCGACGGGGCGATGGCCATGGGCGACGGTATCAGTGCGCCAAGGCGGTGCCGATGACGCCGTCGGCCTCCAGGACCGCGATGTCGTCGTCGGAGAGCCCGAGTTCCCGCAGCACCTGATGGTTGTGCTCGCCGAGCAGCGGCGCCGGTGTGACGTGCACCCGGTCCGGGCCTCGTGAGCTGCGGAACGGCAGCGTGCTGTGCGGGGTCGGCGGATTGACCGGATGCTCGACCCGCTCGAAGAACCCGCGCTCGGCCAGCTGCGGTATCTGGGTCTGCCGGTGCGGTTGCAGGACCTTGGCGACCGGCACCCCGCCGTCCCACAGCGCGGTGACGATCTCGTCGCCGGTGCGCTCGGCACACCAGGCCGACAGATGCCGGTCGATCAGGTCGTGCCGGGCGTGCCGTCCCGCCGCGGTGGCCAGTTCGGCGGCGTCCGTCCAGGCGGGGCGGCCCAGCGCGTCGCACAGCCCGTCCCATTGCACGTCGGTGCTCACGGCGACCGCCACCCAGCTGTCGGGGCGGCCGAACTCGTCGATCTCGTTGGTGCGGTACAGATTCTGCGGTGCGGCCGTGGGACCGCGATTGCCGGCCCGCTGCAGCAGTGCGCCGTAGGCGGAGTATTCGATCACCTGCTCGGCGGCCACGTTCAGGGCCGCATCGACCATCGCGGCCTCGACCAGCACGCCCTCCCCGGTGCGGCGGCGATGCTCCAGCGCCAGCAGGATCGCGTTGAGCGCGTGGATCCCGGCGTTCGGGTCGCCCACCGAATACGGTTCGAACGGGTTGAGGTCCGGATAGCCGGTGAGCCAGCTGATCCCGGCCGCGGCCTCGATGACGTACGCGAACGCCGGGTTGTCCCGCCATGGCCCGTCGAGGCCGAACCCCGGCATCCGGACCATGACCACGTCCGGCTTGGCCGCCTTCACCGCGTCGTAGGTCAGGCCCATGCTCTCCAGCACCCGCGGGGTGAAGTTCTCGACGACGACGTCGCTGGTCGCGATCAACTTGAGCAGAAGCTCTCTGCCCGCGTCGCTCTGCAGGTTCAGGGTGATGCCGCGCTTGTTGGTGTTCAGGCCTGAGAAAATGGGCGACCGCTCCCACCACTGCTCCTCGGTGACCGGGACGCCGGCGATCAGGCGCGTGCCGTCGGGGTGGCGGGTGGATTCGACGTGGATCACGTCCGCGCCCAGCATCGCCAGCAGATGGGTGCAGCTCGGCCCGGCCCAGAAGGTCGTCATGTCGACGACCCGCAGCCCGTCGAACGGCTTCCCCTCCCCCCGCGGAATAGCGTTCCGGGCTGCTTCCAGGCTGGAATCGCGACCAGGAACGCTATTCCGCGCAAGGGTGCGGTAGTGCTCGGTGTGTTCGCCGAGGCGCGGGGCGGGCTCGGGATGGCGCAGCGTGGCCGGTGCCATCCGATACGGAAGCGCGGGCTGGGTGAAGCCGTCGCGGGGGTTCACCACGAACGAGCTGCGCGCCTGGAAATGGTCGAGTTGTTCGACATTGGCGCCGTTGGCGACCGGCGCGTTGGGAATTCGGAACGCGGTGGCCAGGTCCCGGATCTCGTCGACGGTCTGGTCGGCGACCCACGCGTAGAGCTCCTCGGCCTTCTCGTTGGCCTGCTGGGTGATCGACAACGGCGAGTCCTCGTCGATCCACTCCACGTGCCCGGTCATCGCGCACAGGTCGAACCACTGCTGGGCGGTGCCGCAGCCGATGTCGACCAGTCCGTCCTTGGCCCGGGCGATGCCCGGCACGGTCAGGCGGCGGGCGTCCCGCCACGGCCGGCCGAGCATTTCGTAGTAGCTCACCGGGTAATAGGTGAGTCCGAGGATCGCAGACTCCAGCATCGACAGGTCGACGAGCTCGCCGCCGCCACGCATTCGCGAGGCGAGGGTGGCCGCGCTGGCGTACGCACCGGAGAGGTACTCCCCGACCTGCCCGCCGACGTACACCGGCGCCCGGTCCGGGGCGCCCCGGCCGAGACCGACGATCCCGCCCGACCATGCCTGCAGGGTGAATTCGGTCGCCGGACGGCCACTCCACGGACCGTGCAGACCGAACGGGGTGATCGCGGTGACGCTCAGGTGCGGGTGCCGGTCCCGGATCGCGTCCGGTCCGAACGCGGCATCCTCTGCCACCCCGGGCCCTGGCGACCAGATGACCGCGTGCGCGGCGGCCAGCAGGTCGTCGACGAACGCGGAGTCGACACCGGGTTCGGCGATCACCGAGTGCTTCGAGCAGGCCAGGTAGGAGAACAGCGCACCGTCGGTGCCGTCGATGATGTCCGCACCGGAGGCCGTCCACGCCCTCAGCGGATCACCTTGCGGCGGCTCGACTTTGACGACCTCGGCGCCGCCGTCGGCGAGCAGTTTCGTGCAGTAGGCGCCGGCGATCCCACTGGACAGGTCGACGACGACGTAGCCGGAGAGCGGTGGGTCAGGCACTGCGGGCACCGGCCCCCTAGTCTTTCGCCCGGTTGCGCTTGCTCAACCGGAACTCGGGCGGGAACTTGCTGTCGTTGTCGTTGACCGCCGCCGACAGACCCGTGTCGATGGACTCGAACATGTCGAGGTCCTCGTCGCTGTCGTTGGCGACCCCGTTGCCCATCGACTCGAAGAATGCGCTGAGCAGGCTGCCCATGTACTCACCCTGCTGCTGTTTGAAGATCTCGAAGAACATCTTCTGCTGGAACACGGTGTCCACCGGGCGGTTCCGCGCGCAGGCCATCGCGTACTTCTCGGTTTCGGCCTCCAACTGTTCGCGCGCCACCACCTTGTTCAGGAAGTTGCAGTCATACATCTCGGCGGCGGTGAACGGGCGGCCGGTGAAGACCATCTCCTGGAACTTGCGCAGCCCCATCATCTGCACCCAGGTCCACATCCGCGGGCCCCAGCCGTGGTAGCGGAACGACGGGTGACCGAACAGCGCGTCGTCGGAGGAGATCACCAGGTCGGCGTCCGCGCACTGGTAGAAGTGCCAGCCGTAGCAGTACCCCTTGGCCTCGACGATGCTGATCTTCTTGAAGTCCTGCAGCGCCCGGTTGCCGGCCTGCGAGTTCGCATACCAGGAGCTGATGGTGGCGCCGTTGCGGAACGTCCCCTTCGGCGGATAGGTGACCTCCCCCACGCCGTCATCCTCAAGCCGCAGTTCAGCCAGTCGCACCGCGGGATTGTCGTTGCCCTCCATGAACTCCGGCAGGTCCGCGCCGCTGCCCAGGTTGTCCCCCACACCGCGGATGATCACCACTTTGACGTCGTTGTCGGCGTTGGCCGCGCGAAGCACGTCGGCGTACCGCAGCCGCGCCATCGACGTCGGCGCGTTCAGGAACTCGGGACGGTTGAACGTGATGGTCGCGATCTTGGTCTTCGGGTTCTTCTCGTAGAGGATGATCTCCTCCGGCGACGGCCGCTCCGCGGCGGAAGGCGACGGCCGCTCAGCCATGAACGACCTCACCGTAGGCCGGCACGTTCGAGAGGATCTCGGCGCCGCCGGCGGTGATCAGCACCGCGTCGCGGGTGAACACCGCGCCGACGCCTTGTTCCCACACATAGGCGGTGACTGCGAGCACCATTCCCTCCTCGAGGGTTTCGGAGTCCGCGGTCGCCCGCAGACTCGGGGACACCACCGGCGGGTCGAAACCCAGTCCGAGTCCGTGGGCCACCGGCATCGCCGGCAGCGGTTCGCCGGCCTGCTGGTAGGCGTCGAGCAACCCGCTCGTGAGTCTACCCGGACGGCACGCCTCGATCAGGCTGTCCCACAAGTCGTCCCGGCGCCGGTACAGCGCGCGTACGGCGTCGGTCGGTTCGCCGACGTAGAGCGTGCGCGCCACTTCGGCGACGTATCCGTCGGCCAGCACCCCGGCCGACAACGCCACCAGGTCACCGTCACGCACCGGACCGTCACCCTCGACGCGGCGCCACGGATGCTCCTTCGACGTCACCCACGCGGCGTCCTGGGTCGCGGGCGTACTCACCCCGCCTGCGGCCTCGGCCTTCAGCACGGCCCCGGCCAGGGCGGCAACGGTGGTCCCCGCACCGAGCGCGGCGACACCGGCCGCCAAGGCCTTGTCGGCCACGGCCAGCGCGTGGCGCAATGCCTGCACCTCCTCGGGCGTCTTGATCCGCCGGGCCGCCTGCATGGCCTGCTCGGCGTCGACCAGCTCCGCGTTCGGGAAGGCCATCGGCAACAGTGCGGCGAACATCGGTGTCAGCGCGTCGGTTCCAACCCGCCGGAAGGTGTCGGCGCCCTGGATGTTCTGCAGGATGCCGACCAGCGTCATCGGGTTCCACGCGAACCCGTACAGGTTCTCGTGCGGGATCTCCTCGGGGATGCCCTCGTCCCACGTGCTGTTGAGGTGGATCTCACCGGTGGCACGCACGAACTCGCAGATCGGCCCGAACGGGCGGGTGCCGACCACCCACAACTGCGGGGCCCCGGAGATGTAGCGCACGTTGGCCTGACGCCCGAGTACCAGGATGTCGAGGTCGTGGGCCTCCATCTGCGCGAGCGCGCGCTCGCGTCGGCTCAGGCGCAGCGCGCGGCCGTCGGCTTCGATCTCAACGCCCATTGGACACCTCATACGGGTCGTACGGATACGAGGTCAGCGGCATCCAGCCGCCCTCGGTGACCACCACGATCTCCTCGCCGCGATAGCCGCCGGTCCCGTCCGCCCAGACGATCGGCTCGAACACCAGCAGCATGCCGTCCGGGAAGACGAACTCGTCGTCCCACTTCTGGCCGAGATCGGTTCCGATCATCGGCATTTCGGCGGCACTTGTTCCGATGCCGTGGCCCAGGTAGAAGTGCGGGAGCCACGGCTTCTCGCCGCCGGCCGCCGCGGTGGCCGCGCGCCCGAGGTCCCCGCAGGTGGCACCGGCCTTGGTCACCGACAGCACCGCGTCGACGATCTGGGCCCATTTGTCGAACTGGGTCTGCTGGGCCGCCGTCGGATCCTGACCGACGATCCAGGTGCGACCGTGATCGGAGCAGTAGCCGTGATAGGCGATGGACACGTCGGTCCACAACACGTCGCCCTGCGCCAGCTCACGCTCGGTGGTCAGCAGGGGCAGCGCGAGATCACCGGTGGTGGTCCAGGCGCCCTCGGCCTTCGACGCGGGCATGACCTGCCAGATCGAGTCGAACATGTTGGTGGTGGCGCCCAGTTCGAAAGCCCGGCGGACGAACTCGGCGGACAGGTCGATCTGACGCGCACCGGGCACCAGCGACCGCTGGATCTCGGCGACGGCCTGCTCGGTGATCTGACAGGCCCGCCGGACACACGCGATCTGGTCGATCGTCTTGACCAGTTTCGCCGCGCCGACGACCGGGGCCGCATCAACGGGCGGGCTCGGGAACAGCGCACTGCCGGCCCGCCGCATCGCACCGGTCAGCTCATCGGTCGCCAGCTTCGCTCCGGCCGGGACCAGGCTCGCCAGGATCCGCGCGAATTCCGCTACGCCCTCGTCGAATTCGAGATAGACCGGCCCGTGCAGATGGTCGTCGGGCAGATCGGACTCCATCGCCGCGCCCTCGCGGAACGGCAGGAACAGATGCGGGTGCTCGTCACCTGCCAGCACCACTGCGACCGGCCGTTCGACATGGGACAGTCCCGCATCGGCCAGGGGCCAGCTGATGCCGGTGGCGTACATGACGTTGCCGTTGCCCAGCAGGACCAGTGCGTCCACGCCCTGTTCGGTCATCGCGGCATGCAACCGTGCTCCGACCTCCCGGCGCATCCGGGCGAAGTCCGGCTCGGCCGGAATGTCCAGCCACGTGTAGCCGGTCCGGGCGATCCGGGTGACGCCCGTGTCGGTGGACGCCGTCATGAGATGCCGAGGAATTTCTGCACGTTGGTGGACACGATCTTGACGGCGGCCTCCGCACCCACCGCGTCCACGACGGTGGCCAGCGATTTCTCCGAGTACCCGAAGGTGCTCTCGTTGTGCGGGTAGTCGCTCGACCACATCACGTTGTCGACCCCGATGCGGTCGATCAGCGCCAGCCCCAGCGGGTCGACCATGAACGACGCACTCATGTGGTTGGCCCAGTAGTGGTTCACGTCGTGCTGCAGTTCGTGGTTGAACATGTGCCGGTAGGACGCCAGCATGTGCTCGGCGTCCTGCAATGCGGTCGGCACCCAGGCGATACCGCCCTCGAACCAGCCGATCTTCAGTGACGGGTGCCGGTCCAGGATGCCGGAGAACACGTATTTGGCGAACTGCTCGCGGAACGAGTCGACGTTGACCATCATGCCGACGACCACGCTGTTGTTCTGGCACGGGGTTTTCGGCGGCGTCTCCCCGATGTGGTGGCTGACCGGGATGCCTGCGGCTTCGATCTCGTCCCACACGGCGTCCATGCTGGTACTGCCGTAGTCGTAGATGTTGCCGTCGTCGTCCTTGCCGGGGTTCAGTGGCAGCAGGAAAGTCTTGAGTCCCAGCGCCTTCAGCTCTTCGAGAGTGCTGCGGGTCCCCTTGGGGTCCCACCAGTTGATCAGCCCGACACCGTAGAAGTGGCCGTCGGAGCGCTCCTGCAGATCGGCGATGTGCTCGTTGTAGATCCGGAACACCCGCTCGCGCAGCCCCTTGTCCGGGTAGTGGAACAACGCCAGCACCGCGTTCGGGAACGCGAGCTCCTTGTCGATGCCGTCCTCCTTGAGCTCCCGGATCCGGGCCTCGATGTTGTTCGAGGCGGCGCCGGCGAGGTCGTCGTACTGCATCAGCACCCGCCCGAAATCGCCTCCGGTCCAGGCCTTCCCCTTCATGCCGACCATGTAGGCGCCGTCCTCGTACCAGATGCGCGGCGCGGCGCCCTTGAGCTCCTCGGGGAACCGTTCGTAGAAGATGTCGTCGGCCACCGAGATGTGGTTGTCGGCGGAGAAGATGACGGTGTCTTCGGGCAACCCGGTGACGGCGCCGGCCGAGTGGCCGTGCCGGTGCTTGGGGGCGCCGAATCCCTCAGGAGGATAGAGGGAGGTCGGGGGGTGGGTGGGTGACGGAACGGTCGGGGTGGACATCGTTGGTGCTCCAATCGGGCTGCGGGAGAAGGCTGTTACCAGGTCACCGGTAGTTCGTAGACGCCGTAGGCGAGTCGGTCGTGTTTGAACGGCACCTCATCGAGCGGGATGGCCAGCTTCATCGTCGGGATGCGGCGCAACAGCGTGTGGAACACGATCTGCAGCTCGGCGCGCGCCAGCTGCTGACCGACGCACTGGTGCCGCCCGTAGCCGAAGCCGAGTTGCTGGTTCGCGTCGCGGGTGAGGTCGAGCCTGTCGGGTTCGGGGTAGGCATGGGCGTCCCAGTTGGCCGGGGCCAGGTCGAGGATGATGCCCTCCCCCGCACGGATGGTCTCGCCGGCGATCTCGATGTCGTCGGTGGCCACCCGCCGCTGCCCGTTCTGGATGATCGACAGATAGCGCATCAGCTCTTCGACCGCGTTCGCGATGAACTTCGGGTCCTCGGAATCCCGCAGCAGTGCAGCCTGTTCAGGGTTCTCCAGCAGTGCGCAGATGCCGATGCCGATCATGTTGGCCGTCGTCTCGTGGCCGGCGATCAGCAGGCCGGTGCCGAGCTGGGCGGCTTCCTTGACGCTGATCTCGCCGGCGGTGACCCGCTCGGCCAGGTCGGACACCGCGTCCTCGGCCGGGTTGGCCTGCTTCTCCTCGACCAGGTTGATCAGGTACTGGTGCAGGCTCATCGCGCCCTTCTGCATGGCGTCGGCCGCTGCGTAGCGGGCCAGGCCGGCATTGGCGTGTTCCTGGAAGAACTCGTGGTCCTCGTACGGCACGCCGAGCATGTCGCTGATCACCCGGGTCGGCACGGGCAGTGCAAGCTTGGCGACCATGTCGGCCGGCTGCGGGCCTGCCAGGATCTCGTCGATGCACTCGTCGGTGACCTCCTGGATCACCGGCCGCAACGCCTCCACCCGACGGAAGGTGAAGGGCTTGGACAACATCCGGCGAAACCGCGTGTGCTCCTCGGCATCGGAGGTGAAGACCGACCGCGGCCGTTTGTTCACCGTGGCGAGCATGTGCTCGTTCCAGTGCGGGAAGCCCTCGATCCGGTCGTCGACGCTCACCCGGGAGTCGGCGAACAGGGTGCGCGCGGCCTCGTGGCCGGTGACGAGCCAGGGCGTGGTGCCGTTCCAGATCCGCACCCGCGACAGCGGTTTGGTCTCGGTCATCTCGAGCATCTGGCGCGGCGGCGCGAACGGGCAGTCCGCGGCACGCTCCATCGGGTACTCGGGGATCGACACCGCTTCCTGGGCCAGAGTCTCTGTCACTGTCACTCCTCGATCTCGATAGCCAGCGCCGGGCATGCGGCGGCGGCCTTGCGGGTGTCTTCTGCGTACTCGGGTCCGGGCTGGGGAATCAGCAACTCGACGACCCCGTCGTCGTCGCGCTGGTCGAACACCGCGCCGGCGTTGAGCACGCACTGACCGGACGAGACACACTTGTCCTGATCGACGGTGACCTTCATGTCAGGGCAGCTCCGTGACCGGGGCGTGCCAGAGGCCGATGATCGCGTCGATCAGCCCGGACGCCGCGGCCTGCCACGACGTCCGCGGCACGGGTGATCCCTGCGCCAGCAGTCGCTCCCGGTCCGCGCAGGTGTGCATCAACAGGTTGCGGCCCATGATGTTTCGCTCGACCCGAACATCGACGGGCAGATCGGGCAGACACTCGTTGATCCCGTCGAGCACCCGTACCAGCGACGCTGAGGACAACGCGTCCTTGACGACCATGTTGTGGTAGGCGGGATCGGTCATCACCTGCGCGGCGAAGCGGGCGTACCAGGTTGGATTGCCCAGCGCGGCCAGGTGATCGGTCAGCGGGCAGACCAGCGCGGCCACCCAGTCCCGCATGTCGGTCGAGTCCCCGATCTCCGCGATCCGCCGCTCGCGCAGCTCCTCGATCGGGCCGCGATGCTTGTGCTCGATGGCGCGCACCAGGTCCGCCTTGGTGCCGAAGTGGTAGCCGACCGCGGCGTTGTTGCCTTGGCCCGCGGCCTCGCTCACCTGCCGGTTCGACACCGCGAAGACCCCGTGCTCGGCGTAGAGCCGTTCGGCCGCTTTCAGGATCGCCTCTTGGGTGCTGCTCGCGCGGTCGGCGCGCACAGTCCTCGCACTCGTCACCCCCACAGTGAACCCGGTCACACTCGCTAAGTCAAGCGACTGCTTTAAAAGCTGCATGACGGCCTAGTCGGCCGCCGGCTTGCGCACGATCACCTTGCCGGCGACCGTGCCGCCGTCCACCGGCAACACCGTGCCGGTGACATACCTGGACCGGTCGGTCGCCAGGTACAGCGCCGCTTCGGCCACGTCGCCGGCGGTGCCCTCCCGCTTCAGCGGCCGGTCGTCACGCATCTGCTGCCGGATCCTGGCCTCGAAGCGCTCCAGCCGTTCCCGGTCCTCGTCGGTGGCCGACGACGCCAGGATCGGAGTCGGGATATTGCCGGGGGCAAGGCAGTTGACACGCACCTCGTAGTGGGCCAGTTCGATGGCCGCGCATTTGGTGAAGTGGATGATGGCCGCCTTGGACGCGCGGTACGTCGAGACCCCGCCACCCGCCTGGATGCCGCCGATCGACCCCAGGTTGATGATCGATCCGCCGCCGTGTTCGGCCATGTGCCGGGCGGCGTCGCGGGTGCCGGCCATGACGCCGAGGAGGTTCACGCGCATGACCCGGTCGAACTCCTCCAGGTCCTCGTGGAACAGGCCCTTGCGCAGCGGACTGGAGATGCCGGCGTTGTTCACCATCACGTCGAGTCCACCGAGGGTGTCGACCGTCGAGGCCACCAGGCCGGCGACCTGCGCCTGGTCCGCCACGTCGGTGTGGCGGTAGACGGCCTTGGCGCCGCGCGAGTTCAGTTCGGCGGCCAGCGATTCCCCGAGATCGTCACGCACGTCGGCGATCACGACCCCGGCGCCTTCGGCGGCGAAGCGCTCGGCGATGCCCCGGCCGATTCCCGACGCGCCGCCGGTGACGACGGCGACCTTGCCCACGAGTTCGTTCATGTCTGCTCCTCGAAGAAGTCCAGCAACTGCTGGTTGACCACGGCGGGCTGCTCGATCTGCGGGCAGTGGCCTGCGCCGTCGATCACCGCGGACCGGCCGTGGGTGATCTGCCCGGCGATCTCGGCCGCCCACCCCGCGGGCAGTAGTTTGTCGTCACGGCCCTCCAGCACCAGTGTCGGGGCGCTGATGCGGTCGTAGGGCCGCGCGCTGCTCGGGGTGGCCGGCGGCTCGAGGCCGGGCCGCCGGAATCGCGCCGCGGCCAACGACTCCCACGCTCCCGGGGCGATGCTGGATTCATACCGGCGCCGGACATAGTCCTCGTCGGCCGAGTAGGCCGGGTCGGCGAACAGCGAGGCGACGATGCGGCGCATGCCCTCGAACGTCGCGTCGTAGTCGTAGAGCGCGGTGACGTGCTCGTTGCGCTGGATCTCGCCGCCGCCACAGATGGTGACCAGGCTGCGAACCGGCAGCACGGGTGCCTCCGAGGTGGCGTCGACGAGCAGGTTGATCGCGCCCATCGAGTTGCCCACGAAATGGGCGGACCCCACGCCCAGCACCTCGCAGAAGCGGGCGATGTGCCTGATCCGCATCCCACGGCCGTCGGTGAAGTCGACGACCTTGGCCGAGTCGCCGAAGCCGAGCATGTCCGGGGCCAGCACCCGGTGCCGCTGCGCCAGGGCACCGATCGTGTGCTCCCAGCCGATCCGAGCGTTGGCGCCGAACTCGCCGCCGTGCAGCAGCACCACCGGATCGCCCTGTCCGGCCTCCAGATAACTCGTGCGCAGGCCGTCGACCAGCACGGTGTGCTGATCGATCACATTCTCTCCCTGTTGGTCTGCGCGAACGCGAGGACCTGGGTGGCCAGCAGATCGAGTTGGTTGGCCACCGCCCGGCCCTGCTCAGTCTCGGCCAGCTCGCCGGACTCATCCCAGATGGGCTCGGCGGAGTTGATGGCCACCCCCAGCGGTGTCGGCCAGGCCCGCAGCGCGTGTCCGATGCCGCGGAGCTGGGTCAGGGTCCCGACTGCCGCCTGCCAGCCGTAGGCGCAGCTGATGCACCCCCACGGGGTGTTGTCGAGGTAGACGCGGGGATCTTCGCGCAGGTCCTCGATGTAGTCGAGCGCGTTCTTGACCAGACCGGACACCGCGCCGTGGTATCCGGGCGAACCGACGACGACGGCGTCGGCATCGCGCAGGTTCTTGACCAGCTCGAGGGCGCGGGGTGTGCGCTCCAGTTCGTGCGGCGCGTACATCGGCAGATCGAGGTCCTCGGCGCTGAACAACCGGGTACGTCCGCCCTGGCGCTCCACCGATGCCAGGCAGTAGCGCAGTGCCCGCTCGGTCGACGAATTCGCCCGCAGTGTTCCGCCGAGACCGACGATGAACGGTTGGCTGGTGCTTGTCACTTCTCCACTCACTTGATCGCGATCGGACTGACGGGTGCCCCGACCGCACCGACCACCTTCAACGGCGGTGCGACGAGCTGGAACTCGTAGATGCCGTCGGCGGCGCAGTCGGCGGCCAGCGGCCCGAGGTCCCAGTACTCGCCGAGCATCAGGCCCATGTCGCGCAGACACAGCATGTGCATCGGCAGGAAGGTGCCCTCCACACCCTTGCCGGGATCGGGGTCCTCGACCATCAGGTTGTCGGCGGCCACCGCGGCCACCTCGTGGTGGTGCAACCACGACGCGCAGGTCCAGTGCAGCCCCGAACCTGCTTCACCTCCGTCACCGGTGGCCAGGAAGCGCGTCCACCACCCGGTGTGCACGACCACGATGTCGCCGGAGCGGATCTCGATGTTCTGCCGGGCCACGATCTCGTCGAGTTCGTCCGGTGTGATGGGCGCGCCCGGTTCGCAGAACATGTCGGCGCCTCGGTGGGCGACGACGTCGAGAAGCACTCCGCGCGAGGTGATGCCCTTGCTGTCGACCTTCTCGATCCCGAGGTGGAATGCGCCGAAGCTCGTCACCGAGTCGGCGGGAAAACCGTTGTACAGCTTGTCCTCGTAGTACACGTGAGACATCGCGTCCCACTGCGTGGCCGCTTGCAGCGGCATCACGATGATGTCGTCGTTGAAGCGGAACGGGTTGTCGGCGAAGAAGGCGCTCATGTCCGCGGCCACCGCGTTGCGCAGCCACTGCGGACCGTACTCGACCAGCGTGGAGGCGTCGCCGCCGTCCACGGTCATCACGTGCACCGGGTTCTGCCGGAACTTGAAGGCGCCCTGTGGTCCGCCCGCGCTGAAGTCACCGCCCAGCGAGATCACCTTGCCCTGCTTGACCAGCCCGGCCGCCTCGGCGACCTTCGCGGGTGTGATGAAGTTGAGCGTGCCGACCTCGTCGTCGTCGCCCCACCGTCCCCAGTTACGGACCTCGTCGGCCGTCCTGCGGAAATCCTTCATCGTGCCGGTCATCTCAACTCCCCTGTGCCACTTCGTTGTCGCGGATCTGTGTGGCGATCCGCCGAGCCAGGATGCCTCCGTCGGTCCACACCACCTGCCCGGTCAGGTAGCCGGCCGCCGGGCTGCCGAGGAACACCAGCGTCGCGGCCTGCTCCTCGGGCGTGGAGACACGGCCCAGCGGTGCGGTGAACGAGTCGAGGTACTGCTGCCCGTAGGCGGCACGCAACTGGTCCAGAATCGGGGTCTCGGTGACTCCCGGTGCGGTGCAATTGATCCTGATACCCCGGGCGCCGAGATCGGCGGTCCGGTCCATACCGTAGAGGATGATCGCCTCCTTGGACTGGCGGTACCCGCCGTCGGCCAGCGCGTCGGGGTGGTCGGCGCACCATTGCAGCCCTTCGGCCACCGACGCGGTGGCCAGCAGACCCGCGGTGGTGGCCGCGTTCTCCAGGTACCCCGACGCCGCGAGCGACGACACGTTGGTGATCGCCGCGCCTGCGGGCATCCGGTCCAGCAGCGCCTCGGTGAACTGGCGCATGCCGAGGAAGTTGATCCGCACCACCAGCAGCGGATCCCCGATGCCCGAGGACACCCCGGCGACGTTGAACAGCGCGTCGACGTCCCCCGGCACGGCGGCGGCGGCGGCCTCGACGGAATCGGGATCGGCGAGGTCGACCGGGACGAACTCGGCCAGGGCCGAGCGGTCTTGCGGTTCCCGCAGATCCAGTCCGGTCACCCGTGCGCCGAGCGAAGCGAGCTGGTGCGCCGCCTGCGCGCCGATCCCGGATGCGCATCCGGTGACCACGGCGTGCCTGCCGTCAAAGCGCACCAGCTCATCCAATGCGCTCACGTTAGCCCGAGGCCTCCTTGACGGCCTTGGCCTGCTTCTCCTGCTGCGCGGCCTTGACCCGCCCCTCGTTGATCTCGGCCATCGCCTCGGGGATCTCACCGGCGGTGAACTTTCCGCCGCGGCCGGTCGGCAACCCGCCGAACGCGTAGTCCTCGTCGAACAGCGGTGCGTCCCAGTGCTGTCGGCGCGCCTCGACCTTCTCGATCACCGGCTCGAGACGCTTGGCCTTGTCCTTGACCGCCTTCTCGTCGCGCTCGATGAACTCGGGCAGGATGTCGCGGCCCATGATCTCGATGGACTCCATCGTGCCCTCGTGGCTGCGCGGGTTGAGCAGCAGGATGATCTCGTCGACCCCGCTGGCCTCATAGCCGCGCAGGAACTCCCGGACGGTGTCGGGTGACCCGATCGCGCCGCGGCCGGGCCCGTAGGCCAGGGTCGGATCGTCCTTGACCGCCTTCTCGTAGAGCTCCCACACCCCGGTCCGGCCGGGGGTGTGCATGCCGGTCAGGTAGTAGTGCATGATCCCGAACGAGAAGAAGCCACCACCGATGCCGAGCCGCTTGAGTGCCTCCTCGTCGGTCTTGGCCACCATCATCGACAGGTCACCGCCGATGGCGAGCAGGTTCGGGTTGATCGCCGGGGTGATCGGCGTGCCCTTCTCCTCGAACTCCTGGTAGTAGCCGTCCACCCGTTCCTTGAGCGCCTCGGGCCCGGTGTAGGCGAAACTCAGTGCGCCGATGGCCTTCTGAGCCGCCATCTGCACCGAGGAGGGTCGGGTGCACGCCACCCAGACGGGCGGGTGAGGCTGCTGCAGGGGTTTGGGGATCACGTTGCGGGCCGGCATCTCGACGTGCTCGCCCTTGAACCCGGTGAACGGCGCCTCGGTCATGCACCGGATCGAGACCTCCAGGGCCTCCTCCCACATGGTGCGCTTGTCGGCCGGGTCGATGTTGAACCCGCCGAGCTCGGCGACCGAAGATCCCTCGCCGGTGCCGAACTCCACGCGTCCGTTGGACAGGTGGTCCAGCGTGGCCACGCGTTCGGCGATGCGCGCCGGATGGTTGATCGGGGGCGGCAGGTGCATGACGCCGAACCCGAGCCGGATGTTCTTGGTGCGCTGGCTGGCCGCGGCCAGAAACATCTCGGGTGCGGTCGAGTGGCAGTACTCCTCCAGGAAGTGATGCTCGGTGAGCCACACGGTGGAGAAGCCCGCCTTGTCGGCGAGTTCCACCTCGTCGAGGCCGTGCTGGAACAGCTGGTGCTCGTCGTCGTCCGACCACGGTCGGGGCAACGGGAATTCGTAGAACAGAGAGATCTTCACTGCTGCTTACCTCCTAGGAGATTCGGGGCTCGGGGTGGTTCGTGTTCGCTGGTGGCCGATTCCGCCATGTGCCGGGCTGCGACGAAACCGAAGGTCATCGCGGGTCCGATCGTCGCGCCGGCGCCGGCGTAGCTGCGGCCCATGACGGCCGCCGACGCATTGCCGACCGCGTAGAGGCCGTCGATCACGGAATCGTCGGCGCGCAGCACCCGTGCGTGTTCGTCGGTGCACAGCCCGCCGGAGGTGCCGAGGTCGCCGAGGATGATCTGGAACGCGTAGTACGGCGGTTTGCCGATCGGATGCAGGTTCGGGTTGGGCAGCGTCGGGTCGCCGTAGTAGTTGTCGTAGGCGCTGTCGCCGCGGTGGAAGTCGTCGTCGCGTCCCTGCGCGGCAAGGGTGTTGAACCGTTCCGCGGTCCGGCGCAGTCGATCGGGAGGCACCCCGATCTGGGTGGCGAGTTCCTCCCACGTCGACCCGGTCTTGACGATGCCGGACTCCAGCCACGCCGCCGGCACCTTCCGGCCCGTCGGGACGGGCGCGAACGGCACCTTCGGGATCGGCAGGTGACCGGCGACCACATATCGGTGGAACGACCGGATGTCGGTGATCAGCCAGCACGGGATGTGCGTGACGCCCGAGCGCTCGCCCTCGATCATCGCGTGCGCGAAGTCCATGTAGGGCGCGGCCTCGTTGATGAACCGCTCACCTCGGCCGTTGACCACGAACTGGGACGGCATCATGCGCTCGTTGAGCATGAACTGCAGCCGGCCGTCGGGCCAGCAGATCGCCGGGAACCACCAGGCCTCATCGAGCAGTTCGGTGGCCGCGCCGACCTTCTCACCAGCCCGGATCCCGTCACCGGTGGCGGCCGGATTGCCGAAGCTCCAGTCCTTCCCGGGTCCGGCGAGCTCACCGACCCGGTTCAGCTCGGGCAGGTGCTGCAGACGCCACTGCATGTCGTGGTCGAACCCGCCGCTGGCCAGGATCACCCCGCGCCGGGCCTGCACCCGCAATGTGCGGCCGTCCTTCTCGATCACCGCGCCGACCACCCGCGCACCGGGTCCGTCGGTGTCGGTGATCAGCTCGGTCATCGGGGCGTCGAGCCACAGCGGGATCTCCTGCTGCTTCATCGCCAGCCGCAGCCGCGCCGACAGCGACTGGCCGATGGCGGCCATCCGGTCGCCGAAGACCCGAGCCCGGAACATCCGCCAGATCAGCTTCACCAGTACGGCTTTGCCCCGCCAGTTCTGCCGGACCTGGTAGAACAGCCGCAGATCCTTGGGGGCGAACCAGATTCCCTTGGGCGCCAACGCCAGCGGGGTCAGCAGGTTCTGCTCCTCGTCACCGAGCACCCGCAGGTCGATCTCGGGGACGTTGATGGTGCTGCCCAGTGCCGAGCCGCCCGGAAGCTCCGGGTAGTAGTCGGCGTAGCCGGGCTTCCAGACGAATTCCAGCCAGGGACTGAGCTTCTCCAGGAACTCCATCATCTGTGGTGCGGCGTCGACGTAGGTGCGCAGGCGCGCGTCGCTGACCAGGCCGCCGGTGATCTCCTTGAGGTAGGTGAACACCTCCTCGGGATCGGGCCGGTAGCCCTCCCGGCGTTGCGACGGCGCACCCGGCACCCAGATGCCGCCGCCCGACAGCGCCGTCGAACCGCCGAATCGCGGTGACTTCTCCACCACCAGGGTGTCCAGGCCCGCGGATCCGGCGGTCAGCGCGGCGGTCATCCCGCCGCCCCCGGAGCCGATCACCAGCACATCGGTGACGTGGTCGAAGGGCTGGCCCGCAGCAGAACTCATGACGTACACACCGCCGTTCGGATTGCGAAACCGGCGATGAGTTCCGGTGCGGCCCGGTAGAACCGGTTGCCGGTTTCGTAGTTGCCCTGCGCGGCCAGCGCCGCGAAGGCGGCCACCCAGGTTCGGACCTCGTGCGCCGAGTTGCCGGCCTGCGCGGCGATCCAGCCGTTGTCCCAGCCGTCCACCTCGGTGAGCCGTCCGGTGTCGAGAAGATCGAGGAACGCGCCGTCCCAGTCCGGGTTCAGCGGGGCGAGCGCGCCGCGGCCTGCGGCGAACTCGCGGGCCGCTTCGATCACCGCGGCCTGCCGCGC
>NZ_BCRS01000005.1 GCF_001552715.1 Mycolicibacterium vaccae NBRC 14118 = CIP 105934 | reverse complement strand
CGGGCTCCTCGGCGGGGGTGTCCTGGGGCGGGGCGGGCATGTTCTCCAGCAGGTAGGCGCCCACGCCGAGTACGATCGCGAGCGTCGTCGCGAGCAGCGGCAGCAGGATCAGCGACGGGTACAGGATCGACGCACCGACCCACGAGATCGCCTGGTAGGCAATGGCGGACAGGAACGGACCCCAGGTGATCAGCGCCTGCGCGGGGTTGGTCAGGAAGTCCGTGATCAGCCGGATGGTGTTGCCCAGCGGGTCGCGCAGGAAGTCGATGATCGGTTCGAACAGGAACCGGATCAGCTCGCCGTAGGCCCTGATGAGGTCGGCGATGATGTCGGACAGGCTCATCGCCGAACCCGCCTCGGTGGCCTGCATCTGGGCGGCCATCGCGCTGACGTCGGCCATCGCCCTGCCCGCCTCCCCCACCCCGGGCACCAGTACCGAAGGGGCGGGGCTCGCAGTCGGAGTCGTGGCCAGCGCGGCGCCCGACACCGCCTGGTAGGTCGCCATGGTGGTGGCCGCCTGGATCCACATCCGGACGTAGTCGGCCTCGTTCAGCGCGATCGGAATCGTGTTGATGCCGAGGAAGTTCGTGGATACGAGCACGGCGCGGGTGGTGTGGTTGAGCGCCAACTCCGGCAGCGTCGGCATGGTCGCCAGCGCCGTCGAGTACGCGGCCGCGGCGGTCTCGTGCTGCACCGCCGCAGCGGCGCCCGCCGCACTCTGCTGCGCCAGCCACGCCAGGTAGGGCGTGTGCGCGGCCACGTACTGTTCGGAACTCGGGCCCTCCCATGCGCCGGCCTGTACCGCCGCCAGGATAGCGGTGAGTTCAGCTGCGGCAGCGGCGTATTCGGCGCTCAGGGACTGCCAGGCGCCCGCTGCGGCCAGCACCGAGCCCGGCCCGGGGCCGCTGCTGAGCAGCGCCGAATGCACCTCGGGGGGCAACGCCATCCACACCGGAGCGGCTATCACCCTGCGCCCCGTGCGGTCAGGTAGGTCGCGGCGGCCATCGCGTCACCGGTGGCGTAGCTGGCCGCCGACTCGCCGACCCCGATGCCGGACCGGCCGAGTTCCTCGACACCCTGGGCCGCGACGGCCTGGTGCTCGGCCCCGGCGGCGCTGAAACCGGTTGCGGTCTGCAGCGACACCGCATCCGCCGCCGGCGGCAGCACCGCGGTGACCAGCGGGGCGGCGGCGGCGTGCGCGGCGGCCATCCGGGCGGTGAGCGCCTCTACCGCCGCAGCGGCCGCGGTCAGACCTTCGGGGACCACACGCAGGGTCATCAGCTGTATTCCTTTCCGCTGTGGCCGGTTCGGGCGGCCGTGTCCTCGGCGAGGGGGTTGACGAGCTGGACGAACGTCGGGCTGTCCGCGGTGTTGCCGTCGTCGAGCAGCATCGCCCGGCCGACCGGCAGCCGGGAGAACCGGTGACCGCGGATCTTGCCGCTGTCCTGCGGGTTACCCGACAGCATCAGCGTGGTGGCCTGCAGGTCGTTGAGCCGGCGCAGCAGCGGCGCGGTCATCACCGCGTGCGCCGACCCGGCCGCCCTCGCGGTGACGATCACCCGCAGACCCAGATCCGAGGCCTGGGCGAGCAGTCCGATCAGCGCCGTCCAGGGCCGCTGTCCGGCGAACGGGCCGCTGACGGCGGGTCCGTCCGGGATCTGGTCCACGTCGTCGACGATCAGGTAGTGCAGGTGGCTGCCGGATCCGTTTGCGCCGGCACGGAAGTCCCACCGGCTGAGTTCCTGCGGGCTCAGCCCCGCAGGCGGGCGGCGTTTCTCCAGCAGCGCCGACAGTCCGAGCATCGCCGGCAGGATCCGGTCGATGTTGGGCGTGTACTCGTTGTCCGGGAACAGCGGTTCGTCGACCAGTTGCAGGCGCCGGTCGATCACCGTGAACGCGACCTGGTCGGGGCGCGAGTTCTCCCGGATCGTGCGGATCAGGTGCCTGAGCAAGGTGGTCTTGCCGGTCTTGGCGTCACCGAACACCATCATCAACGGGTTGTCACCGAAGTCGGCCGTGACCGCCGCGAGATCCTCTTCGCGCTGGCCGAGGACAACCCGTTCCGGGCCGGGGTAGAGCGTCGGGAACACGCTCGGCGACAGGTCGGCAGGCAGCAGCCGCACCGGCGGTGCGCTCTGCCCCAGGTAGCGGGCGTTGAGCGCGGAGATGGATTCCAGTGCCGGAGCGGCGAACAGGAAGTGCTCGGCGGCCATCGTGAGGCCACGTCCGGGCTGGTCGGCGGGCACGCTCTCGGCCGGCCGGCGCAGCGAGGTGTCCTTGGCGACCGCGCGGACGTTGCTGTCGCGGGCGTCGTGCAACCGGAGCTCGAGGCGAAGCCCGAGCCCGTCGCGCATGGCCAGCGGCACCTCAAGCCAGTTCGGGGTGGTGATCACGACGTGGATGCCGTAGGCCAGGCCGGTGTTGACGAGTTCGGTGACCTTGGCCAGCAACGGGTTCCGCGAGTTGAAGGTGTCGGTGTTGTCCCGGCTGAACGCGTACAGGTTGTCGATCAGCAGGAAGACCTCGCCGTAACCGTCCCGGTATCCGCCGTTGCCCGCGGTGGCCCCGTGTTGTTGGCGCGCCCGCAGCAGCTGCTCCAGTTCGCCGAACGTGCGCCGGATCCGCTCGGATTCCAGCGGCGAGGCCACGCTGCCGACATGGGCCAGCCCGTCGAGCGCCCGCAGCTGCCCGCCGCCGTAGTCCAGGCAGTAGAACGACACGTCGCCCGGGGCGTGCAACGCCGCGGCCGAGAGCACGAACGTCTGCAGCGCGGTGGACTTCCCGGACTTCGGGCCGCCGTGGATCACCACGTTCGCCGACGCGGAGGTGGCATCGAAGATCAGCGGGTCGCGGCGCATCTGGAAGGGGCGGTCGATCTCGCCGAGCGGCCAGCGCCATTGGCGCGCAGCGACACCGGAGCGCTGCAGCACGTCGCGAAGCGGGATCGGCTCCTCCAGCGGGGGCAGCCACAGCTGCGGCGCCCGGGGTCCGTAGCGGGCGAGTTGCTCACCGATCGTGGTGATCAGCTTGCGCGGCGGCAGCACCTCGACGTCGGCGCCATCGTCGACGATCACCGTGTCGGGTTCGGGATCGACCCATCCGGCGTTGAACAACTGCGGCTTCGGAATCGCGTGCACCACGATCGACCGGTCCACCCGCGGCGGCTCGTAGATCCCGTCCACGTAGGTGCTGCGGAACTTGATCGGGCGGGCACCGGGTGCAGGGACCAGGAAGCCCTCGCCCTTGTGCTCACGGCCGGACTCGATGTGATAGGCGTCCTCGACACCGATGATCTGCCGGGACACGCTCGGGCTGGCCACCTTCAGGCCGATGCGGTAGGAGGTGTTCTTGTCGATGTCCTTGATCCGGCCCACGTCCAGCGTCTGGGATGCGAACAGCAGGTGGATCCGGAACGAGCGGCCCTTGCGGGCAACGTAATCGAACAACTCGGCGTATTCGGGATGCTCGGCCAGCATCAGGGTGAACTCGTCGGCGACCACGAACAGCGTGGGCAGCGGCGGCAGGTCGGCGGCCTCTCCGGCCCCGGACATGCGGGCGTTCTCGTACTCGGTGACCGAGTTGAACGCGCTGCCCTGCACGCGCCTCCCGGCCTCCTTGAGCAGTTGCTCGCGGCGGGCCACCTCACCGCGCAGCGTGTCGGCGAACCGGTCGGCCAGCGAACGCTTCTCGGCCATGTTGGAGATCACGGCCACGACCTGCGGGAAGTTCCGGAAGATGTCCGCGCCGGCCTCGCCCTTGAAGTCGGCGTAGATGACGATCAGCCGGTCGGCCGAGTGGGTCGTCAACAGCGACAACAGGATCGCCATCAGGGTCTGCGATTTGCCCGAACCCGTCATGCCGATCATCAGGCCGTGCGGGCCCATGCCGCCCTCGGCCTCGTCTTTGAGGTCGAAGATCAGCGGCTCGCCCGTGGCGGTCACACCGATAGGCACCCGCAGTTCGTCGTCGCGGTTGCGCGGTGCCCACAGCGCGGCGACGTCGAGTGCCGACGCGTCCGGAATCCCCAGCAGCGTGGTGAACGCCGCGCCGCCGGTGGTCGCGGACCGACCGTGGTCGGGGTTGGAGTCCCAGCGGGCCAGCCGCCGCGCGATGTGGCGTGCGTCGTCGGCGCCCAGCCGGTCGGCAGCGTCGACGAACGGCGCCCATTCCCCGTTCTGCCAGCGCTCGATCCGGCCCGCGGTCACCCGCAGGATCGGCCGCTCGGGGTCCGGGTACCGGTCGCGGTCGGGCTCTGTCGTGGTCCGGTGGATCACGGTCACCCCCGCCAGACCGCGGCCGACGAACTGACCGGGATCGGCGTCCGGGTCGTCGAGCACGACGAGCAGATGTTTGGCCTCCGAGGGGCCGTCCCCGGTGAACGGTGCCCGTGCGGCCAGCGCCGGGGCCAGCAGCGAGTGCAGCTCAGCCGGTTCGGCCGCGAGGTACCTGGCCGGTCCCACCCCGTCGACTTGACCGGGAACGTCGGTGTGCGGCAGCCATTTCAGCCACGACCACGCGTGGGACTCCAGCCGCTGCCCGGCGAACGCGACGCCGAGCACCGACGGGTCGTGCCAGGTGACGGCCTGGGCGATCCAGGCCCGCAGGGCACCGGCCACCTCGGCCTGGTCACCGACGACGGTGATCCGCGCGACCTTGGTCAGGTCGATTCCGGCGGGCGCCGCGTGCACTGTGCGCTGCGTGTCGAGCAGGCTGCGGAGCGTGCTGTGCGACACCGGTTCCAGGTCGATCTCGTCGGCGGTGTCCTTGACCCGCAGCGTGGTGCCCAGCGGTTGGTCGTGGCGCCCGGCGCGCAGCACCAGGAAGTCGCTGTCGTGGGGATCGCGTTCCCACTGGCGCCGGGTGCCCGGGATACTCACCAGCGCAGCCGGTTCCGGATGCGACCACTCCAGCGCGGCGCGCTGCTCGTCGGCGTGTGCGCGCACGTTGTCCCGCACCACCGACAGGTAGCGGAGGTAGTCGGCGCGCTCGGCGTCGACCTCCTCGGTGCGCATCTTGTTGTCGGTGCCCCGGTACAGCGCCGTGGCCGCGAGCAGCAGCACGAACGGGAAGAACAGCATCGTCGGGGAGATCATCCGCAGCCCGGTCGCGACGAGCGCGACGATCATCCCGACGATCAGGATCACGATCAGGTACGGCAGCGCGCGGCGCAGCAGCGACGGCGGGATCACCCGCGGCAGCTCCGGCGGCGGCTCGATGGTGATGGTGCCCTTCGGCACTGCCGGCGCGGGCACGCGCCTGCGGTGCTCGAAGATCAGCCTGCTCATGGTTTCTCCAACAGAGGGGTGGTCTGCACCCGGGCGGGTGCGGGAGCGGGGGCCAGCGAATCGTGGGCCAGCAGCGCGTCGGTGCGCGACAGCGTCGGGCCCGCGGCGAACTGGGACAGCACCGACCACGGGATGGGCAGGGGTGGGGTGGTCAGGCCGAGTGCGGCCACCGTATCGGCCCCCTCGCCTGCGGCGCCGGCGTTCGTCTCGATGCCGTAGCGGACGCCGGTGTCACCGACCCAGAACAGGGAGCCGCCGCTGTCGACGAACCAGCCGGTGCCCGGCGGCAGCGCAACCCGGTCGGCCGGTCCGCCCGGGGTGCCGGAGCTGACCAGCTCGACGGTGCGCACGCCGTCGGCGACCGGCAGTACCGCGCCGGACCGCAGTGTCAGGGAACTGTCCTGTGCACCTTCGGGTTTGGCCCACTCGGCACAGGTAACCGGATCGGCGGCCGGGTCGACGAGGGTGACCCGTTCGGACGGGTAGACCGTGGTGTCGACGCCGGTCGCCTCCGGAATCCTGGCCACCACGTCGGCGTCGAGCCGCGGCGGCTGCGCCAGACCATAGGAGTTCGAATTGCGCAGGACCGCGGCCACCACCGGCGTGATCGGCTGCAGACCCTCGGCGAGGACGACGTAATGGCGGATCGCGTTGTCGGCGTCGTAGGCGACGACGACGGCACCGACCGGAAGCGGTTCGGGCAGCGGTGCCTCCGACGGCGTACCGGCGCCGGCGACGGCCGGGGTGACCAGCGGCGGCGCCTCAGGGATCGCGTTGAACAGTCCGTCGGCGATCGGTTGCGGCGCAGCGATATCCACGCCGATACCGAGTGCGTCGGTGACCGCGCGGTCGGCCAGGTCGATCGGGCTGCGCCTGCCGTCCCACAGCAGCCAGGTCCGGCCGCCGTTCTCGGCGAGCACCGCGTGCCCCGTGGGCAGGGCGGCGGCGCGCTCGCCTCCGTCCACAGGCGGACCGGCGATCACGGTGACACCGGTGGTCGAACCCGTCGCCGCATCGCACACCGTCCAGTACGCGTCGCGGGTCGTGTTGGCCACCATGCGTTCCGGCGCACCGGGGATCCCGATCAGGTTTCCGCGCGGGAACTGGTCGAGTTCGCTGCTCTTGACCATCGCCGGGTTGTCGGGCCTACCGGTGATCAGGCGGGCCGAGGCCAGGTTCAGCACAGGGTGCAGTTGCTCCCCCAGCCTGACGTAGAGCGCCGCGGTGTCGCGGTCGGCGAGCACGGCGTCGGTGCCCGCGGCGCCGGAGGGCCGAATCAACGAGAACAGGAAGCAGCCGATCAGACCGGTGACCAGGATGAGCCCGCCGACGAGCACCGAGCGCGACTGCGTGCGCAGCGGGTCGACCAGCATCCGGGTGTCGTGCAGTGCGACCCCGGAAGCGATGCGGCGCATGACGAATCGCCAACCGGTGACCTGGTGACGGGTGACGAATCCGCGCCGGTAGGTGACCCGCTGTGGGTTCTCGTTGGTGGGCGTGCGGGAGGTGAACGACCGCCGCTCGTCGTCGGGGGTGCTCACTGCTTCTCCGAAAGCTGCTGCGGCATGGACAGACCGAGCCCACGGAGCAGCGGGCCGGCCGAGTGGGCCACGTCGGTGGCGGTGATCGTCATCAGCTCGTCGTCGGTGAAGTCGTCCGAGTCCGAGTGATCGAGCCGGTATTCGCGCTCCTCCTCGGAACGCTCGACGAGGTTACGTACGAAACGCCCGTTACCCGCGATGTCGAGGCTGCGCCGGTCCACCCCGGTGGCGTCGGGGGTGGTGGCCTGCGCCAGGTATTCGAACAACCGCTCCATGTCTGCGCGGGCGGCGTCTTCGAAGCGGGAGTCCCGCTTCTCGGCCATGCGTGTGGCGATCTCGACGAGCTCCTTGCCTGAGTACGACGGGAAGTCGATGCTTCTGGTGAATCGGGACCGCAGACCCTCGTTACTGTCGAGGAACGTGTCGAGGTCCTTGCGGTAGCCGGCCACGATGACGACCAGGCGATCGCGGTCGTTCTCCATCCGTGCCAGCAGCGTGTCGATGGCCACCAACCCGAAATCGTTCTTGGCGCCGGTGGAGACCAGCGCGTAGGCCTCGTCGAGGAACAGCACGCCGTCGAGCGCGCTGTCGATGATGGCGTTCGTCTTGGCCTCGGTCTCGCCGATGTGCTGGCCGATCAGGTCGGCGCGGTGCACCTCGCGCACCGTCTCCTTCTTCAGAAGGCCCAGCCCGCAGTAGATTTTGGCGACCACGCGGGCGATCGTGGTCTTACCTGTGCCGGGCGGGCCTGCGAAGACCAGGTGGTTGGTGCGCTGCGCGACGGCCAGCCCGCGCTCCTGGCGCCGGATCGACATCGCCACAGAGCTTTTCAGGCGGGCCACCTGGTACTTGACCTCGTCGAGGCCGATGAACTCGGCCAGTTCGGCTTCCGCCTCGATCAGCAGGTGCGCCTTGCGGTCCTTGGCACCCGGGTCGACGAAATCGGCTTCGCCCGGCTCGGTCGCCGGATCCCACGGGTTGCTGCGCGCCTCGATGCGCGCGGCGGTGGTGGTCGGGATTCCGAAGGTGTTGTCCGACAACGCCTCTTCGATCTGCAGGTTCTCCGGGTTGGCCGCGTAGAGCTCCTGGAGCAGCTCGTGGGCTTCGTCGTCTTCACCCTGGGCGCGCAGCGACAGCGCCTTGATCAGCGCGCCGTCCACCGCCGCGACGGAGACGGGACCTTCGGGCCGCTCCAGGTGCGACAGCGCGGGGGCGAACATCCCCAACCGCGCCAGCGCGGTGCCGACGGCGACGCGGGCCGCGTGCGCGGTCGTCTCGTCCAGGGCCGGGTCGGCCACCAGCGGGGTGAGCATCCGCACCACGTCGGACCACCGGCCCGCCCGGTGGTGCAGCACCGCACGCACCCACCGCGCCTCCAGCCAGTCGGGCCGCCGTTCGAGAAGCCGGCCGACGAGTTCGTCGGCCTCCTCGTAGCGGTCGGCGTCGCAGAGGCGCACAGCGTAGGCCAGCGCGAAGTCGTCGCGGGTGGACGCGCGGAACCGGAGGTACAGCCCGCTGTCGTAGCCGAAGCCGAGCGCTCCGGGAGCCAGCTGGATCGCGCGTTGCAGGACTCCGGCAGTCGCCGACGTCTGCCACACGGCCTCGATCACGTGCGGGGAATCGTCCCCGGCGGCCGCCAGCCCGGCCCACGCGTCGCACTGGTCGTGCGCGATGCGGGTCAGCGCCGCGAACCCGGTCCTGGCCGCCGCCTGGTCCGCGGGTCGCCGCCGGTCATGCACGGACAACCCCAGTGCGCGGCAGCAGGTGGCGAACCGGCTGACCACATCCGGATCGACGCGGGGCGGTCCGGCCGACGCCGCGATCGTGTCACTCCCAAAATCCATGAGCTTTTCGCGGTGCCGGACCCCGGCACTACCGGACCCCGTCCCCCGCATCTCCTTGCGACGACTTATGTATGGCTAAGCTAACTTCGGCTGAAGTTAGCATTGCATGACCTAAGTGTCGAGACGCACCGGGTCGGGCGCGGCCGTGAACCGGCTCACGACCAGGATCAGACCAGCGGACGCCCCGTGCGGATTCGCCAGTCGAGGTCCTTGAGCAGCACGTTGAACGGAAACTCCCGGACGATTCTGGGCGACACCCGGTTGACGGTCCCCAACGCGGTCATCAACCGGTCGAACCGGCGTTGCCGCTGGGCGTCCCACGGCAGCCGCATCTCGTCACGGAAACGCTGCGGCAGGAAACCGGTGGTGATCAGCAGCGCCACCTTCTCCGCCTGCCGCTGCAGCGGACCCGGCAGGGCCAGACCGCGCAGCCGGGACGCCGCGATCGGCAGCAGGAACTCCCGCACGGCGTCGTCGATGTGCACCTCGTCGAGGGACTTCTGCCAGTAGCGGTCGAACGCGGCCCGGTCTGCGGGCCACATGTCCTCGGGCACCTGCAGCATCGTCGCCAGCGCCCGGCCCTTGAGGTACAGGCGGTCGGCGGCCGCGTCGTCGAGTTCGCCGTCGAACAACCGGTGTACGTCGAGCACGCCCTTGTAGAGGCACGCGCCGACCCACAGCTGCAGTTCCTTGTCGAAGGCGTGGTACTTCACCGGGCTCTCGTCGGTGGAGAACACCTGCGCGTGGGCCCGGTTGACCGCGCGCCGGAATGCGGCCTGCTGCTCGGCGGTGCCGCTGGTGGACACCGCGAGGTAAGTGAAGGTGGTGCGGGCCCGCTTGACCGGGTGACGGTCGATCCGGCCGCTCTCCACCCGACTCTCGACGACGCCGTAGCCGACCCCCGGTCGGGCGAGCTGCATGATCACGTTCGCCGGCCCGGCCAACAGGCCGAGGCCGAGCACGCCGTCGACCCGGGACGCGCGCCCACCCTGGCCCACCGGGCCCGTCGAGGTGTTCACCGGCCGTTCGACGACCGGCACCTGCGCGCCGACCGATTCGTCCAGGGTCACAGGAGCACTCCTCTCGAAGGCGGCAGACGCAAATGTGCGAACACCGGTTTCCAGATATTGCCGCCCGGCCTCGGCGAGTGTCAAGATGGTTGCCATGGCCCAGGTTCGCCCGTACCGCGGCGTGCAGGCTCCGCAGCGTGTCGCCGAGCGCAGGCGCCGGTTCCTGGAGGCCGGACTGGACCTGCTGGGCGGCCGGTCGGCGCCGCCCGATCTGACCGTCCGCGCGATCTGCGCGCAGGCCGGTCTGGCGGCGCGCTACTTCTACGAGAGCTTCACCGACAAGGACGCGTTCGTCGGCGCCGTGTTCGACTGGGTGGTCGCCGACATCGCCGCCACCACGCAGGCCGCCGTCGCGGCCGCACCGTTACGCGAACAGAGCCGGGAGGGCATGGCCAACATCGTGCGCACCATCTCCGATGACGTGCGCGTGGGCCGGCTGCTGTTCAGCGCGCGGCTGGACAACCCGGTGGTGGTGCGCAAGCGCGCGGAGTCCGGCGCGTTGTTCGCGCTGCTGTCCGGCCAGCACGCGGGGACCACGCTGCAACTGGAGCAGAACGAACGGATCAGGGCCGCGGCCCATTTCGCCGTCGGTGGGGTCGCCCAGACATTGAGCGCCTGGTTGGCCGGCGACCTCGACTTCACCCCGGCCGAACTGGCCCGCCGACTCGGCGCGCTACTCGACCGGCTCGCCGATCCCGCGCTGTACCGCGACTAACCCGAGACCGGTACCCGCCGGTCGGCGGCGGTCTTGGGCACCGTGGTGGTGTCGGACTCGCCGAACTCCTTGGTCCAGCAGGCGAACTCGAGGGTGATCCCGTCGGGGTCGAGGAAGTAGAAGGACCGCACGTACACCCCGGGATGCAGCGTCGCGGAGACCTGCATGTCGCTCTCGTCGTGGTTGAGGACCGGGCCCACGCGCACCCCTTTGTCCTTGAGCCGGCGGCGGTAATCGTCGAACTTCTCGGCGGGCACGTGGAACGCCAGGTGGTTCATCGTGCTCACGGCGCTGACGATGTCGCCGATACCCGGGATGGCCTCGGGTGAGGAGATGCCCGGCACCCGGTCCGGGGCGTCGGCGAACCAGAAGAACGCGACGCAGTCGCCGTTGCCCGCGTCGAAGAAGAAGTGCTGACCCATGCCGCCGGGCAGATCCAGCGACTTGACCAACGGCATTCCGAGCACACCGCTGTAGAAGTCGACGGTCTTCTGCATGTCCGAGCACACCAGGGCCACATGGTTGATGCCGCCGAGTTCGAACTCGGTGTTCGTGTTGTCCGGCTTGATCACGGTCGCGCCTTCCGTTGTCCGCTCTCCGCCGAACGTGCATTCCGGTCGGGAAAGTTCGGGTGATGACCGACTGGAATGCAATTTCGGCGCGCGGGGTGCAAAACTGAATCTAACATCAGATTCAGTTTCAGATCAACGGTGAACAGGAGCGCAGCGCGGGTGGGTGTCAGGTGAGCGTCAGTCCCCGGGAAGAACTCCCGACGGTGCGCGGGCGCCAGACCCGGGCCGCGATCGACGCGGCGGCGCGCACGGTGGTGGCGCGCAAGGGCATCCTGGCCACCACGATCGCCGACATCGCGGGCGAGGCCGGTCGATCCACCGCATCGTTCTACAACTATTACGACTCCAAGGAGGCGATGGTCCGCGAGTGGGCGGTGCGCTTCCGCGACGAAGCCCGCACCCGGGCGCTGGCCGCCGCACGACCGGACGTGACCAACCGCGAGCGCTCACACCAAGCGGCGGCCGCGCACTGGGACACCTATCGCAATCGACTGGCCGAGATCATCGCGGTCAGCCAGTTGGCCACGGTCAGCGACGACTTCGCCCAGTACTGGAACGAGATCTGCTCGCTACCGATCGCGTTGGTCACCTCGATGGTGAAAGACGCCCAGCGCCAGGGCTTCTGCCAGGGCGACGATCCCCAGCTGGTCGCGGTGGCGCTGGTCTCGATGCTCAACCAGTTCTGCTACCAACAGCTCTCGGGCGTCAACGGCGGCACCGAGGCCGACGACGCGGCCTGCGTGAAGACGCTGGCAGACATCTTCTACCGCACCATCTACCACCCGGAGACGCGCACGCCATGAGCCAGCCAGCCGACACCCAGACACCCGGCGTCACCCGGGAATTCATCGGCCTCGACTCGCCGACCGCACGGCGGGCCGGCTCGGGCGGGCACCCGTGTCAGGGGCTCTACCACCGCGCCGCCGGCCACACCCCGAAAGTGGCGATGATCGCCACGCACTACCAGATCGACTTCTCCGAGCACTATCTCGCCGACTACATGGCCGCCCGGGGAGTCGGCTTCCTGGGCTGGAACACCCGGTTCCGGGGATTCGAGAGCAGCTTCCTGCTCGACCACGCACTCGTCGGCATCGGTGTCGGCGTGCGCTGGCTGCGCGAGGTCCAGGGCGTCGAAACCGTGATCCTCCTCGGCAATTCCGGTGGCGGGTCGTTGATGGCGGCCTACCAGGCCAACGCCGTCGGCAAGCACGTCACCCCGCTGCCCGGGATGCGGCCCGCCGCAGGACTCGATGACCTGCCGCCGGCCGACGGCTACATCGCCAGCGCCGCCCACCCCGGCCGGCCGGATGTGCTGACCGCGTGGATGGACGCCTCCGTCGTCGACGAGAACGACGCGGTGGCAACCGATTCCGACCTCGACCTGTTCAACGACCGGAACGGTCCGCCCTACAGCCCGGACTTCGTCGCGCGGTACCGGGCCGCCCAGATCGCCCGCAACGACGCCATCACCGACTGGGCCGAGGCCGAACTGGTCCGGGTCCGCGCGGCCGGATTCTCCGACCGGCCCTTCACGGTGATGCGCACCTGGGCCGACCCACGCATGGTCGACCCCGGCCTGGAACCGACGAAACGGCCTGCCAACTCGTGCTACGCGGGCGTGCCCGCCAAGGCGAACCGGTCCACGCACGGGATCGCGGCGGCCTGCACGCTGCGCAACTGGCTGGGCATGTGGAGCCTGCGCCACGCGCAGACCCGCGCCGAACCGCACCTGGCGCGGATCACCTGCCCCGCGTTGGTGATCAACGCCGAACAGGACACCGGCGTCTACCCCTCCGACGCCCAGCGGATCCACGACGCGCTCGGCAGCACCGACAAGGAGACTCGCTCGGTCGATACCGACCATTACTTCACCACGCCGGGGGCGCGCGCCGAGAAGGCCGATATCATCGCCGGGTGGATCGCACATCGATGGTGAGGGTGCTGGCGCATTTCGTGCCGGGCGTCAGGGTCACCGAATTCCTTGCCCCGCACCGTGATTGGCTGGACATCCGGTTCTGCGCCGAGGACGACGACGACACCTTCTACGCCGAATTGCCCGAAGCCGAGGTGCTCTGGCACGTGTTGCGGCCGCTGTCGGGCGAGGACCTGGCCAAGGCGTCCCGGCTGCGCCTGGTCCACAAGCTGGGCGCGGGCGTCAACACCATCGACGTCGACGCCGCGACGGCCCGCGGGGTGGCGGTGGCCAACATGCCGGGAGCCAACGCGCCGTCGGTCGCCGAGGGCACGCTGCTGCTGATGCTGGCCGCGCTGCGCAGGCTTCCCGAACTCGACCGGGCCACCCGCGCAGGCCGGGGCTGGCCGTCGGACCCGTCGCTGGGTGAGACGGTCCGCGACATCGCGAGCTGCACCGTCGGGTTGGTCGGTTACGGCAACATCGCCAAACAGGTCGAGCGCATCCTGGTCGCGATGGGCGCCGAGGTGCTCCACACCAGCACCCGCGACGACGGCAGCCCCGGTTGGCGCACCCTGCCGGAGCTGTTGGCCCACAGCGACATCGTCTCGCTGCACCTGCCGCTCACCGACGCCACCGCCGGCCTGCTGGGCCGGGACGCGCTGGAACAGATGAAGGACGACGCGGTGCTGATCAACACCTCGCGCGGCCCGGTCGTCGACGAGGCGGCGCTGGTCGACGCGCTGCGCGGCGGCACGCTGGCCGCGGCCGGCCTCGACGTGTTCGCCGTCGAGCCGGTGCCGGCGGACAATCCGCTGCTGGCCCTGCCCAACGTGGTGCTGACTCCGCACGTGACCTGGTACACCGCCGACACCATGCGCCGCTATCTGGAGTTCGCGGTGGACAACTGCGAACGACTACGTGACGGACGCCACCTCGCCAACGTGGTGAACCAGGTGGACGGGTAGCCTCGAGCCAACCAACCGGTTGGGACCAGTCACGACGACGTGAAGAGGTGCAGCTATGCCCATCGCGATCCTGGAAGAGCACAACGACCTGGCCGATTCGGTGCGGTCCTTCGTCGAACGGGTCGCCCCGTCCGAGGTGCTGCACGAGGCCCTGGAGAACCCGGTCCCCAACCCGCCGCCGTACTGGAAGTCCGCGGCCGAGCAGGGCCTGCAGGGCGTGCACCTGGCCGAGTCGGTCGGCGGACAGGGCTTCGGCATCCTCGAACTGGCCGTCGTCATCGCCGAATTCGGCTACGGCGCGGTGCCGGGGCCGTTCGTCCCGTCCGCCATCGCCAGCGCGCTGATCGCCGCCGACAACCCCGACGCCGCGGTGCTCGGCGACCTCGCGTCCGGTGAGGTCATCGCCGCGTACGCACTCGACTCCGGCCTGACGGCGACGCGGCAGGGCGACCGCCTGGTGATCCGCGGCGAGGCCCGCGCGGTGCCCGCCGCCGCCCAGGCGTCGCTGCTGGTCCTGCCGGTCGCGATCGAGTCCGGCGAGGAATGGGTGGTGCTCGACGCCGCCGGACTGGAGATCGAGCCGGTGCCCAGCGTCGACCCGCTGCGCCCGGTCGCCCACGTGCGGGCCAACGCCGTCGAGGTCGGCGACGACCGCGTGCTGGCCAATCTGAGCCGGGGCCACGCCCGTGCGCTGATGTCGACCCTGCTGTCCGCGGAGGCGATCGGCGTCGCGCGATGGGCCACCGACACCGCGTCGGAGTACGCGAAGATCCGCGAGCAGTTCGGCCGCCCGATCGGCCAGTTCCAGGCCATCAAGCACAAGTGCGCGGGCATGATCGCCGAGACCGAGCGGGCCACCGCCACGGTCTGGGACGCCGCCCGGGCCATCGATGAGGGGCGTGAAAACCCGTACACCGCATACGAATTCGCGGCCGCGGTGGCCGCGACGCTGGCCCCGGTGGCGGCGCAGCACTGCACGCAGGACTGCATCCAGGTGCACGGCGGCATCGGCTTCACCTGGGAGCACGACACCAACGTCTATTACCGCCGCGCCCTGGTGCTGGCGGCCTCGTTCGGTCGCGCCTCGGACTACCCGCAGCGGGTGGTCGACCTGGCGACCAGCACCGGCATGCGGGCGCTGAACATCGACCTCGATCCCGACACCGAGAAGCTGCGCGACGAGATCCGCACGGAAGTGGCTGCGCTGAAGGAGATTCCGCGCGAGCAGCGCAACACCGCGATCGCCGAGGGCGGTTGGGTACAGCCCCACCTGCCGGTGCCGTGGGGCCGCGCGGCGAGCCCGATCGAGCAGATCATCATCGCCCAGGAGTTCGCGGCGGGCCGCGTCAAGCGTCCGCAGATGGGCATCGCCGCCTGGATCATCCCGTCGATCGTCGCGTTCGGCACCGACGCGCAGCAGCAGCGCTTCCTGCCGCCGACCTTCCGCGGCGAGATGATCTGGTGCCAGTTGTTCTCCGAGCCGGGCGCCGGTTCCGACCTGGCCAGCCTGACCACCAAGGCCACCAAGGTCGACGGCGGCTGGCGCATCACCGGCCAGAAGATCTGGACCACCGGCGCGCAGTTCTCCGAATGGGGCGCGCTGCTGGCCCGCACCGACCCGAGCGCGCCGAAACACGCGGGGATCACCTACTTCCTGCTCGACATGAAGAGCGAGGGGGTGGAGGTCAAACCGCTGCGCGAGCTGACGGGCAACGCGATGTTCAACACGGTGTTCATCGACGACGTCTTCGTCCCCGACGACATGGTGCTGGGCGAGGTCAACCGCGGCTGGGAGGTCAGCCGCAACACGCTGACCAATGAGCGGGTGTCCATCGGCAGCAGCGAGCCGCCGTTCCTGCCGAGCCTGGACAAGTTCGTCGAGTTCGTCGCCGAGGGCCAGTTCGACCAGATCGCGCAGAACCACGCGGGGATCCTGATCGCCGAGGGCCATGCCGCCAAGATCCTGAACATGCGCTCGACGCTGCTGACGCTGGCCGGCGGCGATCCGATGCCCGCCGCGGCGATCTCCAAGCTGCTGTCGATGAAGACCGGGCAGGGCTACGCCGAGTTCGCGGTGTCCTCGTTCGGCACGGACGCCGTCGTCGGCGATCCCGGCCAGATCACCGGGCGGTGGGCGGAGTACCTGCTGGCCAGCCGCGCGACCACGATCTACGGCGGCACCTCGGAGGTGCAGCTGAACATCATCGCCGAACGGCTGTTGGGCCTGCCGCGCGATCCGTAGCGGGCCCGGTGTTTCGAGTGAACTTGGGCAGGGCAATCCCATCGCGCGCAGCCCGCGCAGCGGAGATCCCGCACGGGATCACAGCGGAAAGAGACTCCCATGGCACTCGACGACGATGACATGACCACCACGCCCGGCGGCGGCGGCGAAGGCACGGCCGACGGCGGCAGCAATCCCGAGGGACACGACGGCGGCGCCGACGGCACCGCCGACGGTGAGGGCACCGCCGACGGCGGCAGCAACCCCGAAGGACACGACGGCGGCGCCGACGGCACCGCCTGAGCCGCTGCTGTGCTCAGCCGTTGCATCGGCATCGCCCCCGATGCCTTCGCCGCCGAATACTGGGGGCGCAAGCCGCTGCTGAGCCCGGCGAAGACGCTGCCCCGCGACTTCGTCGACCTGCTCTCCCCGGAGACGGTGGACGAGCTGATCGCGGAGCGCGGGGTGCGCGCGCCGTTCATCCGGCTCGCCAAGGAGGGGCAGGTCCTGGCCAAGGACTCCTACCTCGGCCCGGCCGGATTCGGCGCGGAGATCACCGACCAGGTGGACCCGGCCAAGGTGCTGACCGAACTCGGCTCCGGCGCGACGGTCGTGCTGCAGGGCCTGCACCGGCTGTGGCCGCCGTTGATCGAGTTCGTCGGGCAGGCCGTGGCCGACATCGGGCATCCGGTGCAGGCCAACGCCTACATCACCCCGCCGGGCAATCGCGGCTTCGACTTCCACTACGACGTCCACGACGTGTTCGTCCTGCAGGTGTCGGGCCGCAAGCGCTGGATCGTGCACGAACCGGTTCACCTGCACCCGCTGCCGAACCAGCCGTGGACCGACCATCGCGCGCGCATCGAGGAGCGGGTCACCGCCGATCCGGTGATCGACGCCGAGCTGGCCGCCGGCGACGCGCTCTATCTGCCGCGTGGGTGGGTGCATGCGGCGCAGGCACTCGACACGACCTCGATCCACCTGACGATCGGCGTGTCCGCGACGACAGGGGTGGACGTCGCGCGGGCGGTCCTCGACGAACTGAGCCGCTCCGACGAGTTCCGCGCCCCGCTGCCGCTGGGCATCGACCCGGTCGACGGCAACGCGATGGCCGCGACCGCGGCCAAGGTGATCGCGGAGATCGTCACGCACCTGCGCGACGACGCCGCGACGCTCAGCGCCGCCGCGGCCGATCGGCTGATCGACCGGCACGGGTCGAGGACCCGGCCCGAGTCCGTCCGGCCGCTCCAGACGCTTAGGGCGGCCGACCGCGCCGACACGGTGCGGGTGCGGTGCCGCCGCGGTCTGTGCGCGACCGTGCAGCACGGCGCCGACGGGCGGGTGTCGATCCGGTTGGCGGACAAGACGATCACCTTCCCCGCCCTGTGTGCGCCTGCGCTCGGCGAGATCCTCGGCGGCGGGGTCACCGACGCGGGTTCACTGCCGGGTGTGGACCACGCCGACGGCACCGTGCTGGTGCGCCGACTCCTGCGCGAAGGCGTGGTGGTGCCGGCGTGACGTCCGGGACACGCCCGCCGTGCAGCGACCAGTCGCTGACCCGTGGCGAACCGATGTACGGCACTGCGTCGGCGGGTTCGAGGTGGCTGCTGCTGGAACTGGAGGGAGGCTGGGGCCCGTCGGCCTTCCTCGAGTCGCCGACGTGCATCGACGCCGGCCTCGGCCGCGCGATCGTGCGTCGCGCCGAGTCCGCCGGGATGCGGATCGCGGCGATCCGACGGCCCGGCCGTCGCCAGGAGACGCCGCGCTGGCGATGGTTCGTGGCCAGGGCGGAGGTGGGCGGGCACGCGCTGCGCCACGGCGAGGTCGACAGTGCACGCGACTACCTCGACATCGACCTCGACGGCGCCGACGGCGCCGAGACCGAAGGCCCACTGGTGGCCGTCTGCGCCCACGGCAGGCACGACCAGTGCTGCGCGGTGCGTGGGCGCGCCGCGGCGGCCGCCATCGCCACGGAGTTTCCCGAAAGCACTTGGGAGTGTTCGCATCTGGGCGGTGACCGGTTCGCCGCGACGATGCTGATCCTGCCCGAGGGTCTCTGCTACGGACGCGTCGACCACACCGACGCCGCCGGGCTGGTCCGGCTCTATCTGGACGGAAGACTCGACGACCGCTTTCTGCGCGGCCGGACCTCACTCCCGCACGCCGTCCAGGCCGCACAGCATTTCGCGCGCGAGGCCCTCGGCGAGGACCGCATCGACGCGCTGCCCCCGGTCGCCGTCGAACCCGTCGACGACGCGATCGAGGTGGTGTTGGCCGCCGAGACCGGCACTATCACCGTGCTTCTGGACCAGGCGATGTCCGCACCACTGTTCTCGCAGTGCCGCGCGGCGACCGCGGGCCCGGTCCGCACCTTCGGGCTGCGGTCGATCAGCAGCTGACCGGTTTGCCCGGCGCGCGCACGGGAACCCCACCCGCGATGTCGAATGATCGTGATTTCGTCGAGAAGCGGTTCAACCAGCCCGGGGAGTACCGGGCCGCGGTGACCTACGCCCTCGTGGTCGTCGTACTGGCGGCGATCGCGTTCGCCGTCTACGCGTTCGGTGACCGCAGCTCGGTGTTCAGCGCGTCGCTGGTGCCGGTGTTCCTGTTCGCCGGCGGTGTCGGCGCACTGCTGCGCACCTACCGCCAGTGGAAAGCGGGCAACGGCTGGACCGCGTGGCAGGGCGCAGCCTGGTTCCTGCTGCTGCTGATGCTGCTCACCCTGGCCGTGCCGGCCGCGGCGGCGTTCTCCTCGTGAGGCGTCAGGGCAGGATCGCGTCGACGTAGCCGCCGTCCACCCGCAGTGCACCGCCGGTCGTCGCCGACGCCAGCGGCGAGGCGAGATAGGTGACCATGTTCGCGATCTCCTGCGGCTCGATCAGCCGGCCGATCAGCGACTGCGGCCGGTGCAGCCGGATGAACTCGCGCTGGGCCTGCTCCCACGGCACCGAGCGGTCCACCAGCTGATAGACGAAGTCCTCGACCCCGGCGGTGTGTGTGGGCCCGGCGATCACCGAGTTCACCGTGACCCCGGTGCCGGACGCCTCCTTGGCGTACCCGCGCGACAACGCCAGCAGCGCGGTCTTGGACACCCCGTAGTGGATCATCTCGTGGGGCGTGACGATCGCCGAGTCGCTGGCGATCTGCAGCACCCGGCCCCAGCCGCGGCTCACCATCCCCGGCAGATAGTGCCGGATCAGCCGGGCCGCGGCCAGGACGTTGACCTCGAAGAAGGTGCGCCACAGCTCGTCGGTGATCTCACCGGCCGGTACCGCGCCGAAGATTCCGAGGTTGTTCACCAGGATGTCGACCTGCGGCAGCGCGTCCACCAGTGTCTGCGCGCCGTCGGCGTCGGCCACATCGGCCGCGACGCCGAAGACGTCGCCCTCGAGCGTCGCGACGGCCTCGTCGACCCGGTCGCGGCTGCGCCCGTTCACCGCGACGCGGGCCCCGGCGGCGGCCAGCGACCCGGCGATGGCCAGACCGATGCCCTGGGTCGAGCCGGTGACGAGTGCGGTCTTACCGGTCAGATCGATGTTCATCCACGGGTAGACGGCTGCGGTCGAAGGACTATTCCCTCGCCCGCCCCGCGAATCTGAGGTTGTTGTCGAGAAGCCGGCCGATCGTCGGCATCTTCTTCAGACTCGCGATGCGAACAGTTCACGAGCCGGGCTAGTCGATAGCGAGCTCGCGCAGCGCGCGCTTGAGGATCTTGCCCGTGGGGTTGCGGGGCAGCTCGTCGAGGAAGATCACCTCGCGCGGGACCTTGTAGCGGGCCAGGTTGTCGCGGACGTAGGCCTTGATCGCGTCCTCGTCGACCGTCGCGCCCTCGGCCTTGACCACGAAGCAACGCAGCCGGTGACCCCACTCCTTGTCCTCGACGCCGATCGCGGTCGCCTCCACCACCTCGGGATGGCCGCCGACCAGATCCTCGATCTCGGCGGGGAACACGTTCTCGCCGCCGGAGACGATCATCTCGTCGTCGCGGCCGCTGACGTAGAGCAGGTCGTTGTCGTCGAAATAGCCGACGTCGCCCGAGGACAGCAGCCCGTCGATGATCTGCTTGCCGCCACCGCCGGTGTAACCCTCGAACGGGAAAAAGTTGCCGACGAAGATCCGGCCCACCTCCCCGCGCGGCACGTCGTTGCCGTTGTCGTCGAGGATCCGGACCTTCATCCCCTTGACCACCGGCCCGACCGTCGCCGGGTTGATCGAAAGATGTTGCGGCCCGGCGATCGTCGCGAACGCGACCTCGGTGGAACCGTAGAGGTTGTAGATGACCGGGCCGAGCTCCTTGAGCGCGCGGGTGGCCAGCTCGGCACCCAGCTGAGAACCCGAGACGAACACGATCCGCAGCGACGACAGGTCGGGCTTCGGGGAGGACTTGTCCAACTCGTCGAGCATCCGCGACAGCATCACCGGCACCACGACGATCGCGGTGGCCCTGTGCTTTTCGATGTCGGCGAGCACGGTGGCCGGCTTGAACCGGCGGCGCAGCACCAGCGTCGAGCCGAGCATCATCGCGATCGTCGAGTGCAGGAATCCGAGCGCGTGGAACATCGGCGCCGGCAGCGAGGTGATCTCCTGGGACTTGAACGGCACCGCCGACAGCACGCCGCCGATCGGGGCCAGCGACGGCGGGGCGCTGCGGTTGGCGCCCTTCGGCGTCCCGGTGGTGCCGCTGGTCAGGATGATGATCGACGAATGCTTGGTGACCTTCGGCGGCGGGTTCGAGCTGGTGCGCGCGATCAGCTCCTCGAGCGTCTCGTCGGTGCTGCCCGAGGGCTCCTGTTTGTCGGGATTCACCCCGAGCGAGCGCAGCTTGCCGAGTTCGGGTTCCGCCGCGGCGACGGCGGCGGTGTACTCGTCGTCGAAAATGATCAGCTTGGCGCCCTCGCGTTCGGACACCTCCTTGATCTGCGGCCCGGAGAACTCACTGTTGAGCAGGATGATGCGGCCGCCCGTCTTCGCTGTGGCATACACCGAGACGAGAAACCAGCGGTGGTTGCGGGCCAGGATCGCCACGCCGTCGCCGCCCTTGACGCCCTTGGCCAACAGCCCGTTGGCCACCGCGTTGGCCGCGTCGTCGAGTTCCTTGAACGTCATCTCGCCGAAGTCGTCGATGATCGCGGTGCGGTTCGGGTAACGACGTGCGTTGAGCGCAGGGATCATTCCGAACTCACCCCAGCGCCTCATGTCGGCCACGAACGCGGCGACGTCCTGCGGCGGCTCCAGCTTCAGCGCACCTGCCTCGAACATCTTGCGCGCATAGTGCAGCTCGGCCGATCCGCGGTCGAGATACTTGCCGACGGTCTGTTGGGCCTTGGCGGCGACCTGCAACGGAAGTTCGCTGAATCTGGACATGCGTCAACCATATGTGACGGGCGTCGCATCGCGGTTTGGAACCTTACGATGGAGAAATGGCCGCCCGCGAGTCGTTCGAGATCGCGGGCGAGCAGGTGCCGATCACCCATCCCGACAAAGTGGTGTACGCCGACCTCGGGCTGACCAAGCTCGACCTGATGCACTACTACGCCGCGGTGGCCGACGGTGCGCTGCGCGGCGTGCGGGACCGGCCGATGATCCTGAAGCGGTTCGTCAAGGGCATCGAGCAGGAGGCCGTCTTCCAGAAGCGCGCCCCCGAGAAACGGCCGGCCTTCGTCGACGTCGCCGAGCTGAAGTACGCCTCGGGCACCTCGGCCAAGGAGGCGGTGCTGCGCGATCCGGCCGGCCTGATCTGGGCGGTCAACCTCGGCTGTGTCGATCTGAACCCGCACCCGGTGCGTGCGGACGACCTCGAACATCCCGACGAGTTGCGCGTCGACCTCGACCCGATGCCCGGGGTCGGGTGGCGCCAGATCCTCGACGTCGCGTTCGTCGCCCGCGAGGTGCTGGAGGACCACGGGCTGGCGGCGTGGCCCAAGACCTCGGGTTCGCGCGGCTTCCACATCTACGCGCGCATCCACCGCGACTGGCCGTTCAAGCTGGTCCGGCTCGCCGCCGAGGCGGTGGCCCGCGAGGTGGAGCGGCGGGCACCGGAATCGGCGACCGCCCGGTGGTGGAAGGAGGAACGCCACGGCGTGTTCGTCGACTTCAACCAGAACGCCAAGGACCGCACCGTCGCGTCGGCGTACTCGGTGCGCGCCACCCCGGACGCGCGGGTGTCCACGCCGTTGTCCTGGGACGAGGTCGGCGGCTGCCGGCCCGAGGAGTTCACCGTGCGCACGGTGCCGCGGCGGTTCGCCGAACGCGGGGACCCGTGGGAGGGCATGGACGACGCCGCAGGCAGCCTGCAGGCGCTGCTCGACCTCGCCGACCGGCTGGGACCTGCCGAGAAGGCACCCAAAGGTGCCCGCAAATCCGCCGACGGCCGTCGGGTCTCGGCGATGCCGCTCATCGAGATCGCCCGGACCAAGACCCGGGACGAGGCGATGGCCGCCCTGCAGCAGTGGCGGGAGAAGTATCCCGCCGCGGCCGAAAAGCTGGAGCCCACAGATGTTCTCGTCGACGGCATGCGCGGGCCGAGCTCGATCTGGTACCGGATCCGGATCAACCTCCAGCATGTCGCCGAGGACGCACGGCCCGCGCAGGAGGGGCTGCTGGCCGACTACGACCCGTGGGTCAACTACACCGGATCCCAGCAGTTGCGGCGGTGAATGTTACCGGCGAGTTTGCTATGAGCGCCGCCCAGAGTTCTTACCGAAGTATTAGTAGATACACCCAGCGGCCTTAGATTGGCTCATTACCTTGATCTACATAGCGCCACAACCGGCGCCTGTGTCACCACTGGATCGAGGGAGGCTGCGATGTACGGCAATCCGACGTTTCACTGCGATGGCGCAGGTATTCGGGCACACTGCCGCCAGTTGGCCACCGTCGTGACGATCTCCGGTCGTCTCGACGAGGGCAACGTGGGGCCCGCCAGCGAGTACACCGACCGTTTCATCCTCGCCGAGAAGCCTTTCGTGCTCGACCTCGGCGGGGTTGAATCCTTTACCCGCGAAGCGGTTTCGCTGCTGTTTGCGGTCGACGACGTGTGCACGGCCGCCGGCGTGGAATGGTCGATGATCGCCAGCCGCGCGGTCGAGCAGACGCTGCGCGAGGCCGGCATCGACTTCCCGGCGGCGGGCTCGGTCCCCGAGGCGCTCAACGACTTCGCCGACGCTGCGGTCGCGCGCCGTCAACTCCTCCCCCTGCTCACCAAGACTGCGTAAGGATCACTGTGTTACTTGATGTTCGGTGGCTCCGCTACCTGCTCCAGCGTCGTCACAGGTCGCACTTCGGCCAGCTCGCGCTGCCCCACGCCTGATCTCCCGTAACCCGACCTACGAGTTGGTCGTCTGTGGCTGCACGCCCTGATTTAGTGTGCAGCTATGGGCACTGATGCCGACCGGGTCGCCGAGACCGCCCGCCGGGTGGTCGACGAACACGATCCCAAGACCGTTCCTGTCCAGGAGTTCCTCGGCGCCTGTTTCGACGCCGGGCTGTCCTGGGTGCACTTCCCCGAAGGTTTCGGCGGCCTCGGCCTCTCCCGTGGGCTGCAGGCCGTCGCCGACCGGATCCTGCAAGGCGCCGGCGGTCCGGTGCCGCTGGGCCTGAACCCCATGGGGTACGGGATGGCCGCGCCGACGGTGCGCGAACACGCCCAGACCGACGAGGTCCGCCGCCGGCTGCTGCGCCCGCTGGCCACCACCGAGGAGATCTGGTGCCAGCTGTTCTCCGAGCCCGGTGCGGGTTCGGACCTCGCGGGGCTGGCCACCTCCGCGGTGCTCGACGGCGACACCTGGGTGGTCAACGGTCAGAAGGTGTGGACCAGCCTCGCGCACCGCGCCAGGTGGGGTCTGCTGCTCGCCCGCACCAACCCTGACGTCCCCAAACACAAAGGTCTGACGTATTTCGTCGTCGACATGCACGACGCCGGCGTCCAGACCCGGCCACTGCGCCAGCTCACCGGGCACGCGGAGTTCAACGAGGTCTATCTGACAGACGCCCGCATCCCGGATGCGTACCGCCTCGGCGAGGTCGGCGACGGCTGGCGGGTGGCGATGACCACGCTGATGAACGAGCGCAGCGCGCTGGGCGGCAGCGGTAACCGCCGCGGGGCGGGCACCATCTCCGATGCGGTCGCACTGTGGGCGTCCCGCCCCGACCTGCACACCCCGGTGCTGCGGGACCGGCTCACCAGCCTGTGGCTGCGCTCGGAAGCGCAGCGACTCACCTCCGAGCGCTCGCGCGCGGCGGCGAGCGTCGGGGGCCCCGGCCCGGAGGCCTCCGTCGGCAAACTCGTCGGCGCCGAGCTCAACCAGCACATCTACGAGTTCTGCATGGATCTTCTCGGTGCCGAGGGGATCCTGTACGACGGATACGGGTTGGATGCCGGGGATCCCGACGACTGGCGCGGCCCGATCCAGCAGCGGTTTCTGCGCAGCCGCGCCAACACGATCGAGGGCGGTACCTCCGAGGTGATGCGCAACATCCTGGCCGAGCGGGTGCTGGGCCTGCCGGGGGATCTGCGGGCGGACGCGGGGATGCCGTGGAAGGAGGTGCCGCGTGGCTGAGGAGCTTGCGGATCAGCCCAACAAGACAGTTGAGGAGCTTGCGGATCAGCCCAACAAGACAGCTGAGGAGCTTGCGGATCAGCCCAACGGGGTGGCTGACGCACAAGGGCGCGAGTTCGTGTTCACCGAGGAGCAGGGCCAGTTGCGTGCCGCGGTGCGTAAGTTCTGCGCCGACCACATCGACGAGGACGCGGTGCGCGCCTCGATGGTCGCCGACCCGCCCTACGACGCGAAGATCTGGGCCCGGCTGGGTTCCGAGCTGGGAGTGCTGGGGTTGTCGGTGCCCGAATCGGCCGGCGGCGTCGGCGGCACGCTGATCGATCAGGCGGTCGCGGTCGAGCAGCTCGGCGCCGCGCTGGCGTGCGGTCCGCTCTTCGGCACCGTCTACCTGGCGATCCCTGCGCTCGTGGCGGCGGCCGACCCGACCGGGCTACTGCCCGACCTGGCCGAGGGCACCCGCACCGCGGCGTTCGCCGTCCCCGACGACACCGCCGCGTTCGATCCCGCCGCCGTCACCGTCGACGCGGCCGGCACCGGTGAGGACTGGACCCTGACCGGCACCGTCGAACGGGTGGTCGACGCCGGCGCCGCCGACGTGCTGCTGGTGGCCGCCACCGGCCCCGACGGGCCCGGGCTGTACGCGGTTGAGGCCAACAGCCTTGGTGTACAACGGATTCCACTCAAGACGCTGGACCTGACGCGGCCCCAGGCCACCGTCGGGCTGTTCGGGGCACCGGCCCGGCTGATCGCAGGCCCGGCCGAGGCCGAGCGGGTGATCAACCACGCGTTCACCGTCGGCGCGGCGATGCTGGCCGTCGAGCAGGTGGGCGCCGCGCAGCATCTGCTGGACCTGACCGTCGACTACGCGAAGAACCGCCTGCAGTTCGGCAGGCCGATCGGCTCGTTCCAGGCGGTCAAGCACCGACTGGCCGACGACCTGGTCGCACTCGAGCATGCCCGCTCGACCGCCTACCACGCGGTGTGGGCGCTGGCCCACCTCGCCGACGTTCCCGACGATCCGGCGTTGGCGGCGAGTATCGCGCAGGCAACCTGCTCCGCCGCGCTGGTTCGAGTTGCGACAGATACCATCCAGGTCCACGGTGGTATCGGTTTCACCTGGGAACACCAGGCGCACCTGTACTACAAGCGGGCCTACACCGACGCCGCCCTGCTGGGCAGCGCCGAACAGCACCGTGCCCGGGTGGCCGAACTGGTGCTCGACGTCGCGCCCGAGAAGGACGCCCCACGCGTCGCCACCGGCATGCCGAGTTGAGAGGAAGCGGAGTGACACAACGGATTTCGCGCTACCTGGGCGCCGCGGTGGTGGCCGCCGCCGCGGTGGCGCCACTGGCGGCGTCCGCGCTGAGCGCTCCGGTCACCTCGACGGCGCAGTGCCCGCCCGGCCAGACCGGGGTGATCTACGGGTGCGCACCGTTCTGCGTCGAGGGCAAGTACCTCGACACCCAGACCGGGCTGTGCATGCCGATCGCGCCGCCGCCTCCCTCCCCCACACCGCGGTACTAGGAGCGCGGCGTGAACGCAGTGGACCGATTCTTCGAAATCACGGCCCGCCAGTCGACTGTGGCCACCGAAATTCGCGGTGGCGTCGTCACGTTCATCGCGATGGCCTACATCATCGTGCTGAACCCGATCATCCTGTCGAGCTCGACGGATGTCGACGGCAACCAGCTGGACTTCGCCCAGGTGTCTGCGACGACGTCGCTGGCCGCCGGCGTGATGACGATCCTGTTCGGGCTCATCGCCCGGCTGCCCTTCGCGCTGGCCGCCGGGTTGGGCATCAACTCATTCCTGGCCACCACCGTCGTCGGCGAGGTGACGTGGCCCGAGGCGATGGGCTTGGTGGTCATCAACGGGCTCATCATCGTGCTGTTGGCGGTGACGGGGCTGCGCCGGATGGTGTTCGACGCGGTGCCGATGCAGCTCAAGCTCGCCATCACCGCGGGCATCGGCCTGTTCATCCTGTTCATCGGCGTGGTCGATGCCGGGTTCATCGCGTCGACCGGTGCGCCGTCGCCGCCGGTGGGGCTGGGCAGCGGCGGTCAGGGATCGATCAGCACGATCCCGACGCTGATCTTCGTGTTGACGCTGCTGCTCACCGGTGTGCTGGTGGCCAAGCGGGTGCGCGGGGGCATCCTGATCGGGCTGGTGACCGGCACCGTGGTCGCGGTCGTGGTGGAGGCGATCTGGCATCTCGGATCGGCGGTCGACAATCCCGGTGGTTGGAGCTTGTCGGTGCCCGCGCTGTCCGGTTCGCCGTTCTCCCTTCCGGATCTGTCGCTGGTCGGCGAGTTCAGCATGGACAGCTTCGGCCGCATCGGGATTCTCGCCGCGGTGATGCTCGTGTTCACGCTGGTCTTCGCGAACTTCTTCGACGCCATGGGCACCATGACCGGCCTGTCCCGCGAGGCCGGACTGGCCGACGAGAAGGGGACGTTCCCGCGGTTGCGCGGGGCGCTGGTCGTCGAAGGTGCCGGTGCCGTGGTCGGCGGTGCGACGTCGGCGTCGTCGAACACGGTGTTCATCGAGTCCGGGGCAGGCATCGAGGAGGGTGCGCGCACCGGCCTGGCCAACGTGGTGACCGGCACGCTGTTCCTGGCCGCGATGTTCATCTCGCCGCTCGCGTCGATCGTGCCGACCGAGGTTGCCGCCGCCGCACTGGTGGTGGTCGGCGCGATGATGGTGTCGCATCTGCGCCACATCGATCTGTCGGAGTTCTCGGTGGCGCTTCCGGTGGTGCTGACCGTCGCGGTGATGCCGTTCAGCTACTCGATCGCCAACGGCATCGGCGTCGGCTTCATCAGCTGGGTGGTGATGCGCACCGCCGCGGGCAAGATCCGTGAGGTCAGCCCGCTGCTGTGGGTGGTGGCGGCCGGGTTCGCCGTGTACTTCGCGCGCACGCCGGTGGAGACGCTGATCGACTGACGTCGCTCAGCCGATCTCGGCCCGCTCGGCGGCCACGCCGAGGACGACCGCGCGGATCTGCCGCGCGATGTCGTCCCGGCTGAGTTCCTCGGTCGAATCGTTGGCGAACGCGAACACCAGCCCGCCGAGATAGGTCAGCACCACCGAGGCCTGCTCGTCGAGCAGGTCGCGGTCCAGCATGGCGCCCCGGTCGTTCTGCATCGCGATGACCAGGCGCTCCACCAGCGCGCGGTAGCTGTCGGAGACCTGCCGGAAGCCGGCGGCGAGCTCGGCGTCGACCCGCGCCAGCATGGTCAGCTCCAACCGCGCCCTGGTGCGCGACGTCTGGGGTTCCCGGCGGATCCGCAGGACCTGTTCGGCGAGCACCTTCAACAGCACGTCGCCGGCGCTGTTGGGCGCGTCCTTGAACGCCTCGGAGAACGCGTGCGCGTCATACCGGACCAGCTGGTCGGCGACGCCCTGCAGCAACGCCGCGCGGGTCCGGTAATAGAAGGACGTGGTGCCGTCCGGCACGCCGGCGCGCCGGTCGACCTTGAGGTGACTCAGTCCGCGGGGGCCTTCCTCGGCCAACAACGCGATGGCGGCGTCACAGAGTTGGTGACGACGCTCGGCGGCGTTGTGCTTACGGCGAGTGTCAACATAGGCGATCTTACGGGGACGCCTGATTTGCCGAGCAAAACTCCCGCGCCGGAGAGTCACCCCCGTGCCGAAACCGCATTCCACGCGGCATTTTCGGCGTTTCGGCCGCGTGGAATGCGATTTCGGCGGGCTGTTGGTCAACGGTATTTGGCGACGTACTCGGTCATGGTCTTGAGTTGGAAGCGCGACACCTCGTGGGCGTGCTCGTCCTCGCCGAACACGCTGGACACCATCACGGTGTCCTCGCGGTCGTAGAAGCCGAGTTTGCCCAAGCCGCCGAAGAACCCGTCCCAGTCGACGTCCCCGTCGCCGATCTTGAGATGCTGGTGCACCCGGACCGGATTGCCCGGCGGGTTCGTGATGTAGCGCAACCCGTGCGAGCGGTGGTGATCCATCGAATCGGCGACATGCACCAACCGCAGGGTGTCCCCCGCGGCGGCCATGATCTCCGACATGTCCGAGCCCATATGGAAGGTGTGGCACGCGACGTAGACGAACCCGATGTTCGGTGAGTTCACCCCGCGGATGATGCGCAGCGCCTCCAGTCCGTCCTCGACGAAATCGTCTGGGTGCGGGTCGATCCGCACGTCGATACCCTCCCGCTCGAAGAGCGGGACCAACTCCTCCATCGATCGGAAGAACGCCCGCTCCGACTCCTCGGCCTGCTCCGGGCGGCCGGAGAACTCGGTGTTGATCACGTTGACCCCCAGATCCACGGTGATCTGCACAACCCGCCTCCAGTTGCGCACCGCGGCCTCGCGGGCGTCCTCGTCGGGTCCCGACCAGCGCAACACCGGCAGCACCGACGCGATCCCGACCCCGGCGTCCTCACACGCCTTGCGGAACCGGGCCACCAACGCGTCGTCGGCGCGGGGATGGTTGTAGAACGGGATGAAATCCCGATGCGGAGTCAACTGCAGATACTCATAGCCCAATTCGGCTACCAGTGCCGGCAATTCGAGCAGCGGGTGGTCGTGGTGGAACGGTGTCGGATCAAGCGCGATCTTCATCAGCTCAGGCTCCCGGGATCGAGGCGCGGTCGACCAGGGAGACCGCGACGGGTTGACCGGACTGCAACGCCTGGACGCCGGCTTCGCACACCGCGGAGGCGGCGTAGCCGTCCCATGCACCGGGCCCATCGGTGTAGTCGCCGGTTTCGGCACCCCTGCGGACCGCGTCGACCCACCGCTGGACCTCGGCGTCGTAGGCCCGGCCGAACCGCTCCTTGAAGCTGGGGGTGCTGGTGCCGCCCCAGATACCGGGGGCGGCCTTACGCACCAGCCCGACGTCGAGACCGATCATCGCGCTGCCCTTTTCGGCGACGAGCTCGGTGCGCACCTCGTAGGCCACGCCGGTGGTGACGAACAGCTCGACGTCGACGTGACGGCCGCTCGCGGTCTTCATGATCGCGATCTGCGGATCGGAGAGCCCCTCGGGGGCCAGTGAATTCGGCGTCGGCGTGACGATCTGAATGTCGGTGATCTCTTCGCCGAACAGGAAGCGGGTCACGTCGACCTCGTGGACCAGCGAGTCCCGCACCGTCATCGCCGAATCGAAGTGCGCGGGCACCACCGGGTTGCGGTGCACGCAGTGCAGCACGAGCGGATTACCCAGCTCACCGCCGTCGATCAGCGACTTCAGCTGCACGTACTCGTCGTCGAAGCGGCGCATGAAACCGACCTGGATCAACCGGATCCCGGTCTCGGCCTCCCGGCGGACCACCTCCAGCGAGGTCTCGACGTCGGTGGTCAGCGGTTTCTCGCACAGCACGGGCTTGCGCTGCTCCAGGCAGGCCAGCAGCTGCTTCTCGTGCGTGGGGCCCGGTGTCGCGAGCAGCACGGCGTCGACATCCGGATCGGCGATCGCGTCCAGCGGGTCGGCGACAGCCCGGCAGCCGGGGATGCCGGCCGCGAGCTCTTCGGCTTTCTCGGTGACGTAGTCGTTGAGCACGGCGACGCGGGCGCCGGAGATGCGGGAGGTCAGACGCGCGACGTGATCGGCGCCCATCAGGCCGACCCCGAGGACGGCTACACGAATGTCAGACATGGGTCTCTCTACTTGAACGTGACGGATGGGATGCCACACGACCCGAGGTAGCTCCGGGTGCGCTTGGCGATGGGCAGCGGTGCCTCGACCTCGCAGGGATACATGTCCTGCTCGACGATCGCGAACACGTCAATGCCGAGCTTGTCGATCTCGGCGAGAAGCGGTGGCATGTCCGGGATTCCCAGCGGCGGCTCGGTCATCGCGCCGAGCTTGACGGCCTCGCCGAACGGCAGGTCCTCGGCTTCGACCTTGGCGCGCACCTCGGGGTCGACCTGCTTGAGATGCAGGTACCCGATGCGTTCCGGTGCGCGGCGGATGATCGCGATGTTGTCACCGCCGCAGTAGGAGATGTGCCCGGTGTCCAGGCACAGGTTCACATACCGGCCGTCGGTGCCGTCGAGGAAGCGGTAGACGTTGTCCTCGGTGTCGACGTGCGAGTCGGCGTGCGGATGGTATTGCGCACGCACCCCGTAGGTTTCGTACATCGCCTTACCGAGCTCGTTCATCCCGCCGGTCTTCTTCGCCCACTGCTGTTCGGTGAGGTTGCGGTCTTCGAGGACCTCTCCGGTGGCCGGATCCCGCCACATCTCCGGGATCACCACGACGTGCTTCCCGCCGACCGCCGCGGTCAGCTTCGCGACGTCCTCGATCTGCTTCCAGACTGAGTTCCAGTTTTCGTCCGCAGGAGCGCCGTCCCGGTGCAGATGCTCGAAAACCGTTCCCGCCGAGAGCTTCAGTCCTCGCGCGGCGAGCTCGTCGGAGAGCTTGCCCGGATCGGTGGGCAGGTAGCCGTACGGGCCGAGCTCGATCCACTCGTAGCCGGACTCGGCGACCTCGTCGAGGAACCGCGTGTAGGGCGTCTGCTGCGGATCGTCGGGAAACCAGACTCCCCACGAATCCGGCGCGGAGCCGACGCGGATGGTGCTCATACAGGTGTCCTTTCCATGGTCGATGCCGAGATGCCCTCGGTTTCCAGACGTTCCTCGAGTTCTTCGAGGGTGGTGCCCTTGGTCTCGGGCACCAGGCGGTGCACGAAGATCCAGGAGCCGATGTTCACCAGGACGAACAATGCGAACGTGCCGGTGGACCCCAGTGCGTTGTTCAACAGCGGGAACAGGAACGAGATGACCGCGTTGGTGCACCACAGCACGAACACCGCGATGCCCATCGCGAACCCGCGCACCGACAGCGGGAAGATCTCCGAGAGCAGCAGCCACACACAGGTTCCGATGAACATCTGCACGAACCCGACGAAAAGCACCATGCACCCGAGAATCACGTAGCTGCGGGTGGTGTTCTCCGGCAACAGGAACGCCGCCGCCAACGCGGCCTGCGAGGCCGCCACCCCGGCGAAGCCGATCTGCAGCATCGTGCGCCGTCCGATGTAGCCGAGCAGGATGATGCCGATGATCGTGGTGACCACCGACGTGACACCGACCGCGATGGTCGCGACCAGCGCGGCGCTGACCCCGAGACCGCTCTGCTCCAGAATGGTCGGGGCGTAGTAGTTCACGGTGTTGATGCCGGTCGCCTGCTGCACGATGGCCAGCCCGCACCCGACCAGCACCACCCGCCGGATCCACGGCACGTCGCGGATCACCGAGAACGGGGTGCTGGTGCTCTTGAGCATGTGGCTGGTGTGGTCCACCACGATCGCGTACTCGGCCTCGGCCTCGCCAGGAGAGCGGCTGAGCCGCAACACGTTTCGGGCTTCGGACAGGCGGCCCTGCAGGGCGTACCAGCGCGGCGAGTCGGGCAACGCGAGCATGCCGACCAGCAGCGCGATCGCGGGGACCGTCGCGACGGCCAGCATGGTCCGCCACACGTGCGGGTCCTGGATGAGGTGATCGAGCAGCGCGTTGGTGGCGAAGGCGAGCATCTGGCCGGTGACGATCATCAGCTCGTTGATGGTGACCATGCGCCCCCGCCGGTCGGCCGGCGCCATCTCGGCCAGGTAGAGCGGGCACGTCACGGCGGCCGCGCCGACGCCCAGCCCCAGCACGATGCGCGCCGCGACCATGATCTGCACGTTGGGTGCCAGCGCACAGCCGAGCGCCCCGATCAGGAACAGGCCCGCACAGATCAGCAGCGTGCGCTTGCGCCCGAGGCGGTCGGCGACCCGACCGCCGAACAGCGCACCGAACGCCGCGCCGGGGAACAGCAGCGAGCTGACCACGGTCGCCTCGCCGAACGCCGAGAGTGCCAGGTCGTCCTTCATGTACAGCAGGGCACCGGAGATGACCCCGGTGTCGTAGCCGAACAGGAGGCCGCCGAGGGTGGCGATGACAGTGAGCTTCGTCAGGAAGCGGCCCGGGTTGTCGGACGTCATGGGTTTATCGGACGGCGTGGGTTTGTCAGGCGTAGATGGAATAGACACCGGGAACCTCGCTTCGGCTACTAACGCGCGTTAGTAACGCGCGTAAGGACTACTATGAACCCGACTCACATATGTGTCAACCGTCACTCACCGAGAGGAACGAGGCTGTGACCACCCCGCGCCGGCGTCGCCCCACCATGGCCGACGTCGCCGAACGCGCCGGGGTGTCGCGGACGCTGGTGTCGTTCATCCTCGACGGAAAGCCCGGCGCCAGCGACGAGACGCGGCAGCGCGTCCTGGCGATCGCCGACGAGATCGGTTACCGGCCGGACTCCGCGGCCCGCCTGCTCGCCCAGGGCCGCAGCCGCACCCTCGGCGTCATGAGCGACATCCGGCAGCTCTTCGAGGCCGAACTGATCACCCACATCTATCCGGCCGCCGAGAAACTCGGTTACGAGGTTCTGCTGTCGGCGAACCTGCCCGGGCGGACCGAACCGACCGTCGTCGAGTCACTACTCAGCCACCGGTGCGGCGCGCTGATCCTGCTCGGACCGAAGGCCGGCCAGGACTTCTTCGACGAGCTCGCCTCCCGGGTGCCGGTGGTGGTGGCCTGCAGGCGGCTGACCGGACTGAACGACGAGGTTCCGCTGGCGACCGTCCGGACCGACGACGCCAAGGGCATCCGGCAGGCCGTCGACTACCTGGTCGACCTGGGACACCACCACATTCACCACGTCAGTGGCGGCACGGACCCCGGCTCGGACGACCGGCAGGAAGCCTATTGCCGCGCGATGCGCGCCCACGGCCTGGCCGGCGAGTCCGTGGTGATCCCCGGCGCCCACAACGAGGAAGCCGGTGCCGAAGCGGCACGCACGATGCTGGCGGCACCGACGCTGCCGACGGCCGTGCTGGCAGGTAACGACCGCTGCGCGCTCGGGATCCTCGACGTCTTCACCCGCGCCGGTGTCGACGTGCCGGGCCGCGTGTCCCTGATGGGGTTCGACGACAGCCGACTGTCGGAGAACCCCCGCATCGACCTGACCACCATCCATCAGGACGCCGGCGAGATCGCCCGCCGCTCGGTGGAGTTGGCGGTCTCGATGCTCGTCGAGGGGCCGTCTCGGGCCACGGACGTGGTCCTCGAGCCGCAGCTGATCGTGCGCGGCACCACCGCGGAGCCCCCGCGCTGACTGCGCCACCGTACCCCCGCCCGTCACCGGTTTGTCACGAACGAGCTTGACCGCCAATCGCTGCTGCGACAATCAAGGGATGAGCGGCGGCGAACGGCCCAGTCTGCGGGAACGCAAGAAGACGCGCACCCGCGAGACCGTGCGCCGGGAGGCGTTCCGGTTGTTCGAGCAGCGCGGCTACGCACAGACCACCGTCGAGCAGATCGCCGATGCCGCCGACGTCTCGCCGCGCACGTTCTTCCGGTACTTCCCCACCAAGGAGTCGGTGCTGTTCTCCGACGACCTGTTCACGCCGATCATCGACGCGTTCCTGGCCGCCCCCACGGGGCTCTCACCGGTGGCCGCGTACCGGCACGGCGCCGCCGAGGTGTTCGCGCGGATGGCCGGCCCGGATTTCGACTACATCATCGCCCGTCAGCGCCTCCTGTACTCCCTGCCCGAGGCCAAGGGCGCGCTGTGGAACGAGCACGTCAAAGCGATCCACCGGCTCACGGCCGCGATCGCGCAGCGGCTGAACCGGCCCGAGGACGACGTGCAGATGCGGGTCACCGCCGGGGCGATCATGGGCGTGTTCATGGCCGTGTCCGACGACGGGCCGATGTCGGGACAGGCCTTCCTCGACGCCCTCGACGTGCTGGACAAGGGCCTGCCGGACTGACCGGCCGAGCACGTTCCGGCTCATACTGTATGCGTTACAGTATGAGCACCCGCAGGCCGCGGGCGTGCGCGACCGGGGAGGTCACCGATGCCAGGATCCGCCGAGCAGTTCCGCGACGCGCCGATCTTCGACGCCGACCAGCACATGTACGAGACGGCCGAGGCGCTGACCAGACACCTCCCGGACCGGTTCTCCCGGGCGGTGCAGTACGCGAACTTCGGCCGCCACACCCGGATCGTGATCAACAACCGGGTGTCCGACTTCATCCCCAACCCCACCTTCGAGCGCGTCGCCGCCCCCGGCGCGCACGAGAAGTTCTTCGCCGGGCAGAACACCGAGGGCCTGACACTGCGGGAGATGCAGGGCCCGGCGATCGAAGCCCCGGCCGCCACCCGCAACCCCGCCGACCGTGTCGCCGAGCTGGACCGCCAAGGCGTGCGCGAGGCGCTCAACTATCCGACGCTGGCCAGCCTGATCGAACACGCCACCGCCGACGATCCCGAGCTCACGCTGGCCGTCATCCATGCCTTGAACCAGTGGATGCTCGAGCACTGGAGTTTCGACTATCAGGGCCGGGTGTTCTCCACTCCGATCATCAACCTCTCCGAGGTCGACGGCGCCCGACGCGAACTCGAGTACATCCTGGCCCACGGCGCCAAGGTGGCGCTGATCAAACCCGGACCGGTCCACGGCCTGCGCGGGTGGCGCTCCCCCGCGCTGCCCGAGTTCGACCCGTTCTGGCGCGACGTCGAAGCCGCCGGGCTGCCCATCGTGCTGCACGCCAGCTACCCGCCGCTCGACGACTACGTCAACAGGTGGGAACCGCCGCACACCCAGAACTTCATGGCGCAGAGCGCGTTTCGCTGGATGGTGCTGGGCCACCGGGAGATCGCCGACATGATCACCAGCCTGATCTGCCACGGCACCCTGACCCGCTTCCCGAAACTGCGCATCGCCAGCGTCGAGAACGGCAGCTCCTGGATCTTCCCGCTGTTCAACGACTTCGAAGAACTCGCCAAGAAGATGCCGCAGAACTTCCCCGAGCACCCGCTGGACGTGTTCCGCCGCAACATCTGGGTCAGCCCGTTCTGGGAGGGCTGCGTCTCCGACGTCGTCAACACCGTCGGCTGGGACAAGGTGCTCTTCGGCTCGGACTATCCGCACCCGGAGGGTCTGGCCGAACCCGCAGGGTTCTGGAAGTACGCCGAGGGCATGGACGTGCGGCGCACCTACGACTTCATGGGCGACAACGCCCGTCGCTTCATGGGCCTGCCGATCGCCAACCCGGACCCGCGGGCCGCCGAGCCGCCCGCGCTGACCTCCGCCTGAGCCGCCGACTGTGGGGGCTGTGCACGCCTGAACGCCAAAATGCGTGCACAACACCCACAGTCGGGGAGGTCGGGCGCGCCCCCCTAGACTTCCGTTCGATGACTGACCGTGCGGTGCACTTCGTCGGCGCCGGCCCCGGCGCCGCGGACCTGCTGACCGTCCGCGCGACCCGGCTGCTCGCCGACGCCGAGGTGGTCCTCTACCCGGGCACCTACCTCGACCCGGAGGTGCTGGCGCACTGCTCACCGGCCGCCGAGTTGGTCGACACCGAGCACCTCGACCTGGACCAGATCGTGGACCGGTTGGTCGGCGCGCACCGGGCCGGCAGGCGCGTGGTCCGGCTGGTCTCCGGGGATCCTTCGGTGTACTCGGCGGTGTCCGAACAGACCCGCAGGCTCGATGCGGCCGGGGTGACCTGGGACGTGACACCCGGGGTGCCCGCGTACGCGGCCGCCGCGGCCCGGGTCGGGCGCGAGCTGACCGTCCCGCTCGTCGCGCAGTCGGTGGTGCTGACCCGCACTCAACAGCGCTCCACCGCGATGCCCGAGACCGAGTCGCTCAAGGCCTTCGCCGCGACCCGGGCGACGCTCGTGCTGCACCTGGCCGTCACCCGGATCCGCGAGCTGATGGCCGAGATCGCCCCCGACTACGGGCCGGACTGCCCTGTGGTGGTGGTGTACCGGGCGTCGCAGCCGCAGGAGCTGGTCCTGCGCGGCACGGTCGCCGACATCGCCGACGCGGTGGAGTCGGCCGGCCTGCGCCAGGCCGCGGTGATCCTGGTGGGACGCGCGCTGGCCGGCCGGCCCGACCCCGAGGCCGGCGAGAGCCACCTGTACGACCCCGCACGGGACCGGCCGGGGCGGCACCGGTGAACGACCTGTACGACGTCATCAACCGCCGCCGGGACACCCGCCGCGAGTTCACCGGCGCACCGGTCGACGACGACGTGCTGCGCCGGGTGCTGCTCGCCGCGCATGCCGCGCCGTCGGTCGGCATGTCGCAGCCCTGGGACTTCGTCCTGGTCCGGTCGCCGCAGACCCTGCGCGCATTCCGCGACCACGTGGCCGCGGAGCGAGAGATCTTCGCCGCCGGGCTGTCCGGTGAGCGCGCCGAGACGTTCGACCGCATCAAGGTCGAGGGGATCTGCGAATCCGGGCTCGGCATCGTCGTCGGCTACGACCCGACCCGTGGGGGCCCACAGGTGCTGGGCCGGCACGCCATTCCGGACGCGGGTCTGTACTCGGTGGTCTGCGCGATCCAGAACCTGTGGCTGTCCGCGACCGCCGAAGGGCTCGGCGTCGGCTGGGTGTCGTTCTACCGCGAGGACTTCCTGCGCGACCTGCTGGGGATGCCCGGGCACGTGCGCCCGGTCGCGTGGCTGTGCGTCGGCCCCGTCGCCGATCTGCCCGACGTCCCCGACCTGGAACGCTTCGGCTGGCGGGCGCGGACCTCGCTGTCGGCGGTGCTGCACGGGGAACGCTACGGATCACCGGTCCACGGCTCGTTTGTGAGCCATGATGGGCCAGATGACCGCCCGTGAGATCCAAGTGACGTTCGACTGCGCCGACCCGGCCGCGATGGCCGAGTTCTGGGCAGCTGCCCTGGGTTACGCCGTGCAACCGCCGCCGCCCGGATTCGACTCGTGGGAGGCCGCGCTCACCGCGATGAACGTGCCGCCCGAACAGCACAACGACGCGTCGGCGGTGATCGACCCCGACGGCCGGGGCCCTCGGCTGTTCTTCCAGCGGGTCCCGGAGGGCAAGGCGGCCAAGAACCGCGTCCACCTCGACGTGCGCGCAGCCGACGGCCTTGAGGGCGACGAACGGATGGCGGCACTGGAACAGCGGTGCGCAGAGTTGGTCGCGGCGGGCGCCGCCCGCCTCGGTCGGCACGAGCCGGCCCCGCCGCTGCAGGGCGGCCACATCGTGATGGCCGATCCCGAGGGCAACGAGTTCTGCCTGGACTGACGTACACCGGGGCCGGCGGTCAGAGCGTGAGCACCCGGCCCGCGATCACCAGGTGCACTTCCTCGCACACCGCCGAGACCCGCTGGTTGGCGGTGCCGAGCAGATCGCGGAACAGCACCCCCGACCGGTGCGACGGCACGACGCCCAGGCCGACCTCGTTGGTCACGACCACCACGTCCCGGGCCGCGGCCAGCGCGTCGCACAGCGCCGAGACCCGGCCTTCGACCGCGGTGTGTATCTCACGGGAGTCGGCCTCCCACAGCTGATCTCGGTCGAGCAGGGCGGTGAGCCAGGTGCCGAGGCAGTCGACGAGGACGGCGCCGTCGGCCTCGCGCACCGCGGCGGCGACGTCGGCGGTCTCGACGGTCCGCCAGTGCGCGGGCCTGCGAGCCCGGTGCTGCGCGACGCGTGCGTCCCAGTCGGGGTCGCTGCCGTCGGCGGGACGGCCTGGGGCCAGATAGGTGACCAGGGGCGCCCGGCTCAGCAGTTGTTCTGCGTGACGGGACTTCCCGGAGCGCACGCCGCCGGTGACCAGGACCCTCACGTCGCACCCGCTGCCAGCGCACGCACCCAGGCCACGGCCTCGGTGAGGTCGTGCACGGTTGGCACCCCCGCGGCGCGGGGTGGGCGGCGCACCACGACCACGGGCATGCCGAGCTGTTCGGCGGCCGCCATCTTCGGCCAGGTGTGTTCTCCGCCGGAGTCTTTCGTGATCAGCACGTCGGCGCGGTGCTCCCGCATCAGCGTCAGCTCACCGGCCAGTTCGTAGGGGCCGCGGCTGGTCACCAGCTGCCAGCGGGCGGGCAGTTGCGCGTCGGGGGCCTGCACCACCCGGGCCAGCACCGCGTGCTCACGCAGATCCGGGACGAAGCGGTCGATCTCCTGGCGGCCGACCGTCAGGAACGGGCGGGCGCCCAGCCGGGCCGCGGTGGCCGCGGCGTCCTCGTGGGTGTCGACCCAGTGCCAGGTGTCGCGGCTGCGCGCACTCCAGCCCGGTCGTTCCAGCCGCAGCAGCGGGGCGCCGTCGGCGCGGCACGCCGCTGCTGCGTTGGCCGAGATGTTCTTCGCGAACGGGTGCGTGGCGTCGACGACGGCGTCGTACCCGTCGAGCACGGCGCGCAGTCCGTCGATCCCGCCGAAACCGCCGATGCGGACCTCCCCGACCGGGAGCCGGGGATGTGCGACCCGCCCGGCCAGCGAGGTGGTGACGTCGGCGCCGTCGGCGGTCAACAGTTCGGCCAACGCGCGGGCCTCGGATGTGCCGCCCAGCAACAGGATTCGCATCACGGCGCTCCGGGCGGCAGGAACGGCAGACCTTGCGGCGGGCCGCTGGCGGCGAGGTCGAGCAGCGCGTCGACGTCGAGGTGTTCTTCGATCAGGTCACCGAGCAGATCGAGGCGGTCTTCCCGGGCCTGCGGGAACGACACCCCCGAGGGCGGCACGCCGAGAGTCTCGGTCAGGAAGCGGGCGCGCAGCGCGTCGCCTTCGAACGCGCCGTGCCACATCGTGCCGAACACGTGCCGGCGGCGAGCACCGCCGGGGAACTCCTCGACCCCGGCCCCGCGGGTGATCCGGCCATGGTGGATCTCGTAGCCCGCCGCGGCCACACCGTCCCAGTGACCCTCGGGCAACCGCAGCGTCTTGTCCGCGACGAAGTTGGTCACCACGTCGAGCAGTCCCAGGCCCTCGGCCTCGGCGACGCCGCCCTCCACACCGTGCGGGTCGCGGATCTGCCTGCCCAGCATCTGGAAGCCCCCGCAGATCCCCAGCACCGGCTTACCGGCCGCGGCGTGGGCCAGCACCGCCCGGTCCAGACCACGGCTGCGCAGCCAGGCCAGGTCGGCGATCGTCGCGCGGGTCCCGGGCAGCACCACCAGGTCGGCATCGGCCAGAGCGCCGGGCTGTGAGGCGAACACCACGTCGAGACCGGGTTCCAGGCCGAGCGCGTCGACGTCGGTGAAGTTGCTGATCCGCGGGAACCGCACCACCGCGACCCGGGGAGCACCCGGGCGGGTGGAGCCGCGCCCCTGAAGTTCCAGTGCGTCTTCGGAATCCAGCCACACGTCGGGGTGCCACGGCACGGTGCCGAACACCCGGCGTCCGGTCAGCCGTTCCAGGTCGCGCAGACCGGGGTCGAGCAGTGCCTGATCGCCGCGGAACTTGTTCACCACGAACCCGGCGACCAACGCCTGGTCTTCGGGTGAGAGCAGCGCGACCGTCCCGAAGAACGCCGCGAACACCCCGCCGCGATCGATGTCGCCGACCACGACGGTCGGCAGACCGGCATGCCGGGCCAGCCCGAGGTTGACGTAATCGCCTGCGCGCAGGTTGATCTCGGTGGGACTGCCGGCGCCTTCGGCGATCACCACGTCGTAGCGCGCGGCCAGCTCGTCGTAGGCGGCGTGCGCGGCCTCGGCCAGCGCCCGGCGCCCCTCCAGCCAGTCCGACGACGACACCTGCCCCCACGGCAGGCCCATCAGCACGACGTGGCTACGGCGGTCGCTTCCCGGTTTGAGCAGCACCGGGTTCATCGCGGGCTCCGGGACGGCGCGGGCGGCCAGCGCCTGCACCCACTGGGCCCGGCCGATCTCGGCCCCGGTCCCGTCTGCGCCCGGGCACACCATCGAGTTGTTCGACATGTTCTGCGCCTTGTACGGGGCGACCTTGAGTCCCCGGCGTGCCAGCGCGCGGCACAGCCCCGTGGTCACCGCCGTCTTGCCCGCGTCGCTGGTCGTGCCCGCGATCAGCAGCCCGGTCACCGGGGCCGCCTGACCAGGAACACGTCCATCACCCAGCCGTCGCACTCGTCGGCGGCGGCGCGCGCCTGCGTGATCGCGGGCAGCACGTCGCCGAGCCGGCCGGAGACCAGACGTTCGCCGGCAGCGCCGAGATTGGCCGCCCACCAGATCGTCCAGTCGGCAAGCCCGTCGAAGTCCAGCCGCTCCGGCGGCGGGTTCAGCATCGCGACGATGTTGTCCATCCCCGCGGCCACCGCCTCCTGCAGCCGGCGGCCGGTGGTGATGTGCACCGGCCTGCCGACCTCGTGCAGCACGATGCGGTGCCGCGCCGCGAGCAACTGCGGCGCGCTGATGCCGGGCAGCACGTCGAAATCCAGCACGACCTGCGGACTCAGCAGGTCACGCATCTTCTCGACCACCCGGATCGTCGAGTCGTACAGCGACGGGTCGCCCCAGACCAGGAACGCGGCCGTCCCGCCGCGCTCCCTGAGCACCTGCGCATACGCGGCGGCGCGGGCATCGTGCCAGTCGCCGACCGCGGCTTCGTAGCCCCGGGTGTCCAGGCCCGCGGAGCGGTCGCGCGCCGGATCGGGCAGCGCGACCAGTTCGGCGCCGCCGTACCGGCCCAGGATCTCGCGGCGCAGCGCGAGCAGACGGTCGTCGCCGGACTTCTCGGCGGCGAGCACGTAGTCCACGGAGCGCAGCGCGTCGGCGACCTCCGGCGTGACGTGCTGGGGGCCCATGCCGACGCCGAGAATCCGGACCCTGACCGCGGCGTGCATACCGCGATTGTCCCTGCCCGCCGTCACCGCCCGGGGAGCAGCCCCGCCGCGGCCGCCTCCACCGCGGCGGTGACCTGTCCGACGGTGGCACTGTCGAGCTTCCAGCACTGCCAGTACAACGGCACATCCAGGTGCTGATCGGTGACCGGGACGAACGACGCGTCCACCAGCTGGACGGGGTACATGCCCCAGCCCAGCCCGGCGTGCACGGCCGCGCCGAAGCCCGCGGCGGTGGGCACGTAGTGGGTGGGACGGACGATGGATCGGCGAAACACCTTGCGCACCAACTGGTCCTGGAGCGCGTCGGAGCGGTTCCAGGCCAGCGACGGCGCCCGGGCGGCCGCCTCGCGGGTGAACCCGTCCGGTAGATACCTTCGCATGTAGGCCTTCGAGGCCACCGGCACGTAGCGCATCACCCCGAGCGGCTGGACGCGGCAACCGGCGACCGGGGTGCGCTCGGTGGTCACCGCGCCCATCACCACGCCTTCGCGCAGCAGCCGGGCGGAGTGGTCCTGGTCCTCGATGCGCACGTCGAACAGCACGTGCGGCAGCCGGGCGAACACCTCGGTGAACCAGGTCGCCATCGAATCGGCGTTGACCGCCATCGCGATTCGCGGCAGGTCGGTGCTGCCGCCGCGCATCTCGGCGAGCGCGTCGGCCTGCAGCAGCGCGGTCTGCGCCGCCAGCCGCAGCAGCGGGATCCCGGCAGGTGTTGCCACACAGGGCTTTTCCCTCAGCACCAACACCTGGCCGACCTGCTGTTCCAGGGCCTTGATCCGCTGGCTGATCGCCGACGGGGTGACGTGCAGGTGGGTCGCGGCCGCGTCGAAGCTGCCGAACTCGACGACCGCCGACAACGCGGCCAGCTGCGCGGTGTCGAGTTGGCCGGTCACACAAGAGATGCTAGCCACCGGCCAGGCGTCTTCTACGCTCTTCTCGTGGTGCCCCTGGACGAGCTGCTGCGGCGCAAGATGCTGATCATCTACCTCGCCATCATGGCGGTGCTCTACGCGCTGACGGTCTTCCAGGCGCTGGTGGTGGACACCGTTTCTTCAGACGTGCGCGGCGAGGTCGCCGCCGTGGCGCTGTCCGCGGTGGGCCTGCTGCTCGCGCTGCCCACCCCTGCGACCGGCCTGCGCTATGTCGGCGCGCTGACCTGCATGAGCGCCGCTCCGATCGTCGGCGTGCTGTTCCACCACCAGCTTGTCGCCCAGATCTGGTCGGTGGTGCCGCTGATGTTCGTGGCCATCTTCATCCGCACCTGGCACAGCGCCGCGACCACCCGGATCGCGGTGGCGGCGCTGACCGCCACCGCGGCCGCCGCGCTGCTGGTGGCGCCGGCCCCGATCGCGGTGATCTGGGTGCTGTTCTACGCACTGAGCGTGCTCGGTGCGGCCGAGGTGTTCGGGCTGGGCAACTCGGTGCTGCTCGACGCCGCTTTCCGGGACCCGTTGACGCTGATCTGGAATCGGGCCGGCCTCGGCCGCCAAGCCGGACGGCTGCTCAAGCAGGCCGACCGCCGGGGCCGGCAGATCGCCGTGGTGGTGTTCGACGTCGACGACTTCAAACGCGTCAACGACGAGCGTGGGCACGCCGTCGGCGACCAACTGCTCAGCGACCTGACCCGCGGATGGGTCGCCCGGATCCCCGCGGGCAGCGTCCTCGGCCGCATCGGGGGCGACGAGTTCGTCCTGATCGTCGCGGTCGACGACGCGGCGCAGGCGGGGGTGCTGGCGGCAGAGCTGACCGAAGGTCTCGCCGTCGACGTCACCCACGGCGTCGCGGTCGGCGCGCCGGACCCTCGCGCGCTCGACGGGCTGTTCGCCGTCGCCGATCGCGACCTCTACGACCGCAAGCGGGCGCGGCGGGCCGGCAACCGGTAGCTCAGTTCACCGCGGCCGAGGCGTTGATCACCGAACCGGACGACTGGTGGCCGGTCACCTTCTTGGCGACGAAGTCGGCGGCTTGGCGTGCCAGTCCGGTCTGCACGTACTGGCTGTGCGCCGGGCGGTCGTCGCCGGCCGAGCACACCGGATCCGCGCCGTTGCACAGATCGATCGTCTTCGCCCCGTAGAGCGGGCTGATCGCGGTCAGCGGGTTGCCTATCTTGGTCGACGGGTTGCCGAACACCGCGACGGCGGCCACATGGTCGGCGACCGGCGCCGGCATCGGGCGGCCGAATCCGAACGTGGCGTTGGGGTCTGCGGTGATCAGGTCGACCGCCGCCGCACCCTGCGAGTAACCGCCCACCACGATGGCGGTGCTGGGGCAGGCCGCGGCGGTGGCCTGGATGCGCGCGCTGGCGTCGTCGGCACCGACCGGGGTGGACTGCAGGAAGTCGTAGGACGCCGGGTAATTCACCGCGTAGACGTCGACGGTGCGGCCGCCCAGTTCGTCGCGCAGCGCGTCGACGAAGGCCTGACCCACGCGGCCGACCCCCGTGGGTTCGGCTGTGCCGCGGGCGAACACCACCTGGACATCGGGACAGGAGTCGGCAGCTTGCGCACTCGCGGCGCCGGGACCGATCAGGCCGGCGGCGAGCACTCCCCCGGCGCCTGCCATCACCAACGCGCGGCGGACGGACGTACCGGAGACGACGTGAGCGGTGGGACGGCGATCGGGCATTTCTGAAACTCCTCGGTCGTGGCCGCCCCGTTACGGCGACAACGTGTGAAAGGCCTGGACTGCTCCAGAAATTCCATCCGGCCCGGAGATCAGGTTAATTGGGGGATATCCCCCATCCGGTCATGCGGCTGTCGCGAGTCGCCGTTCGGACGCTAGGCCCCGACGCGTTGGCGTTCCACGTAGTTCTCCGCTGCGCGCGCGATGAACTGCTCGGTGGGCTTCGGGTGCCACCCCAGTTCGCGGGTCGCCTTGGCGTGACTGGCCGGTGAGGTGAACGCCAACAGGAAAGCGCTCTGCCTGCTGATCGGAACCTGCACCCGCAGCAGCGATCCCACCACGTCGGCCACGTGTGCGAAGCCGTAGACGACGGCCATCGGGACCCCGATCCTGGGCCGGCGGGCGCCGACGGCTTCGGCGGCGGTGGTGAGCAGTTCGCGGTGCGTCATGAACCGTTCCGAGACGATGTAGCGCTCACGCACGCGTCCGCGCAGCGATGCCCGCAGCATCGCGTCGGCCGCGTCGTCGATGCCGACCACCTCGGAACCGACCCCGCGCACGTAGAACGGCAGCTTGCCCAGCGCCGCGAGTTGGACGAACATGCCCTGGCGCGGCTGCCAGTCCGGCGGTCCGTACGGGTTCGACACGTTGACGACCACCGCGGGCACCCGGCCGTCGGCGGCGTAGGTCAGCACCAGTTGTTCGGCGGCGCGCCGGGACTCGATGTAGCTGCCCGCCCGGTCGGCCCAGTTGAACGGCGTGTCCTCGTCGACGGTCTGGCCGTCCGGGCCGACGGCGATCGTGCCGATCGTGCTCAGGAAGACGAATTTGTCCAGGTCCGCGCCGGTGGCGACGTCGAGCACCGTGCGCAGGCCCTCGACGTTGGTCGCGAACAGCGGCGCGGGGTCCTTGAGTTCGGCCCTGGTGTCGACGATGCAGTAGTAGACGACGTCACGGTCGGCCATCGCCGCGGCGGCCGTCGCGGGATCGAACGGGTCACCGTAGACCCGTTCGACGTCGAGGCCGTCGATTCCCTTGGTGGAACTGGACTTCCGCAGCAGCACCCGGACATCGGCGCCTGCCGCGGCGAGGTGGCGCACCACGCACGCCCCCACGTTGCCGCTGGCCCCCATCACCAGCGCCCGCTGCCCCGCCACGTTCACGTCGTCATCGCTCGTCACTGCGACAGATAACCACGTCGGCAACGGTAAGAACGACGGTTTGCGTTACCGGACGCGCTGACGCAGCTCGGACGCCGCGTCGGACGCGGTGTCGTAGACCCGCACGATGGCCTGGTCCCCCGGCTTGAGGAAGGTCGACTCGCCCAGCGGGGTGTACCGGGTGGCGCCGATGCCGATCAGCACGTGCTCGGGGTGCCCGCTGGCCGCCATCAGCGCGCCGACGTCTTCGAGCGGGGTGTCCGGCGAGCTTTTCTGGTTGGCCAGCCGCTCGACGATCCAGTCGAGCAGGACCTCGCCGTAGTACGAGTAGCCGATCAGTGGGCTGTCGACGCCGTAGGCGTGTTCCTCACCGTCACTGCCCAGATGGCAGACCAGGCGCAGCGTGGCCGTCGGACCGTCCGGGGTCAGGTCGCCGATGTCGAAGAACTGTGCGGCCACCCCCTTGGACGCCGGCCCCCAGTTCTTCTTGTGACTGATCTTGGGTGCGCCCGGGCGCCGGATCGAGCAGTCATTGAACGCGCCGAGCGCGAACGGCTCCAACGTCACGACGGTGTCGCCCTGCCACACCACCCGGCAGGCCAGCCCGACCTCCGGCTCGATCTGCAGATTCAGCGGCCCCGAGAACTCCGGGCTCTCCGCAGGCAGCACGACCTCGTCGTTGGACAGCGGGAACTCGCCGAGGAACGTGTCCGATCCCGGCGCGTACCACGGGAAGATCCCCTTCGGCGCCGCTCCCTCGCTCGTCACGTTCACGAAATCAGCGGCCTCACCTGCCTGTTCGAGGTGCCCGGCGAAGTTGCCCGCGACCCCGAAACCGAACCAGTCACGCATCTCGCTCAGTGCGATATCGATCACGTGCAGCAGCGTACGCGCCGCCGGGAATCAGGCCGCAAGGGTGGTTTCGGATGGGCGCCGCGGTGTCTGGGCGACGTCCGGACCGGGTACAGCACCACAGAACGGAAGGAACGGTATGGAGGGCAACAGCGATCAAGCGGACAAGAAGACCGAGGAACCGAACGGCGGCAGGCCCGGCCCCGAGGATCACGGCCGCGAGGGCGGCATGGCCACCCGGGAGATCGCGCCCGAACTCACCGAACCGGACGGCGGCACATCTGCGTGATGTCCGTCGACGTTGACGGGCGCACGCGTGGCAACTCCTCGACCCGCGGTCCGGGAGCCGTTACGCGGTGACCAAGGTGTCTGCGGCGCTGGCCATATGCTCGATTACGGCCGCAGCGGCCTTGTTGCTGTCGCCGGACTCGATGGCATCGATGATGTCGTGATGCCGTTTGGCGTTCATGTTCTTGATGGCCCGGTCGACGCCGGCGAACATGATCGACATCCGGATGCTGCCTTCCAGCGACGTCCATTGGTGGAGCAGAGTGACGTTTCCCGTGAGTTGACACATCGTGCGGTGGAATCGAAGGTCGGCTTCGATGCGGTCTTCGAGGTTGGATGCCGCCCAGCGGTCCATGTCGTCGACTGCGCTGCGCAGAGCCTTGACCGCGTCGGCGCGGTCGGGCTGGGCCGCCAGCTCGCGGGCGGCCAATGACTCGAGTGCGGCGCGCACGTCGAAGATGTCGCGGATCTCCTTGGTGTCGAGGTGCCGGACGGAAAGCCGGCCCCGCGGCCCTGCCGAGATCAGCCCCTCTTGTTGCAGTTGGCGCATCGCCTCCCGCAGGGTGCCCCGGCTGATCTGCAACGCGTCCGACAGCTCGGTCTCCACCAGGTGGGTGCTCGGCTTGATCTGCCCCGAGGTGATCGCCTTTCGCAGCGCGGTCAGCGCTTGCTCACGCAGACTGGTTTTCTCCAGCCGCAACAGCGAGCTCGGTTCGACCGACATGGAGAGCTCCCTTTTGAGTGTCAACACTTGCTTGTCAACAGCCAACCTTACAGTCGGTCCAGCACGGTCGCGACGATTCGCGGCGTGGACAGGCCATAGCGTTCGTGCAGCGTGGGTAGCGCGCCCGCGGCGAGGAATTCGTCGGGCAGCCCGATCGGGGTGATCTGCTTGGCGAGCCCGCGCCGCACCGCCGCCGAGGCCACGGTCTCGAACAGCCCGCCGACCACCGTGTGGTTCTCCAGCGTCACCACGAGACGGTCCGTATCCACCTGCGCCAGGACGGTTTCGGCGTCGAATGGCTTGATGGTGGGCGTGTGGACGACGGCGACGTCGACGTTGTGCGCGCTCAGCTTCTCCGCGGCCTGTAACGCCCGCATGGTCATCAGACCCGACGAAATCAGCACCACGTCGTTGCCTCCGCGCAGCACCTTGGCCTTGCCGAGTTCGAAGGTGTAGTCGTATTCGTCGAGCACGGTCGGCACGTTGCCCCGCAGCAACCGCAGATAGGTCGGTCCGGGGTGCTCGGCCAGCTGGGGCACCGCCTGTTCGATGTCCACCGAATCACACGGGTCGACGATCGTCAGATTCGGCATGCCGCGGAAGATGGCGACGTCCTCGGTAGCTTGATGCGAAGGCCCATAGCCGGTCGTCAACCCGGGAAGACCACCGACGACGTTCACGTTGAGGTTCGGCTCCGCGATGTCGAGGCAGATGAAGTCGTACGCCCGTCGTGCGGCGAACACCGAATACGTGGAGGCGAAAGGCACCAGGCCGGTTTCGGCCATGCCCGCCGCGGCGCCGAACAGCAGCTGCTCGGCCATGCCCATCTGGAAGAAGCGGTCGGGGAACTCCCGCGCGAAGATGTGCATGTCGGTGTACTTGCCCAGGTCCGCGGTCAGCCCGACGATGCGGTCGTCGGCCTGGGCGGCCTTGACCAACGCGTGCCCGAAGGGTGTGGGCGCGGTCTTCTGCCCGGGGTCGGCGAAAGACGCGATCATCGCCGATGTCTTCAGAGGGGCAACGGATGTCATACGAGTGCTCCTTCGTGGCCGGCGGTGAGCTGATCGCGACAGATCTGCCATTCGTCGGCGTCGATGCGCATGAAGTGCGCCTTTTCCCGGTTCTCCAGCATGGGCACGCCGCGACCGACCCGCGTGTCGCACAGGATCACCGACGGGACACCGACGGGTTGCGAGTGCACGTTGTCGAACGCGGCGAGCAGTGCGTCGACGTCGTTGCCGTCGACGCGCTGGACATGCCATCCACATGCCGTCCACTTGTCGGCGACCGGTTCGGTGCGCAGCACGCCGACGGTCGGACCGTCGGCCTGCAGCGCGTTGATGTCGACCATCGCGATCAGATTCCCCAGCTGATGGTGCGAAGCACCCATCGCTGCCTCCCACGTCGACCCCTCGTCGAGTTCGCCGTCGGACAGGAAGTTGATGACCCGTGAGTCCGACCCCTGGTGGCGCAGTCCGAGTGCCATCCCCACCGCAACGGTCAGGCCATGGCCCAGCGATCCGCCGGAGATTTCCATTCCCGGTGTGTAACTTGCCATTACCGACATCGGCAATCGTGATCCGTCGGAGCCGTAGGAGTCGAGTTCGGCCACGTCGACGATGCCTGCTTCGGCCAGCGCGGCATACAGAGCGATGGCGTAATGGCCCGTCGACAGCAGGAACCGATCGCGTTCGGCCCAGTGCGGGTCGTCGGCACGGTAGCGCAGTTGGTCGGCGTAGACGGCGGCCAGCATGTCGGCGGCACCCAGAGCCTGACCGATGTATCCCTGACCCTGCGCCTCGCCCATGTTCAAGGCGTGATGGCGCATGCGATAGGCGGCTTCGCGCACTTTGTCCGTACGCATCAGACGGACACCACCCGCGGATCGGCGGTCTCGGCGGCAGCCTTGTCGGCCAGCCGGCGCTCGCGCGCACCCCAGGTTTCGCGGGTGAGGATCGCGGCGACCAGACCGATGGCCATGTATCCGCTGAACAGCAGGGCCGGCCCCCACCACCCGTAGGCCTCGAACAACAGGGTGGTGATGAAGGGGGTGAATCCTGAAGCGATGGCCGAGATCTGGTAGGCCAGCGAGGCGCCCGAGGACCGGGTGTTCGCGTTGAACAGTTCGGGGAACCACCCGCCCTGGCAGGCGGCGAGCGCGTTCTGGAACACGCAGTAGGCGATGACGAACGTCGCAAGGATCACGATGAACAGCCCCGTGTTCACCATGACGAACATCAGCACGCCGAACGGGATGCCCAGCGCGCACACCCAGAGGTACAGCGGGCGACGCCCGATCCTGTCGGTGAGTTTCGCCCAGCCGAAGGTGGCGAAGATGCCGATGGCGGCGGCAATGCACAACGCACCGATGGTCTCGGACCTGGTCGCCAAGTCGGCACCCTTGAGGTAGGACAGCATGTAGGTGATGGACACGGCATATCCGGCGGTCTCGGCGATGCGAAGGCCGATGCCGCGCAGGATGTTTCGCCAGTCGTTCTTGACCACCTCGACGATCGGCGACTTGACGATGTTGCCCTGTTCCTTGACCTCGTCGAAGACGGGCGACTCCGGGACCTTCGCGCGGATGATCAGGCCGACGATGACGAGGACGATGCTCGCGAGGAACGGCACGCGCCATGCCCAGTCACCGCCGAGGTGGATGCTGACGAAGAACACCAGATTGGCTATCAGCAGGCCGACGGGGAAGCCCGCTTGGACGATGCCGGTGTAGCGGCCCTTCTTCTTCCACGGGGCGTGCTCGTAGCTCATCAGGATTGCGCCGCCCCATTCGGCGCCGAACGCCAGGCCCTGGATGATGCGGACCGACACCAGCAGGATCGGCGCGAGGACACCGACCGTCTCGTAGGTCGGCAACAGGCCGATCGCGAAGGTGGCCAGACCCATGAGGATCAGCGACGCCACCAGGACCGGCTTGCGCCCGACCTTGTCCCCGAGGTGCCCGCCGATGATGCCGCCGAGTGGGCGGGCGACGAACCCGACGCCGAGCGTCGCGAACGACAGCAGGGTGCCGGCGACAGGGCTGGAGTTCGGGAAGAAGGCGGTGCCGAAATACAGCGCGGCGGCAGTGCCGAAACCGATGAAGTCGTACGTCTCGATGACGGCCCCGACACCGGAGCCGACTGCTACGCGTTTGGCGTCCTTGGTGCCGTGCACCGGACCCCGCATCGCCAGAGCGTCATCGCTCATGATGGCCATCCTTTCAATGCCGATCTAGCTGGGCAATCCCCGTCACTGTTGACGGTCAACAGTGGGCTATGTCACTCAGTGTGACCCGAGCCCGCAACCAATGTCAACAGTCAACACAAATCAGCAGTCGCCCGTTGACTGTTAACAGTTGACTGGTTAGTGTGGTTGCCATCACATACCGCACAGGAGATGAGCAGATGCCGAACTACGACAGCCGACTGGGCTGCTCCACGATCAGCTTCCGGCACCAGCCGCTGGCTGAAGCGCTGGCCACCATCTCCGGCCTGGGGTTTTCCGAGATCGACCTGGGAGCTCTGCCCGGGGTGTGCGATCACGTCCCCTACGTCCTCGACATGGCCGCAGTCGAGGACGTGGCGCGCACGGTCATCGCGTCCGGTCTTCAGGTGCGCTCGATCAACGGCGACATCGGCGATCTCAATGTTCCGCTTACCGAGGATGCCCGGGCCGCTCGGCAGGGCCACCTCGACATGCTGGTCGCGCTCGCCGTCGCCACCGACGCGCGTGCGATCGTGCTGCCGTGTGGCGCTCTCGACCGCACCCCGGTGGAAGGCCTCGAGACCGACATCGCGCGGGTCGCCGGTGAACTCGCCTGGGCGGCCGACGTCGCGGCGTCCCGCGACGTGAGTCTGTGGACGGAATCGCTACACCTGCACCGGCTGTGCTGGAACCTCGAACGTGCCCAACTGCTCACCGACCGCCTGGCCGAACAGGTCGGGGTGGTCATGGACTTCAGCCACGTGGTCGCCTCGGGCGGTGACCCGGTCGAGTTCGTCGACCGCTTCGGTCCGCGCATCGAGCACGTCCACATTCGCGACGCGGTGCCGGGCAACATCAACCTGTCCGTGGGCCGCGGCACCGTCGACTTCAGGATCGGGCTGAAGGCACTCGCCGACGCCGGCTTCGCCGGCCACTTCTCACTCGAACTCGAGACCCGCGACGTCACCAACCATCAACGGCCGTCGGCGACCGCTGCGGCAGCCCAACTGATTTCCGCGCTGATCTAGCGCACCTCACCGCCCACCGACCTATCCAAGGAGAACCATGAGCACCACCCGCACCGCCGTCATCACCGGCGCCACCTCCGATCGCGGCATCGGCATGACCGTCGCACAGCGCTATGCGCGTGAAGGGTGGGCCGTCGTCATCCTCGACCTCGACGGTGAGAAGTCGGCGAAGGTCGCCGCCGACATCGGCAACCAGTTCGCCGTCCCGGCGTTCGGCCACTCCGTCGACGTCACCTCCGAGGAATCCGTCACCGCGGCCCACGACGCAGTCGCCGCCGAGGTTGCCACCGGCAATCTGCCCCCGGTGGGTGCGCTGGCGAACATCGCGGGCATCACCTCGCCCGTGCCGTTCCTCGAAACCACCCTGGAGCTCTGGAACAAGGTGATGGCCGTCAACGCCACCGGCACCTACCTCGTCACCAAAGCCTTCCTGCCCGACATGATCGAGCACGGCTTCGGCCGCATCGTGAACATGTCGTCGGTGTCCGCCCAACGTGGCGGCGGCGTCTTCGGCAAGGTCCCCTACTCGTCGGCCAAGGCCGCCATCCTCGGATTCACCAAAGCCCTTGCCCGCGAGATCGCCGACACCGGTGTCACGGTCAACGCCGTCACACCCGGCGCGGTCGACACCAACATCCGTGTCGGCGCGACCGACGAGTCCGAAGCGGCTCTGGCCGCGGGCATTCCGATCGGTCGCGTCGCCACCACCGAGGAGGTCGCCGCCGTCATCACGTTCCTGTCGAGCCAGGACGCCAGTTATCTCACCGGGACCACTGTTGATATCAACGGCGGCAGTCACATTCACTAATGGACCTTCGGCGAGGACATCCGGCCGGTGCTCACCGAGCCGGACCGCGAGGGCTGACGGTCAGCGGCGCCGCAGCCAGATCAGCAGACCGACCGCGACCACGGACAGCAGCACCCCGACCGGCACCGCCGGACGGGCTTTCACCGACTCCTTGGCCTCGGTCACGGTCTGCTGAGCCCGCCCCTTGACGTCGAGTTTGTTCGAGAGGGCCCCGACGGTCTCGCCGAGTTCCGCGCGGGTCTTCTCGATGTCGGCCTGTAATTCGTCGATGCCGGCGTCCGGCCCGGGCTCGGGTCGCTGGTCAGGTCCTGCTGCCATGGCGAGCCCCCTTGATCTCATCGATGTCGGTCTTGACGCTGTCCACAGTCTCCGCCGCGGGCACCGGGACCTGCTCGGCCTGTTTCTTGCCGACCAGCGCGGCGATCCCGGCGGCAACGAACAGCACCACGGCCACGATCACCGCCGACAGCCACACCGGAAGTACCAGCGACAGGGCGGCGACTGCCGCCGCGATCAGCGTCGCCAGGCCGAGCAGTGCGAGCACACCCGCCGCACCGGCCAGACCTGCGCCGATGCCGGCATGTTTGGCCGACTCCTGCAACTCCTTCTGGGCCAGCCGCAACTCGTCCCGCACCAGACGGGAGGTCTGCTGCGACAGCTCGGTGATCAACTCACCCGTCGACGCCTGCGTCCTGGGTTCGGTCATGATCAGCCCTGGTAGTCCGGGGTGCAGTTGACCTCGACGATCATCGTGTTCGACGCGTCCCCGGCCTTCGTCACGCTGGCGACGTCGCACCCCTCGAGGGTTCCCTGGTCGTTGCCGCGCACGATCACACTGTGGCCCTCGGACTGCAGCTGGGCGATCGTGTCGGTGGCACTCTGCGGCTGCGGGGCCTCTTCGTCCTCGTCGGGCTGGGCGAACGCGGCGCCGGCGCACAGCACCGCAGCAGCCAGTGCCGACGTCGCCGCCAACGCCGGGTAGGCCACCGCCTTCATGTGCACAGATGACTTCACATGCATGGGTTCACTCCTGTCTTGCCGGCCTTACTGTTCGGCCTGGTCATAGCTGCAGTCGACGTAGACGGTCGCGCCGCTGGGCTGTTGCTCACCGGCCCTGGCGACCTGGGAGACCTTGCAGAACCCCAGGGGAATGTCGTCGTTGCCGAACACCTGGACCTGGTAGCCCTGGGCCTGCAGCTGTGCCACGGCCTCCGCGGCGTTCTCCGAGAGCTGGTCGTTGTCGTTGGGCTGAGCGAACGCCGCGCCGGCGAGGACCATCGCTGCGGAGATCGCCCCCGCCGCACCGGCCGACACGGTGATGAAGAGACGGTTCATCGGGATACCTCTTCCTGCCAGAGCGCAGTCCCACAACAACCACGTTGCCGGCCCTGTGTCTGCTCCGTGCCGCTCGGGTTCCCGTGGCCGGGAGTTCGCAAACGCCGGCAGACGCCACCGTCCGCGGGTTACCGACATCGAGCACCGCCGAGGCGATGCTCAGTTCTTTTCCGACCACCGGAAGACGGCGAGGCAGCCGATCAGGCCACCGATGCTCCACGCCGCCAGCACCAGGAAGATCCGCCATAGCTCCCAGCTGCCGGCCGGCTCGAAAACGACCATCTCCGCCGGCAGCAGCACCGACCGGAACCCCTGAGCCATCCACTTGACCGGGAAGACGGAGCCGATGACCAACATCCACGTCGGCAAGACCATGAGTGGAACGTAGGTCCCCGAAACGAACTGCAAGGCAACAGACGGACCGTTGGTGAGGACCGCCGCCGAAACCGCGTTGCTGGCAAGGTTACTGATGAAGATGCCCAGCAGGGAGCAGCTGACGATGCCCAGCATCGCCACCCACACGAGGGTGAACCATCCGAAGACGTCTGTCGGTAGGCGCAGGCCGAAGAAGAAGACGCCGACCATCAGGAGAAGTACGGCCTCGGCGAAGCTGACGACGGCCACCAGCATGATCTTGCCGATGAAGTACGACGACGCGGTCGTGGGCGTCCCGTGAAGCCGCCGCAGCGCGCCGGTGTCGCGGTCGGCGGCGATACTGATGCCGAGGTTGATGAAAGACGCCGACAAGATGCCGTAGGCGAGCATGCTCGCTGCGATCACCGCGCCGGTGCTGGTCTCGCTGTTGGGCAGCTTCGCCGAGAAGATCGACCCCAGCAGCAGGCAGATCAACGCGGGCATCGAGAACGTCAGCGCCACCTGTTCCGGCCGGCGATAGAACATCTTCAATTCGGGGATCACCCGGGAGAATCCGATGCGCACCGCCGATGGGAGCCGCGGCCCCTGATCCGGGACGCGGCGGCGTACCACGGTGGCCCGTTCGGTGTGTTCGATGGCCATCACGCCGCGCCGATCAACTGTAGGTAGGCGTCTTCCAGGGTGGGTCGACTGATCGTCAGTTGAGCCAATTCGGCGCCGTCCGCGCTACGCCGCCTGACCAACGCGGTGGGGTGATCCGTCTGCTCGACGTGCACCTCGTCGCCTTCCACCCATCGGACCGTCGCCGCCGAACTCACGTGCTCGGTCAACTTCGACGGTGAGTCCACGGCCACCACCCTGCCGCCCGCGATGACCGCGACGCGATCTGCCAGCGCCGCCGCCTCTTCGAGATAATGGGTGGTCAGCAGAACGGTGGTGCCGTCGGCCGCCAAGAGTTTGATGAGGTCCCAGAACTGGCGCCTGGCCTCCGGGTCGAAACCCGTCGTCGGCTCGTCCAGGAACAACAGTTCCGGCATGCCGATGATGCCGAGAGCGACGTCGAGGCGTCGACGCTGGCCGCCGGAGAGGTTCCTCACCCGGGTTCCGGCGACGGCGTCCAGACCCACCAGTTCCAGCACTTCGGCTGGGATCCGGGCTGCGGCATAACAACTCGTGAACATCCGGACGGTCTCGGACACTGTCAGCATCCCGGCGTCACTGACTTCCTGCAGCACGATGCCGATCCTGGCCCGCCAGTTCCGGCCCGCGGTGCCGGGATCTTCGCCCAGCACCCGGACGAAACCCGAGTCGCGGGTTCGGTTGCCCTCCATGATCTCGATGGTCGTCGTTTTGCCCGCACCATTCGGACCGAGGATGGCGAAGATCTCGCCGTATCCGACGTCGAGATCCAGCTCTCGCACGGCCGGCCGTTGCCCGTAGGCCTTGGACAGGCCCCGAACGTGCACAGCGGTCGAGGCGCTCGGTGAGGCGTTCACGAATGCGGCTCTCCTGCCTCGCTTTCGACGGCACCGCCCTCGAGTTCGGCCAAGAGTCGCCGCAGGTCGGCCTCTGACAACTCGTTGAGCAGTTGGTCGACGTCGCCGGTCTCCTCGGCAGGTTCCGACGCCTCGGCGGTGGCTCCCGTGGCGGAGGGGACCTCGCCGTGGATGGCTTCGAGTTCGGCGAGTATCCGAACGGCCAGCGCATTGACGCTGACTCCCTTGAGGATCTCGAGGACCGGCAGATCGATCGAGAACGTCGTGTTGATCCTGACCCGGAAGTCCATGGCCATCATCGAGTCCAAGCCGATGTCGTCGAGCACGGCGTCGGGGTCGATATCGGTCACCGCGCAATCGAATACGGCGGCCACAAGGTGCTGGACGTGGTCGGCGACCACCTCGAGGCGCCCGGATACGGGTGTCGCTGCCAGTACCTCGACGATCGAGCGGCCCGGCTCCGTGCTCAGCGCGGACGCCTCGGGCGAGTCGAGCGCGGCGAACATGGCCGGCAGCCGTCCGCCGAGGAGTTGGCGGGCCCGGCCCCAGTCTGCGCTGATCGCGACGACGTTGGGGGTCTGCTGGTTGATCAGCCGGTCGAGGATCGCGGCTCCCGCCGAAGGCGTGATCAGGTCGATTCCGCGCATCGCGTACACGTCCTCCAGGTGCAGGTCCTCGACCATGCCCACCGACCACGGTCCCCACCCGATGGTCAGAGCCGGCAACCCCTGCGCCCGGCGGTGGTGCGCGAAGGCGTCGAGGAAGGCGTTGGCGGCGGCGTAGTTGCCCTGCCCGGGCGACGCGATCACCGACCCCGCAGAACCGAACATCACGAAGAAGTCCAGATCGTGGTCGGCGAAGGCGTCGTGCAACACGCGGGTGCCGGTGATCTTGGGGGCGAGCACTTTGGTGAAGTCGTCTTCGCTGACGTTGACGAGGAGTTGGTCGTGGACCGATCCCGCCGCGTGGATGAGCCCGCGCACCGGTCGGCCACCGTGTCGGGCGTGGTCGTTCAGCCAGGCAGTGACCTGCTCGACGTCGGTGATGTCGACACTGGCGGTACGGACTCGGGCCCCGAGGCGTTCGATCGCTCGGATCGTCTGGACGGTCGTGAAGTGCGGGTCGCCGTCGGTCATTGCCGGCCACTGCTCCCTGCGTGGGATCTGGCTTCGGTTCAACAGCGTGATGTGACGTGCCCCGCGCTCGGCGAGATACGTCGCCACCGTCTTGCCGAGTGCGCCCGTTCCGCCGGTGACGACGTAGGTCGCGTCGGCGACGAGCTTGGTGGGAAAGGCCCGGGTGAGGCTCGTGCTGGGGCGCAACCGCGGGACGAGCGTCTGTTGGCCGCGGATCGCGATCTGGTCCTCGGACCCGTCGCCGAGGATGTGCGCGCAGATGCGCGCCGCGGTCTCGGGGACGCCGTCCGCGCTGTCGATGTCGATCAGCCCGCCCCAGCGGTCTACGAACTCCTGGTGGCCGATCACCCGGCCGAGACCCCAGACGGTCGCCTGATCAGGCGCCAGCGACTCGGTGCCGAGTGCCGGTTGTGCGTTGTCGGTGATCAGGAAAAGCCGCGGTGTGACGGTGTCGTGGTGGGCGAGGGACTTGGCCAGGCGCAGAATCGTGAGTACACCCACCTGGTGGTCCGGGTCGGCAGCGGCGAGGTCCATCGGCCAGCAGTCCACGACGCCTGCAAGGTCGCCCTGTCTCGCGAGGTGGTCGTCGATCAGCCGGCTCACTTGCTCGGGGCGCCGGGCGTTGATGACGTATCCGCCGTCGGCCTCGCTGAGCGCGTCGACGTCCCGGTGCGTCACCGTCCACACACGGTGGCCGGCGCGCCGCAGTCGCTCAGCGATGCCGGCACCGACGCCCCGGTCGTCGGCGAAGACGAGCCACGACGACGGGCCGGCCTCCTGCGGCTCCCGATCCGATTCGAGCTTCGGCTCCCACTGAAGTTCGTAGAGTCCCTTGTCGATTCGTTCCGGCGCCATGCGCGCCGAGGCACCCAGCGATCGCACCGTGAAGCCCTCGAAAAGGGCCAGCTGCTTCCCATGACGGTCGGTGATCGTGATGTCGCTCTCGATCTCCTCTGCGGTGGCCGACACGACGCGCAGGTGCACGGTCATATCGACTTCGGGTGCGCCGTAGACCGCGCTGTGCCGGATACGCGTGGGCAGGTAGGGGCTCTCATCGGCATTGCGGCCGAGTATCGGTGCGCCGAAAAGGGTTTGGAACGCGCCGTCGACAAGCGCCGGATGGAACCGGTACGCGTCGAGATCATCGCCGACCGGCGCCGGGACAGCCAACGCGGCCGACACCCAGCCCTCCCCGGCGGTCACTGCGGTGATGGACCGGAACGCGTCACCGTAGTCGAACCCGATGGCGCGGGTGATGGCGTAGAAGTCCTCGCCGCTGATCGGTGCGCCGTCCGGCGCGGCCGGTGAACGATGCCGGTTTGCAGGGGCTTTCGGGCGCGTGTTGAGTTCGGCGGTCGCCGTGATCGTCCACTTCAGTTCGCCGCCCGCTGTCGCGGTGAAGGCGGCGAACTCGAGCGTGCCCGTGCTCTCGTCGAGGGTGGTCCGGAGAATGGGATCGCATGTCTCGTCGAGGATGAGGGCGCGGTGCAGAACGAGATGGTCGACGCCGAGGTCGACGCCATAGGTCTGTTGTGCGACCGCCAGTGCCATCTCGACGTACACCGCCCCGGGGACGACGACGCTGCCCTGGACCCGGTGATCGGCCAGGAACGGCAGCAGGCCGGTGCTCAACTCGACTTCCCAGGTCGGATGCACGCCGCTGACCGGCTGCCCGAGGAGTGGGTGCACCGGCTTGTAGTGCAGCGCCTCCGTGGCTTCCCGGGTCTCGTTCCAGAAGCGCTTGGTCTGCCACGGGTACGCGGGCAGCTTGAGCAATTCCCCGCGAGGATGCACAGCGTCCCAGGCGATGTCGTGGCCGTTGGTGTGCAGCGCGCCGACACAGTTCAGGAACGTCCGCACATCCTCGTCGTGGCGTCGCTGGGTCGCCAGCACGACGGCCTTCTCGGTCCCGGCGATCTCGAAGATCGACGCAGCCAGTACGGGGTGCGGACCGAGTTCGACGAAGTGGGTGTATCCGTCGTCGAGCATGCGACGCAGCGCCGGTTCGAACAACACGGTGGCGCGGGTGTTCTGCCACCAGTAGGCGGCGCCCGCGGCATACTCGTCCAGCTGTTCACCGGTCACCGTCGAATACAGCGGGATCGCAGCGGGTTTGGAGGTGAGCCCGTCCAGCGCGGTGTGGAGGTCGTCTTTGATCGCCTCCATGTAGTGGGTGTGGTACGGCACTTTCCCGGACAGATACCGGTTGAAGATCTCCGCCTCGTCCAACCGGCCGGCGACGTCGTCCAGCACGTCACCGTCGCCGGCGATGGTCACCGCCGATGTGCTGTTGACCGCCGCGACGGACAGTCGCCGCCCGAACTCCGCGCGGGTCTTCTCGTCGAGGGCCCGCAGCAGCGAATCGGCGCCGAGGCCGACGGCGAGCATGCGTCCCTGTCCGCTGGTGCGCTGCTGCAGTCGACTGCGGTGGTAGATCACCTCGACCGCTTGCTCGAAGGTGAGCAGGCCGGCGAGATGGTGGGCGGCCACTTCCCCGGCGCTGTGCCCGATCACGGCGTCGGGTTCGATTCCGAATTCGGCCAGTTGCGCGGCCAGCGCGATCTGGATGGCGAAGTTCGCGGGCTGTGCCACCTCGGTTTCGCCCATGCGCGAATCGGTCTCGTCGCGGCGGAGTTCGTCGAGCAGGGACCAGTCCGCGTACCGGGACAACTCGCGGTCGGTGCGGGCGATGCTTTCGGTGAACGCGGGAAGGACGTCGAGCATCCCGCGACACATCTTCCACCACTGCGGGCCCATTCCCGTGCAGACGAACGCCAACTTCGGCGCGGTCGCGGAGGTGCGGACCGATGAGATCTGCCCCACCTCGGCGATCGCCTGAAGTTGTTCGCGCGCTTCGGCGATACTGCCCACGATCAGGGTGTGGCGGTGGCTCAGGTGGGCGCGGCGCCGCGAGAGCGTGTACGCCAGATCGGGCAGCGTGACGTCCGGATGCGCTTCCAGGTGCTCGGCCAACTGGCGGACGGTCGCCACCAGCGCTTCCTCGCTGCGCGCTGAGATCGGCAGGAGAGTCAGCGGCATGGACTGGGCCGCAATCGGATCAGGGGCGTCGACCTCGATTGGCGGCTCGGCGAGCACCACGTGGGCGTTGGTACCGCCGAAGCCGAACGAGTTCACCCCGGCGATGCGCCGGTCGGTGCTCGGGAACGGGCGGCCGGTTCGGGGTACCTCGATCTTGAGGTCGTCGAAACTCACTTGGCTGGTCGGGTTTTCGAGGTGCAGGTGGGCGGGGATGTAGCCCCGCTGGAGCACCAACGCCGTCTTGATCAGCCCGGCCACCCCCGCGCCCGCCTCGAGGTGGCCGATGTTGGTCTTGACCGATCCGATCACCAGTGGTTCGGCGGGCGTCCGGTCCGATGTCAGGGCGGCGGCGAGTGCGCGCATCTCGACGGGGTCGCCGACCGGCGTTCCGGTGCCGTGCGCTTCGACGTACCCGACGTCGCCTGCGTGGACGCCGGCGCCTCGCAGCGCGGAGGTGATCGCCGCAGCCTGCGCCTCCGCCCGGGGCACGGTGATGCCGTCGGTGCGGCCGTCCTGTGACACCGCTGTTCCGAGGATCTGCGCGTAGACCCGGTCGCCGTCGCGTACTGCCTGTTCGAGCGGTTTGATGACGACGACCGCGCCGCCTTCGCCGCGCGCGTAGCCGTCGGCGGACTCGTCGAAGGCCTTGGAGCGGCCGTCAGGACTGAGGAATCCGCTCTTCGACTCGGCGATGGCCGTGTTCGGCCCGATCATGATGTTCACGCCGCCGGCGAGGGCGAGAGCGCTTTCGCCGTTCCAGATACTCTGGGCGGCCAGGTGCACCGCGACCAGGGAGCTCGAGCACGCCGTGTCGACGGTCATGCTGGGTCCGCGGAAATCGAAGGCGAACGAGATCCGGTTCGCCAACATCGTCATCATCATCCCGGCGGCCGAATGGGTCTTGAACTGATAGCGGCTGGCGCGGCCCTGGTTCTGCAGCAGCTGGTAGTCGAGGGTGAAGCCGCCGATGAACACCCCGACGTCCTCGCCGGCCAAGCCGTCCGCGGGAATGCCACCGTCCTCCAGTGCCTCCCAGGTGGCCTGCAACATCAGCCGCTGCTGTGGGTCGATCGAGTGTGCCTCGCGCGGGGAGATGCCGAAGAACTGGGGATCGAACTGATCGATGTCGGCGAGGAACCCCCCTCGGCGGGTGACCATCTTGCCGACCTTCGCCGGGTTCGGGTCGTGGAATCTGTCGGCGTTCCACCGTGTCTCGGGAACGACGGAGGTGGCGTCGGTCGAACTGCACAGCAGGTGCCAGAAGCCGTCGGCGGAGTTGACGCCGCCGGGAAGGCGACACCCGATCCCGACGATCGCCAACGCCGGGTGCCTGGGTCGTTCCGAAGGCATCCTCATGCTTGCCCGTCGCGGTCTGTCGTGAAACACGCGGTCATCGCGATCCCTTCGTCGGCGTTGTGCGCGGCCACTGGTACTTCGTAGCCGCTACGGCCGGGGATGGGTGCCGGGCCGTTCAGCCCGGCCGGAGCTCAGGGACGGCGGTCAGGATCCAGTCCCGGCTGATCGGCGTGACCGCCTGCTCGCGGCGGTACACGGCCCGGAGTTCTCGCAGCAGCGGGTCCCGCTGCCACGCCTGCACCTGCGCCACGACGTCGTCGTCGTCGAACATCGCGGACTTGTCCGTCACGACGGTGTCGACCAGCTGACCGGCGACCTGACGGAGCAACAGGGCGTTGGCGTCGAACTGCTCGGCGAAGTCGGGAGCGGTGCCCATCATGGCCGTGTGCAGGGTCACCATGAAGTTCAGCGGCGAGTACAGGTCGACGAACGGCACGGGCGAGTCGGCGTCCTCCACCGCCGCCCACTCCCGCAGGAAACGCTGAACGCGATTGCTGAGTTCGATGAGGCCGTTGAGGTGGGGCACGACCGCGGGATCGTCGGCGACGCTGACGAACCGGCCGTTGCGGTACAACAGGCCGATGAAGCCCCAGTAGAAGGCGACGTCCCAGATGATCTTGGCCGCCATGACCTTCGGCGTGCCCATCACGGTGTACTGGTCCTGATACACCGCCAGCCACATGTCGGCCAGCGAGCGGAAGAGGGAGTCGCTGATCGCGCCCCTCGCGACGACGTCTTCGCCGTCGAGGTCGCGGACCACCATGTCGGTGATGAGTCCGTTGCCGATCGCGACCAGGTCCAGACCCGACGAATACAGCGGGTCCAGGAACACCCCCGCGTCACCGGTGAGGCACCAGCGCGCCCGGCTGTCGAACACCTTCGTCGCGGCGTGGCTGTAGTGCTTCATGACCCGGAAATCTCTGATCAGGTCGTCGTGCTTCGCCAATTCCTCGGCACACTGTGGTTCGTGCTCGCGCAGCCACGCTTTCGCCTTGTCCAACGTGTTGTAGTCGTCGAACGCGTGGCTGGCGGGATCGGCGACGATGCCGACGCTGGTCGCCCCCGAGGCGAGCCGGATCAGCCACACCCAGTAGCCCTGGCCCATCAGGTGGTTCGTCGACAACGCGCGATCGCCCTCGACCAGGCGGGTGCGCCAATCCGCGTCGTCGCTCCACTGACCGACGTCGAGTTCGGTCGCCACGCGCAACCAGACGGCGTTGCAGTGATGCTCGGTGGCCCGCCGCAGATTCAGCTGCCGGGGTAGCACGCGGTTGCGGCCCGAGGCGTCGACCACCCAGCGCGTGGTCGTCCGTGTGGTCGCGTCATCGCTCTGCACGGTCACCGTGTGCGCTTGACGATCTGCGCCGAATTCGACGGACCGGACGCGGCCACAGGCGATTTCCACGCCTGCGGATAGGCAGCGCCGGTACAGTTCGTTCTCGAGCCTGCCCCGGTCGATCTGGTAGGTCACCTGCGGGACGAAGCGGGAACTCCCCAGCTCCATCCGCCGGGCGATATCGGTGTTCCCGTCGTTCGTGAAGAACATCCGCAGGCCCATCTTGCGGATCTGGGCGCTGCTCAGGTGGTCGCCCAGGCCGAGCCGCTCGCGCAGGTAGTGCGCGGAGACCTCGACGGTCGACTCACCGACCGTGTGGGTGACTTCGGGGACCGGGTGCGCGTTCGGTTCGACGACCAGGATTCGCGTCGCGGGGCGGGCGGTGCGCACCTCCAGCGCGAGCGTCAGCGCCGCGGCGCCGCCGCCGATGATGACCACGTCGTGATCCGCGACCGGCGCATCGTCGTTCGCGAGCCGGCTTCGGATCCGTCGGGCAAGAGCCTCCCGGGCTTCGGGGTCCAGCTGCGACAACTGTGTCCGGACGTTCACGCGTTACCTCCCTCGGCCGCGGGATCCGGGAGGTACCCCGGTACCGGCGACGCTATAGAGCGAAATCGGGCCGACGCCGTCGGCGACCCGGCCGTCAGAAAGTTGTCAGCGCCCTGCGAGATGGCTGTTTTCACGTCGCACCTCCTCAGCGGTTGTGGGCTTCGGCCGGTGCCGGCCGTGGGCGAATTCGAATACCGGTGTGGCCATCAGAGTGGTGATGATGGCCACCAGCACCAGGATGGTGAAGAGCGTCGGGGTGATGATCCCGGCCTCGAGACCGATGTTCAGCAGGATGAGTTCGATCAATCCGCGGGCATTCATCAACGAACCCAGGGCGACCGCCTCGCGGAGAGGCACCTTGCGAAGGCGCGCGGCCAGTGTGCAGGCGATGCCCTTCCCGGCGATCGCGACCACGAGTATCCCCAGGGTCACCGCCCACAGCGTGGGGGTGTTCACCAAGCCGATCTCTGTGTTCACCCCCGAGTACACGAAGAACAGCGGCAACAGCAAGGTGGTCGTCAGCGGCTCCAGGCTGGCCGTGACGCGTTGGGCGAAGACGCCGGAAGGCATGGCCACGCCGAGGATGAATGCACCGAATATCGCGTAGATGCCGATGAGATCGGTGAACCACGCACACGCCATGAGCAGAATGAGGACAACGCTGAGCATCGAGGGTGTGACGGTGTTGCGGCGTTCCGCCATCGCGCCGAGCACGCCGAGCGCTTTCCGTCCGGCGGTCAGCACCAGCAGCGTGTAGAGCACGCCGCCGACGATCGCCACGAGGGCGATGGCGGCGCTGCCCTGGTGGATGGCCAGCACCGTGGCCAGAATGCACCACGAGATCGCATCGTCGGTCGCGCCGCACGCCAGCGCGAGGGTGCCCAACGTCGTGCCGGACAGGCCCGTCTCGAAGATGATCCGGGCGAGCATCGGAAACGCCGTGATCGCGATCGACGCGCCGAGGAACAACATCGCCATCAGCGGTGTGACGCCGTCCTCGAAGTAGCCGCCGGCACCCAGCAGCGGTAGCGCGACGAACCCGCCGAGAACGAGCGGCGTGAAGATGCCGGCCGCCGATACCGCGGCCGCGGTCCCTGCCCGGTGCTTGATGAGGTCGACGTCGAAGCTCAGCCCGACGAGGAACATGTAGAGCACGAGGCCGATCTGCGCCGTGGTGTACAGCACGACATTCGACACCCCCGGAGGGAACAGGTAGTCCTGAACGCCGGGCGCGATCCGCCCGAGCAGGGACGGTCCCAGGACGACGCCGGCGACCATCTCGCCGACGACCTGCGGTTGCCCCAGTCGCTGCGCCAGCAGCCCGACCACACGGCAGGCCGCAAGGATGACGACCAGCGCGAGGAAGAACTGGATGGCGGTGTCTGCCGGCATGTCAGTTCTTCGTGACCGTGCTGCGGGCGGATTGGTTCAGGATCCCCCCTTGTTTCCTGTGGCGTCCGGCGAGTCCGTTCGACACGGCGCCGTCGCGCACGTATTGCCCCGAGTCGGCGGGTTCAATCAGCTGGTGACCGCCGTGTCCGACCGCGTCGTCGCGGCCGGATGTGTCGGGGGGTCGGTGCCCTCGGTTGCGGGGTGGACGTCGGCCCCAGGAGCGTGCTCAACGGCACCGCGAACAGCAACCGGGCCAGCGTCGTGTCATCGGGGGCGAGGTCCTGATAGACGGTGACGATGCCGGCCGCTGCGGCCACCAGAACCAACTGCCGATACCGCCGCGATGACGGGCGTCAGCGGGACGGCGGTGACGCCCGGAATCCACACGGCAGCAGGTACCTGCCTGGAAGCGGCGATGCGTGGAGGGATGATTCGCTGCACCGACAGACGCCAAGAACCTCGATGGCCCGCTTCGCTGCGGCTGCGGTGGCAGCCGGAGTGCATGGCGTGTTGTCCTATCAGCTCATCCCTCGCCGCGACGGAACAGGAGCACTGAACCTCTTCGGGCGTAAGCCGCGCCGGTCGACCCGCGAGCGGAGGCTACGGGCGCCCTGTTGGCAACCATGGCGACGGTCGCGCTGATGACCTGCGAGCGACGACCAGTTCCGCACTGCGCTTCCAACAGAGACGTTATCGGGCAGACCAAGGAGATCCTCATCAATCACTGCAGGATTGACTCCGACACTGCCTTCGTGATGCTCAAGGACTATCGAAGAACGGCAACACCCCCCTTGCGAGTCGCCGCGCAGAAGATCATCGCCGCCTTACGAGAGCGGGTGCGGGGCACTCGGCTGGGGGAAGAGCAATTTTCTACTCCGTGCTGCGGGCGGCATCAACGTGTCGCCGGGGCACAACCGCCTACGGCAGCAAAAAGTGTTGTTGGGCGGATGGCGCTCACCGGATACGGCGCTGGGCGCGCCTTCGATTGGTGATCGCTCGGTCACCAACGAAAGCGATGTCGAGCCAGCCTTCGCGCGCTACTTCCCATGCCAGACCGTCCGGATCGGTGGCAGTCATGTCGCCGTCCGTGTCGATCTCAAGCGTTGAGCCGGCCACGCATACATGGCGCAGGTCATTGGCCAGCCGAACAACAAACGCATCGGTCTCGACAGTGAAGCAAGGCGCGGTCACAGCTATGGCTCCGATCAAATTCGACGGATGATCTCTCACCTAGAAGGCGGACAGACATGGAATACCGACCAGTGTGATCCCTGAGCCCGTGCAGATGTCCTCCAACGAGACTACGTGCCGGTGCACTTGGAGCGCTGCTGCAAGCGGTCCAGCATTTCCCGGACCACGTCGCGCACTTTCATGTTGCGCCTCTGGGATTCACTCACGAGCCTGCCGAATGCCTCATCCGGATCGCAGCCGTGCAACGCCATGGGCGCGCCTTTGGCCATGTCGATGTCGGATCGAGAGATCAGCGCAACAATCCCTGGCTGGGACACCTTTTCCCGTCGGCGAAGGTGTCGCAGGTCGACACATTCGTGCGCAGCTGACCGGCGGTCTGGACATGAGGGCGCCCGCACCGCGGGCGCCCTCATGTGTCAGTGGCCGCTCGTCAGTCGACCGGCGCGACCCGGATCAAGGGACTGCCCCCAGTTTGGTTGACTCCTGACCTGTGAGGATTCGTCCTTGCTGGAAGGATCAATCTCGTGCCGACACCGTTTCCTGCCGAGTTCCGAGCCGATGTCATCGCTGTGGCCCGCAAGGGCGAGGCGCCGTTGCGCCAGATCGCGCAAAGACTTCGGCATCTCGGACGCATGCCTGCATCGCTGGCTCAAGATCGCTGACCGTGAGGATGGTCGCGGCCAACCCGCCTCACCGGCCGCCGACGACATGGCCGCTCAGCTGCGCGAAGCACACAAGCGGATCAAACTCCTCGAGCAGGAAGCTGAGGTGATGCGGCGTGCGGTCGGCTATCTCTCGCGGGACGCCAACCCAAAATGACGCTTCTATGGGTGATGTCAAGCCATGGTGGCCTGGAGTTGCCGGAACATTGAGCGGCAGACGTAGCGCTTGAGGTTGCGCCGGATCTCTCGGTTCGTTTTGCCGGTGGCCAGTCCTCGGCGTAGGTAGTCCCGCCTCGCTGGGTCGAAGCTCATGCGGGTTCGGACGATGATGTCGATGGCGCGGTTGAGTTGTCGGTCGCCGGATCGATTGAGGCGGTGTCGTGTGATGTTCCCTGATGATGCGGGCAGGGGTGCGATGCCACCGAGGGCGGCGAATGCGGCTTCTAAGCGGACCCGTCCGTGGTGGGAGTAGACGCAGATCAGAATTGCGGCGGTGACCGGTCCAACCCCTGGCGCCTTTTGGAGGCCGGGAGCCAGACGCTCAGCGAGCTCGGCGAGCTGGGTGTGATTGTCTCAGAGTTGGCGGGGCTGCTCGACGACGGCGATTGCCAGCCGTTTCGCTTCGGCGCGGGCGGTGAGATGGACTGCGTTGGCGCATTTCATGTTTCGCCATGCTGCTATGACCACGATCTGCTTGTCAGTTAAGGGTGAGCGGGCATCGATGCCGAAGTCGACCGTACGGCGCAGCGCGGTCAGCTTCGTTGCGGTTGGCGGTGCGTTGGTGGTCAATGAGTGAGCGTGCACTCAAGAGCACACGCAGGGCCGCGCGGTCGCCGGCGTCGCGTGGTTGGGGCACTCGCGAGCATTCCTTGCCCAGCACCCAGCGGCCGGCGGCCTCGGCGTCGAGGGGATCGGATTTCCCGGCGTTGGCATGTGCGGATCGCGGTTGTGGGCGCACGTCGCCGATGGGTATGCCTCGGGCTGCCAGCGCCGCGGCAAGGGTCGCGCCGTAGGAGGAGGTGCCTTCGACGGCGGCGAAGACGGTGCCAGAAGTGCGGCGCGTGACCCAAGTCAACGCCCGGTTGATTCCTGCCGCTGACGCAGGGAAGGTCGCCGTGTCGATCACTGCTCCCGTCTTGGCGCGCAACACGCAATAGGTGTGTGTTCGCGCGTGGGTGTCCACTCCGACAATGTGGTCGTAGGTGTCCGCGATGATTGCCATTGAGAGTTCTCCAACTCTGTTGGGTATTACCTTTCTGGATGGCGCCGATGAATGTTGTTCGCGCAGAGACACATCTGTAATGAGTCACACCACCACTGGTGGCGGCGGACAAGCTTCTGATTAAGCCATCTGTGCGGACAGTGTCGACGCCGGCTCCTCTCGCGGACAGGTCATTTTGAAGACACCGCACTTCGCGGGTCGGATATACCCGGAGTCACACGAGCCGAGCCAAGCGTCAACACTGCCAGCCGGCCTCGGGCCAGCCGCCACTATTACAGATGTACCCGCAGGTCCTCGACCTTGCCGACGACGGGATTCCCGTCACGGTGACTTGCCGGGTCCTGGGATTCTCCACCCAGGCGTTCTACAAATGGCGCAAAGCACCCCTGTCACAGCGTGATTGGGACGATGCCCACCTCATCAACGCCGCCCGCGACATCCACGCCGATGACCCCGCCTTCGGCTACCGGTTCATCGCTGATGAACTTCCCGGTCGCGGCATCACCGCCGGCGAGAACCGTGTCGCACGGCTGTGCTCCCGGGAGCGGATCTGGTCGATCTTCGCCAAAAAGCGGGGACTGAACCGTCGATCCGGCCCACCGGTGCATGACGACCTCGTGCAACGTCAGTTCAGCGCCCAGGCTGCCGACCAAGTCTGGCTGGCCGACATCACCGAGCACCGCACCGACGAAGGCAAGCTCTACCTCTGCGCCATCAAAGCCGTCTACTCCAACAGGATCGTGGGCTACTCCATCGACTCCCGAATGAAGTCCATTGGCCGTGGCTGCCCTGGATCACGCCGTGGCGCTGCGCTCACCGGTCGCGGCTATCGTTCACTCCGACAGGGGTAGTCAATTTCGATCCCGAAAGTTCGTCCACGCACTGTCGCGCAACGAGTTACACGGATCGATGGGCCGCGTCGGTGCATGCGGAGACAATGCCGCCATGGGGTCGTTCTTCGCCCTTCTGCAACGCAACGTACTCGACCGCAGGCGCAGGTCCACCCGAGCCGAACTACGCCTGGCAATCGTGTCGTGGATCGAGCGGACCTACCACCGACGCCGGCGCCAACGCGCCCTTGGCAGGCTCACCCCGGTAGAGTTCGAACTGCTCCACACACCGGTCGCAACCGCGGCCTGAAATTCACACCCCGCGAGTCAACTGAACCCGGGGCAGTCCCTACACAGCCAGATAGCGCTGCCGCGAACCCGCGCTACGAAAACCCGACTTATCAGGCACCGCCCACCTTGTCCCCTCCGGCCCGGCTCGGCGCGATGAGTACCGACTAGTCGGATCACAGCTGGCACTCCGGCGATTCTCTTCACTGGCTGATGGAGAATCCGCCGTCTACTGCGAGCACCTGGTTCGTGATGGGACGCGCCGCAGGTGACGCGAAAAACAATACGGCAGCGCCAATTTCGTCTGGGGATTGGAAGCCGAAGGGTGTCTTGCGCGTCGCAGGGCCGTCGCTGGCCGGGCCTTTGGCGTTGATTGCGCCTGGGGTGATGACCGCACCGGGAAGGATCGTGTTGACCGTGATTGCGTGCTCGGCCAGTTCGAACGCGGATGCGAGGCTCAGCGCGACCAGCGCTCCCTTGGACGATGCGTAGGAAGTGAGGCCTTTGATCAGGCCCCCACGCAGCGCGTTTGAGGCAATGTTCACGATCCTGCCGCCCAATCCGGCCGCCACCATCACCCGCGCCGTTTCGCGTGTCATCAGGAAAGCGCCGCGCGCGTTGACGGCATGGATGCGATCCCATTCTGAGGCGGATGCCTCCAAGAGAGGTTCACGGTCCTGCAGCGCTGCGTTGTTCACCAATAACCACGGCGGGCCGAAGGTTCGGTTGATATGCGCGCACGCTTCAACGATCGACGTCTCGTCGGCGAGGTCCACAGCGACCGCGACGGCGCGGTGTCCTGCGGCGGTGATGGCGGCAGCTTGGCGCCCGGCTTCGCTGTGGTCACGGGCGGCAAGAACTACCGTTGCGCCGGCTGAGGCGAGCACTCGGGCAATCCCTAGGCCGATGCCGGCGGCCGCACCGGTGACGATCGCGATCTTTCCGGAGAGGCCGAACAGGTCGTCGAGGCCTTCTGGCATTGATGATGCTTCCGTTTCTGCCGGTGGGAGTTGGTGGGCCGACATCAGAGGCGCTCGTTGAGCCGCAAGGCTGGGTGGACCCAGTTAGGCGAGCGCCGCTCCTTGAAGGCCGCCAAGCCTTCGATCGACTCAGGTGCGCCGAGGCTGGCCTGCATGCCAATGCGGTCGTACAGGCCGATGTAGTTGTCCAGGCTCGATTTGATGGTCCCGCGTGCGTGCGGCGCGGTCCGACAGCACCGGGCCAGCACCGCCCGCGCCGCGTCGGGCAGGTCGTCGTGCGGGACGACACGGGCAATCAGGCCCCAGTCCAGCGCCTCCTGGGCCGACAGGGTGCGGCCGGTGAACATCAGGTCCCGGGTTCGGACCGGTCCGATGAGTTTGGCCAGCATGTGGCTGTAATAGGTGTCAGCGATCCCGCGGTACAGCTCGGGCACCCGGAACTTCGCTCGGCCGCTGACCACGGCCATATCGGCGCACAGGGCAATCTGCATGCCGCCGCCCTGACAGAGGCCGTTGACCGCGGCCACGACGGGTTTGGCCGACTGGCGCAACGTGTCGAACGGGAGTGCATCCATGCCCTGTGCGGAACCGAACGTCAACCAGTTGTCTTCGCCGCCACCTCCCATGTCGCCACCGGTCGCGAAAACTTCGGCGGTGCCGGTGATGATCAGGCCTGCGAGGTCCGGATCGGACGCCACGTGGTTGACCGCGTACTTGATGCCGAAGTACATCGCCGGCGTCATCGCATTGCGCGCCTCGGGCCGGTCGAGCGTGCACACGCCGAAGGTGCCCCCTCGCTCGAACCGCAAGAACTTCGTGCCCAGCCAATCCCCCTCCGGAGGCTTCGGGTCTTGTTTTCTGGCAATCGATTCGGTCATCGCGACATCTTGGCGAGGATGGTGTCGGCGAACCGTTCGATGGGTGCGCGATAGCGGTCGGCGGTCAACTTGAACCCGTCGTGAGACCCGGACGCGACATCGTCGGCCATTGCCCACGGGCTACACATCACCGCCGTCACTCCGATGTCCTCGGCCCGTCGGAACATGTCCGCCGAGGGCACGTCGCGTAGAGTGAGCATGATCTCGAACGGCTCGTCGCTGCGCCCGTAGGTGCGCCGAAGTGTGTTGAGGGTGGTGACCTTGTCTTCGGCGTCCTCCCAGGTGTAGGCGTTGCCCACCCAGCCGTCGCACAGCCGCGCTGCGCGACGCAACGCCGCTTCGGATTCGCCACCGCACATGATCGGTACCGGCTTCGCCGGATGTGGCTCCAGCATCAATTCCGGTATCTGGTAGTGCTTTCCGCTCCATGCCACCCAGCCTCCGCGCCATAGTTCGGGTAGCGCCACGATCATCTCGTCGAGTCGTTTGCCACGGGTAGCGAAGTCTTGCCCCATCAGCTCGAATTCTTCGCGCATCCATCCGGCTCCGACGGTGAGGGCCACTCTGTCGCCGGAGATGACCGCCGCGGTCGCTACCTGCTTGGCGACCTCCAGTAGGGGACGGGCCGGGGCGATGTAGACAGCATTGGTGAACTTGATCGCAGTGGTCACCGCGGCCATTGCACCGATGAGGACCCAGGAGTCGGGCCAGGCTGTCTCGGGTGTCCATATCGGCTTTCCTGTGGGGGACGGATACGGCGAGTACAGGTTCCGCGGGTAGATCATGTGGTCGGAAACGACTATCCCGTCGAAGCCGGCCTCGTCGAGCATGCGTGCTATAGGTACGGCTTCGGCGGTCTGCATGAACGCGGTGCCGGTCCAGATCTGCATCAACGTCCTGACGTTGGCGGATTGACGTCGGGGCGGTTGATAAACCACACGTTGTCCTCGCGCAGATGTCGGCTACGCCAGCCCACATCCGTGCGCACCAGATCATGCAAGTAGTAACCGCCGCAGGAACTCTGCTCGACCATGCCCGGCAACAGCATCGGGTTGTAGAACATCGCTCGCGCCCGCGCAGTGTCACCCGGCCCCTCGTCGAATTCGATTTCGATGTTGGTGATGTAGTGCATGGTCCACGGGATTGCGGTGAAGGCCTGATTGAACATCTCGGCGATCTGGTCGCGCGAGCCGACCGGGATTCCCGCCGAGGAGTAGTCGAGGACGGCATCGTCGGTGAACACTGAGCGGTACAGGTTCCAATCTTTGGTGTCGACGGCGCGTGCGTACCTGTTGAGTAGCGCCCTGATTTCGAGTTGATCGCTGAGGCGCTGCGCATCCATCACTGCCGGTTGAGTCATGACGCCGCCGTATCGGGCATACCGATCGTTTTCGCGTCCAGGTACTCCTTGTAGCCCTCTTCGCCGTTGCGGTAGCCCAGCCCGCTCTGCTTGGTCCCGCCGAACGGGCTGTTGATGCCGAAGTGGCTCTTGCCGTTGAA
>NZ_BCRS01000004.1 GCF_001552715.1 Mycolicibacterium vaccae NBRC 14118 = CIP 105934 | reverse complement strand
TCGCGCGCGCTGCCTCCCTGGCCGCTGCGCTCTGCGCCGGTCCGGGCCGCACCCCGGCCCGGGGCTGCGGCTCGGACGGGTACCCCGGCGCCGGCGACCCACCCACTGGTGGTGATCGGTGACCGCGTGGACGAGTCAGTCGACCTTGCGGAGGTGGCCCGTGTGCCCGGCGCGTTCGCACCGCACGCGACGACGCGTGCCGGCGACCAGGACGCGCCCGCCGCCGCGGTGGAAGAGGTGGTGGCGGCGGCCTCGGCGCTGGATGCGATCGATCAGGCGTTCATCGATTTCCGTCTCGCGGTCCGCACCAACTTCACCGCGTTCGCCAACCAGCTCGGCTACCTGGGCAAGCAGCTCTACATCGCGTTCAACTTCGCCGAGAGCATCGTGGCCAGCGTCATCTTCAACGGCACCGACATTCTTCGCGGTGAAGGCCTGTTGACCAATCTCGGCGACATCGGCCGCGACCTCGTCGAATCCGTGGTCTTCTTCGCCATCGACCAGATCGCGCTCACGCAGCCGGAGGTCAACCCGCTCCCCATCTCCCGGCCGCCCCTGGACCGGCCTGCAGGCTGGGTGGACGCGCTGCCTCCGCATCCGACGCTGCCCCTCGCGGTGCCGGGCCAGGCCCCGGCGCAGAGGTCCTCCGGCGCGCTCACGGTCGAGGATGCCGAGGCCGACACCGATGCCCTCGCCGGCGCCGACGACACCGCAGAACGTTCCGCGCGTAGGTCGTCGGAGACGGATCCGGCGGATTCGCCGGACATCGATGACGCCGACGTAGAGGCCGCGCTGGAGGAGGCCGTGTCGGACGAGGCCGCCGTGGAGGAGAAGGACGCTGAGGAGAGCACCTCTGAGCAGGCCGCGACCGACTCTGAGCAGACCGAAGCCCGGGCGGAGAAGGAAGTTCCGTCCACGCCGGCCACGCAGGACTCCGACACAGGCGAGTCCGACGAGTGACCGCGACTCGCTGACGGAGCGCGGCGTCAGATCACAACGACGATGACTTTCGCGCCGGGGCCTCGTCTGCACTGACACACCCTGTCAGCCGCAGCCGAAGGAGGGCCCCATGGCCACCACCTACACGTTCGACGTCTTCTCCAGCCTGGACGGCTGGGGCGGTATCCGCGGTGGGGATTGGGGCGGCTACTGGGGCAAGCAGGGCCCCGAACTCCTCGCCCACCGCCTCGCCCAGTATGCGACGGATCAGCGGATGATATTCGGGCGCAACACCTATCAGGCGTTCACCCAGATGCTGGAATCGGACACCGAGGAGGCCATCCGTGATCCCTGGGTCACCAGGATGGTCAGCCTTCCGGCGACGGTGGTGTCGACAACTCTGGCGGGACCTCTCGACTGGCGCGATGCGACCCTTGCGAATGGGGACGCCGTCGACGTCGTCGCCGCCCTCAAGCAGGAGTCCGACGTGCCGTTGCGTTCGCACGGCAGCCTGTCGATGAACCGGGCACTGATGGCCGCCGGTCTCGTGGACCGCATTCAGTTGACGATCTTCCCGGTGATCACCGGCCGGACCGGTGACGATCCGATCTTTCAGGGCGCGGCCGATTTCGATCTGGAGATGATCGAGAGCCGCACGCTCGACGGCAGAATCCAGGAACTCGTCTACCAACCCCGACTCCATGGTTGAAGCCGAGGACGTCCCTGCAATCCGAGCGACCCGCTGACGCAGACAGGGGACTTCGTTATGCTCCGACGGATCAAGGCATTTCGGTGCCGGAATCGACAAGAGGTGCCGTGACGATGGATGAGTTCCCGCAGGACTACGAGATCTTCGACCTCGGCGATGTGACGCTCCAGCACGGCGCGACGCTGCGCGACGCGAAGCTCGCGTACAAGACCTACGGCGAGCTCAATGCCGACAAGACGAACGCGGTCGTGTTCCCGACGTGGTACTCCGGCCGCCACTGGGACAACGAGTGGTTGATCGGCGACGGGATGGCTCTGGATCCGGCGAAGTACTTCATCATCGTCCCGAACATGTTGGGCAACGGGCTGTCGACCTCGCCGTCCAACACGCCTCCGCCCTACGATGCGGCGCGGTTCCCGAACGTCACCTTCTACGACCAGGTCGAGCAGCAGCACAAGCTCGTGCGGTCGTTCGGCATCGAGACACTGGCACTCGTGACCGGCTGGTCGATGGGTGCCGGGCAGACCTACCAGTGGGCCGTCAGCTATCCGGACATGGTGGAGCGTGCGATGCCGTTCTGCGGCTCCTCCAAGACCAGCGAGCACAACATCGTGTTCCTCGAAGGCGTCAAGGCCGCTCTGACGGCGGACGCAGCGTTCAAGGAGGGCTGGTACACCGACAAGCCCGTCAGAGGGCTGCGCGCCGCCGCCCGCGTCTATGCCGGGTGGGGTTTCTCGCAGGCCTTCTACTGGGAGCAGGAGTACAAGAAGATGGGTTACTCCTCGCTCGAGGACTTTCTCGTCGGCTTCTGGGAGGGCTTCTTCCTCGACCGCCGCGATCCCAACAATCTGCTGGCGATGCTGTGGACCTGGCAGAATGGCAACGTCGGCGCGACACCGGGCCGCGGGTTCGACGGCGACCAGGTCGCGGCGCTGAAGACGATCAAGGCCAAGATGATCGTGGCGCCGGCCGAAAAGGACCTCTACTTCCCGCCCGAGGACGAGGAGTTCGCGGTCAGCCACATCCAGAACGCCGAGTTACGGGTCATTCCAGGTATATACGGCCATTTCGCCGGTGGAGACGCCAACCCTGTGGACAACAAATTCATCGATGACGTCCTCAAGGAACTCCTGGCCGACTGACCCTCGGCCATCCTGCCAACGCCTGGTCGGCGACGGCGTGCAGCTCGTCGGGGCTCGCTCCGCTGCGCGCCTGGATCGCGATCCCCTGGCACACCGCCGCGATCCAGCGGGCGAGCACGCGCGTGTCGACGCCGGCCAGGTCACCGTCGGCCACCGCGGTGTCGAACCGTTCGGCGAGCCGGTTGACCGTCTCCTCACGGAACTCGGCCAGGCCGGGCGCCTCGCCGACGGTCAGGCAACCGGGGATCTCCCCGCTGACCGTGGCGGCCGCACCGTGCACCATCGCCGCGGCGACTTCTCGGGCCGTCGGCCGGGTCAGGGCCTCGGCCGTGTAGGCGCTCGGGCCGTCGAGGTAGCGCCGCAGTGCTCGTTCGAACAGATGCTCCTTGGATCCGAACTCGGCGTAGATGCTGCGCCGGTTGACGCCGGTCGCCGCGGTGACGTCGGAGATCGACACCCCGTCGAAGCCTCGTTCCCAGAACAACTTCATCGCCACGTCCTCGACCTGATCGGGGTCGAACTCACGCGGCCGTCCGATGCCCATCGCGGACCACCTCCTACTGTGACGCCGATCACAGCGGGAATGTGCTCGCCGCTGATCGCCTTGACCTGAGCGTACTTAGTAACAACCCAGTTCGTAATAACGAGAGGCAAGCACGATGAGCACAGCACCCCTGACCGGACGGCGAGCACTGGTGACCGGAGGTTCCCGAGGGATCGGCGCGCAGATCGTGCGGCGCCTGACCGCGGACGGCGCCGCGGTGGCGTTCACCTATTCGGCTTCGGCCGCCAATGCCGACAAGCTCGTCGCCGAACTCACCGCGGACGGCGCCACCGTCGTCGCCATTCAGGCCGACGCCGCCGACCCGACCCAGAGCGCGGACGCAGTGGAACAGGCGGTCACCGCACTCGGTGGCCTGGACGTGGTCGTGAACAACGCCGCCGTCGCCCATCTGGCCCCGATCGACGAGTTCCCCGCCGAGGAGTTCGACCGGTTGGTGGCCATCAACATCGGGAGCGTCTACTGGACCACCCGCACGGCCGTCAAGCACCTCGGTGAGGGGGCACGGATCATCAACATCGGCAGCATCAACGCCGACCGGATACCGGGGCCCGGGCTGTCGGTCTACGGCATGACCAAGGGCGCGGTGCAGTCGTTCACCCGAGGCCTCGCCCGCGACCTTGGCCCGCGCGGCATCACCGTGAACAACGTGCAGCCGGGCCCCATCGACACCGACGCCAACCCCGACCAGGGTGATTTCGCCGAGAGCCTCAAGCAGGTCACCGTGCAGGGCCGCTACGGACACACCACCGACGTGGCCTCTCTGGTGAGCTTCCTGGCCGGCCCCGAATCCGGGTACATCACCGGTGCGCATCTGAACGTCGACGGCGGCTTCACGGTCTGACGTGGGGTTCATCCCTACGTTGTCACAATGAAAGGAGCTCCATGACACGGCAATTCGGCGCGACTGCCGACACCGGCGAACACTCTCTCACCCGAGGGTAGCTGGTGAGCATGCCACCGGGTACGGACCTCCGTCGCCACGACGTGCTGGAGGCCCGCCGCCGGATCGACGGCCATGTGCGTGAGACGCCGATGCTGAGGGCGGACGTCGCCGGCGTCCGCCTTTGGCTCAAATGCGAATTCCTGCAGCATGCAGGCGTTTTCAAGACCCGCGGCGCATTCAACCGCCAACTCTCGGCCCTGGAACGGGGCGAACTCGATCCGGCGACGGGCATCGTGGTCGCGTCGGGCGGGAACGCCGGGTTGGCGAACGCCTACGCGGCCCGGCGACTGGGGGTCAAGGCCACCGTCTTCGTTCCGGTCACCGCTCCACAGGTCAAGATCGACCGCCTGACCGACTACGGCGCCGCCGTGCGGCAGATCGGTGCGGAGTACGCCGACGCCTACGAATCCGCCTGCGATTACGCGGCGACGTCGGGGGCGCTGTTCTGCCATGCCTACGACCAGGTGGAGATCTGCGCCGGGGCCGGCACCATTGCCGAGGAGATCTTCGCGGCTGCTCCCGACGTGACGACGATCGTGGTCGCTGTCGGCGGAGGAGGTCTGTTCAGCGGGTTGTCTGCCTCCGCTGACGGTCGGGCGGGAATCGTCGCGGTTGAGCCTCAACAGATTCCGACGATGCACGCGGCGCTGACGGCGGGCGCACCGGTCGACGTGAAGGTGTCGGGTGTCGCCGCGGATTCCCTCGGCGCACGACGAATCGGCGACATCGCGTTCGCCCGGGCAATGGCTGCTCCCCCACGGTCGGTGCTGGTGTCGGACGACGCGATCGTCGCGGCCAGGAACGAACTGTGGCAGTCGTTTCGTATCGCCGCCGAGTACGGGGCAGCCACGGCGTACGCCGCGATCTCGTCCGGGGCGTACCAGCCCGCCCGGGACGAGAACGTCGCGGTGATCATCTGCGGCGCGAACACCGACCCCGGCACGCTGATGTGACAGACCCACCCCGCACTGGCCAAGGAGACCGACGAATGCCTGATGACACCGCTTCATTACCCGCTGACGATCGGGCACGTGAACTGACCATCGTGGACGACGAGCACCCTGCCGGCGGCTGGCTCGCTCTGGCGGGAGACACCTACAGCATGCTGATCACCGGAGCGCAGACCGCCGGCAGATACTGCCTCATCGACATGCGGATACCCGACGGAGGCGGCCCGCCGCCGCATCGTCACGATTTCGAGGAAATGTTCACGATTCTCGAGGGTTCCGTCGAATTCACCTTCCGCGGCCAGAAACACATCGCGCGGGCGGGTTCCACCGTGAACATCCCTGCCAACGCGCCGCACAACTTCCGTAACACCTCCGGCGCACCCGCCCGGATGCTGTGCATGTGTACACCCGCAGGACAGGACGAGTTCTTCGCGCAGGTCGGCGATCCGGTCGACGGCCCCACCGCCGCACCGCCGCAGCTGTCCCCGCAAGAACAGCAGCAGCGGAGAGAGGCCGCGGCCCGATTGGCTCCCGAGTACCGCACCGAGATGCTGGCTTAGTTTTGTCCCTGAGCCGACCCACTGGTGGATACAGCTACTCCGTCGCCTGGTTCGGTTCCTCGGTGTTCTCCAGCGGTGCGTGTTCGACGACCTCATGGGTGCCGGGCTGGCCGTCATTGCGGCGCATGTAGTCGTCGATCTCGGCGACGATCTCCGGGCTGGGGACGCCCCAGCCGTCCTGATAGCCGTACACGTCTTGGAGCGGTCGGTGTCCGCGGTCGCCGTCGAGGATCTCCACGTGGTTCGGGCCCAGCATCGCCGGGTGCCGCACGCCGGCGGCCTCCGAGACCTTCAGCAGGTCACGCCGCAGGGTCAGCACATAGTTGGCCAACCGGTGGGACTTCTGCTCCGGATCCAGCCCGCGCGCCAGCCACGGGTTCTGCGTGGCCACGCCGGTGGGGCAACGGTCGGTGTGGCACTTCTGCGCCTGGATGCAGCCGATCGCCAACATCGGCTCCCGCGCGACGTTGAGCAGGTCGACGCCCAGCGCGAACGCCACGATCGCGTTGGCGGGCAGCCCGAGCTTGCCCGACCCGATCCAGGTCACCCGGTCACACAGACCCCGCTGCGCGAACAATCCGTACACCAGCGCAAAACCTGCCCGGAACGGGAACGACACGTGGTCGGCGAACACCAGCGGCGCCGCACCCGTGCCGCCCTCACCGCCGTCGATCACGATGAAGTCCACGCCGCGCTGCCCGTCTTCCATCCGGGTCGCCAGCGTCTCCCAGAACCCCATGTCCCCGACCGCCGACTTGATGCCGACGGGCAGGCCCGTGGCATCCGCGATCCGCTCCACCACGTCGAGCATCTCGTCGACGTTGCGGAACGCGGTGTGCCGGGACGGGCTCGCGACGTCCTTGCCCTGTTCGACTCCCCGGATGCGGGCGATCTCCGCGTTCACCTTGGCGCCCGGAAGGTGGCCGCCCAGACCGGGTTTCGCGCCCTGGCTGAGCTTGATCTCGATGGCGCGCACCGGTGCGGAGCCCACGACGTCGACCAGCCGGTCGAGATCGAACCTGCCCTGCTCGTCCCGGCAGCCGAAGTAGCCGGTGCCGATCTGGAACACCAGATCACCGCCCTGACGGTGATGATCTGACAGCCCGCCCTCGCCGGTGTTGTGCCAGAAGCCACCGATCTTGGCGCCCTTGTTGATCGCCTCGATGGCCTGCGGGCTGAGCGAGCCGAACGACATCGCCGACACGTTGACCACCGAGGCCGGCCGGAACGCATGGCGGCGTCCGCGGGGGCCGCCGAGCACCTTGGCGCCCGGAAGCTCGATGTCGTGAAGGTGGATCGGCGAGGCCGGCACGACGTCGGAGAACGTCGCCTGCTTGATGATCGGGTAACTCGCGTTCTCGGTGTCGTTGTCCGTGCCGAACGCGAAGTAGTTGTTTTCCTTCTTCGCCGAGGTGTACACCCAGCGCCGCTGGTCGCGGCTGAACGGGCGCTCGGCGTCGTTGCCGGTGATGATGTACTGGCGCAGCTCCGGGCCGATCGACTCCAGTAGGTACCGCATCCGTGCGACGACCGGGAAGTTGTGGCGCAGGGCGTGCTCTTTTTGAAGCAGGTCCTGGACCGCGATGCCGGCGACTGCGGCGGCGGGTGCCAGTGCGGCGAGCGTCCGCTTCTTCATATGGCTCACACTGCCACAATCAGCGCGCCGGAACCTGCGATCGCCGCGACGACGCGCACGCTGTCAGATACGGTGTACCAAGGTCTTTCAGTTCTCCGGCGGACTTCCCGGGAGCCTGGTCAACGTCGGGCGCAGACGTTCCGCGGAGATGCCCGTCGAGGCATCCAGGTCGTCGATCAGCGCGGCGGCCCAGCCGGTGAGGCCGACCGCGTCGACCGCGTACGGAGCCGGCGCTTCGACCTCTGCCAGGCGACCCGCGCCGCGTCTGAGCAGAGCAGACGCCCCGGCGGCGTTGCCGCGCTGGATATGTGTGATGCCGACGGCCAGCTGAGCCAGCCCCTGCCACAACGGCCCCTCCTCGACGGGGCGGCTCTTCCACGCCGCCTCGAGCACCTCATGAGCGTTGAACGCCAGGCCCCTGTTCAGCAGGTCCTGGGCGTAGGCGAGGGAATCGGACGGCGGCAACTCCAGATCGTCCGGAATTCGCGGGACGCCGTCGCTGCCCGACGGAAGGGGCCGGCCCAGCGCGTCGCGCGGACGCGTGTTGCGGGGCCTGCCGGACTCATCGCGGGAGCGTTCGGCCATCCCCCCATGATGCCGGGGGCCGGTCCGTGTCAGCTACGTAGGCTTCGGTGCATGTCATCAAGCATGTCTGCGACGACACGAGTCGCTGCAGTCGGTCCGGCGGCCAGCCCGGAAGCCGTTGCCACGTGAGCACCCAACCTCCGCTGCTGTTCGCGCTCGACCTGATCGGGACCTTCGTCTTCGGGTTGAACGGCGCACTGACCGCCCTGCGGGTGACCCACCTCGACGTGGTCGGGGTGGTCACGCTCGGGATGATGACGGCGTTGGGCGGCGGGGTGATCCGTGATGTGCTGATCGGCGCGGTGCCGCCCGCGACGTTCCTGTACTGGCCGTATTTCACGCTCGCCGTCGCAGGCGCGTTGATCGCGTTCGTCCTCAACCGTTGGCTGGACCGGGTGGGGATGTCGATCACCGTGCTCGACGCGGTCGGGTTGAGTGTGTTCGCGGTGATCGGCGCGAGCAAGGCGGTGGAGTTCGGTCTCGGGGCCGGCCCGGCCATGCTGCTCGGCGTGATCACCGCAGTCGGTGGCGGCACCATTCGCGACGCACTCGTCGGACAGGTTCCGACCGTGTTGCGCAGTGAGCTCTACGCGATCCCGGCTCTGGTCGCCGCGGCGATCACCGTGGCGGCCATCGGCCTGGACGTGTACGGGCTGGCAGCGGCACTCGGGGCGGTCGCGGTGTGCTTCGCGATCCGGATGCTCGGGGTCCGCTACAACCTCAATGCTCCTCGGCCGCCGGGCTTTTCGGAGACGTCGTAGTTTTCGGAGACGTCGTGGTTTTCAGAGACGTCGTGGTTTTCGGAGACGTCGTAGTCGGAGGAACTTCCTCGACGATTGCCGACGCCGATTCCTCGATGATGGCGCGCATCCCCCGTTCGGCTTGTTCGTGCTCGCCCATCCTGATCGCGCGCGCAACCTCATCGTGCAGAGCGATCGCCGTGATGTTGGGTTTCTCCGGCATCATGCCGTGATGGGTGCGTCCGGTGAGCAATTCGGCCACCACGCCGTTGAGCGCCCGGAACATCTCGTTGCCGCTCGCTTCGAGCAGTGTTTGGTGAAACAGCCGGTCCGCCAGGAGATATGCGGCGAGATCACCGGAGCGCCCGTGCACCATCATGTCGGATACCGCGGCTGCCATGACCCGGCACTGATGCGGACTCGCCCGCCGCGCCGCCAGCGCGGCCGCCGCGGGCTCGAACCCCACGCGCAGCTCCGACAGCGAGACCAGCTGGGCTTTGCGGTCTCCGACCTCGAGCCGCCACCGGATCACCACGGGATCGAAGACGTTCCAGCTCTCGGCGGGCTGGACGGTGATCCCGACCCGGCGCCGGGAGGCGACCATGCCCATCGACTCCAGGACGCGGACCGCTTCCCGGGCGACACTGCGGGACACGCCGTGTTCCGCGCTCACCGCATCCAAGGTGAGAATCCGGCCTGACTCGTACTTCCCCGACACGATGCCCGTCCCCAACGCAGTCACCAGACTGCTGTGGAGAGCGCCAGCATTGGGCCGTTCGGACACCGCTTGATGATGACAGATGCCCATCTTTGGGTGAAAGAGCTACCGAAATTCAGATTGGTCTTGTAATCGTATGATGATTGAGGCAATCTGTGTGACGACACACACACGATAGGCAGAGAGCATGGCAGCACCCATCGTCGTCATGGGAGTTTCGGGGTCCGGGAAATCCACCGTCGGGGCCGCACTGGCCCAGCGCCTGCGGGTCCCCTTCGCCGATGCCGATGACTTCCACCCGCCGGCGAACATCGAGAAGATGTCGGCCGGCCATGCGCTGAACGACGACGACCGCTTCCCCTGGCTGGAATCGATCGGACAGTGGCTGGCACTGCACGGCGATGGCGGGGTGATGAGTTGCTCCGCCCTCAAACGCGCATACCGGGACCAGCTGCGGCGACATTGCCGGGATATCGAGTTCCTCCACCTCGAGGGCTCCATCGAGACGATCGGCAGGCGGCAGGCCAGCAGGCCGGGACACTTCATGCCCGCCACGCTCCTCGAATCCCAGTTCAAGACGCTGGAACCGCTCGAACCCGATGAGCGTGGTGTCGCCATCGACGTCGACCAGTCCATCGACGCCATCATCGAAAACTACGTCAGCACACAAGATTCCCACGTACACGAGGAGGACCGGTGATTCGAGGCACGGAGTTCACTGCGAGGAGGGGGCGTCGTGGAGGCGATTGATCCGGCATACGGGACCGGCACCCTGCTGCTGATCGCCGCAGGGGCGGTGGCGCTGCTGCTGTTCCTGATCATCAAGGTGAAACTGCACGCCTTCATCGCGCTCGTGCTGGTCAGTCTGCTGACGGCACTGGCCGCCGGGATACCGGTGGCCGATGTTCCCAGCGCGCTGTCCTTCGGCTTCTCCAACACGCTCGGCTCGGTGGCCCTGCTCGTCGGATTCGGCGTCATGATCGGCCGACTCCTTGAGATCACCGGTGGCGCACAGGTTCTCGCCGACACGCTGATCAACCGGTTCGGTGAGAAGCGGGCACCCTTCGCGCTCGGCGTGGCGGCGCTGCTGTTCGGTTTCCCGATCTTCTTCGACGCCGGGCTCGTCGTGTTCCTGCCCATCATCATGACGGTGGCACGCCGCTTCGGCGGATCGATTCTCTTGTACGCCTTCCCCGCCGCCGGGGCCTTCGCCGCCATGCACGCCCTGGTTCCGCCGCATCCCGGTCCGGTGGCGGCCGCCGAACTGCTCGGCGCCAACATCGGCCTCACGTTGATCGTCGGCGTACCGGTCGCCGTCGTGTCCTGGTACGTCGGTGCATTCCTGGTGTCCCAGTTCATGGGTCGGCGCTTCCATGTCGACATTCCGACGTCACTGTTCGGTGAGATCAACGGCGGCCGCGACTTCGGCGAGGACGGCCGGTCCGACACCGACGGCACGCCGGCGACGGGCACCACAGGAACAGTCACCAGGACCGCTCCGTCCTTCGCGACCGTGCTCGGGGTGCTGCTGCTGCCGCTCGTGTTGATCTCGTTCAACACCGTGCTCAGCACGCTGATGACCGCCGGCGTGATCGAAGAAGGTGCAACCTGGGCCGAGTATCTGAAGCTGCTCGGCACCACCTCGATCGCCCTGCTGATCACGGTTGTGGTCGCGATCCTGGTCCTCGGCGTGCGGAACCGGCCGATGGCCGATGTGAGCGACATCCTCGACAACGCGCTCGGCCCGATCTGCGCGATCATCCTGATCACCGGTGCGGGCGGCATGTTCGGCGGCGTGCTGCGGCTCAGCGGAATCGGCGACGCGCTGAGCGGGTCGCTGTCCAATCTCGGAATCTCCCTGATCCTGCAGGCCTTCGTCATCTCCACACTGCTTCGGGTGGCACAGGGTTCGGCCACCGTCGCGTTGACCACGACCGCCGGTCTACTGAGCGCGTCGGTCGCCGCCGCTGACCTGAGCAACCTGCAACAGACCGCATTGGTGATGGCGATCGCGGCCGGCGCCACCGTGCTCTCCCACGTCAACGACTCCGGGTTCTGGCTGGTCAGCCGGTTCTTCGGGATGGACGTCAAGACCACCCTCAAGACGTGGACGGTCCTGGAGACGACGCTCGGGCTCAGCGCCTTCGTGCTCAGTCTCGGATTGTGGGCCATCGCCTGACGGCACTCCGTCGCGGATCGACGCGGGCCTGCCCGCGTCGATCCCGGCCGAGGCGGCGGCAACGAATTTTGACCACACCGCCGAATTGCCCGCCGCGTCACGCTGCTCACGCCAGTCACTTTGTTAACATCGCGCCGTGCAGGTATCCCGGCGTGACGCACTGCGCTATGCCGCCGCCGTATCGGCACTGGCCGGGCTCGGCGCGGCAGCAACGGGCAGGCAGGCGCCTACGGCAGCGGCCGCCGCTCCGACACTCATCGACTTCGCCATGCGCCAGATCCCGGCACAGGACATCCGGGCCGCCGGCCACGCCGGGGTGATCAACTACGTGTCGACCTCGCGGCCCGGCTCGAACTTCGGCGCCAAACCGATCACGCTGCCCTACGCGAGGTCGCTGACCGCGGCCGGTCTGGTGATCGTCAGCAACTACCAGTACGGCAAGCCTGGCGGAACGGCACCGTCGGACTTCACCCGCGGGTACGCCGGCGGCGTCGCCGACGCCCGCACCGGCTGGGCGTTGCACTCCGCCGCCGGTGGCGGCCAGAGCGCACCGATCTTTTTCAGCGTCGACGACGACATCGACCGCCAGACCTGGAACGACCTCGCACTCCCCTGGTTCCGCGGCATCAACTCGGTCATCGGCGTGCAGCGCACCGGGATCTACGCGGGCATCAGACCGTGCCAGTGGGCTGCGGCCGACGGTGTCATCGGGAAGTCACGCACGCCCGGCCGTGTCTGGGCCTGGCAGACCCGCTCCTGGTCCAACGGCCAGATCTACCCCGGCGCCGTTTTGTACCAGCGCATCATCGACACCGCCTCGAATCCGGGACCGATCGTCGGCGGCATCCGCGTCGACGTCAACGACGTGCTGGCGCAGGATTGCGGCCAGTGGAACTTCCACCCCTGACGTCCAGTCACGCGTGGTTCGGTGCCACCGGGTCCACCCTGTCGTCGTCCTCGGATGACGGATCCACCGAGTCCAGCTCCGCCCGTTCACGTTCGATCCGGGTGGCCGTCGGCACCGCGATCCACAACGCCAACAGCATCGCCGTGACACCAGCGACGATCTTGCCGATCATCAACGGTGCGATCAGGTTCGGCTGGAAGTTGGCCGTGAAGGCCAAGTGGTCACCGATCAGTGCGCTACAGGTGGTGCCGAAAGCGACCACCAACACCTTGTCCTTGGCCGGCATGTGCTTGATGAGGTGGAAAGCGGCCAGCATGTTGGTCGTCGCGGCGAGCAGGCCCGCGGTGCCCTCGGTGCTGATGCCCGCGCGGGTGCCCACGGCTGTCAGCGGCTTGTCGAGGTAAGTCCGGATCGCGTACACCAGCGGGAACGCGCCGGCCAGGACGATCGCGATGTTGCCCGCCACTTCCAGGGACCGCATCTGATCGTCGGCGTCAGCGATGATCGGGTCGAGTCCCCAGGCGCCCATCCGTGCGCTGAAGAAGCCCGTCACGTGCTCGACGATGGACAATGCCAGCACCACCAGAATGGCCGCGTTGAGTCCCTTGCCGAACCAGATGAAGCCGGTGATCATGGCGCGGGTCGCAAAGTACAGACCGGCAGCGATCGCGATGGTGACAAGGAAAACCGGGAGCAGGTTGATCAGGACGTCGCCGAAACCGAAGCCGTCGAGGGTGGCGGTCGAAGGGCCATCGGTGACCGCCGAGTCACGCACCGTGGAATCGGTCAGGATCAGGATTCCCATCGTGACCACGACGCCGAGCGGCACGGTGAGAATTCCACTCATGATGCCCAGGGCGAAATACTTGTGGTCACGCACATCCAGGATCGCCAGCCCGACCGGAATGATGAACGAAATGGTGGCACCGAGCAGGAATCCGTTGACAGAGGCGGTCATCCATGCACCGGTCGAGTCGGCGGTGACTTCGGCCAGCTGGTAGGCACCCATGTCGCTGGCGATCAGCGTGGTGGCCGCCATGGCCGCATCCGCACCGAACGGTTCGTAGACCTTGCCCAGGACGTGTTCGACGAACCACGACAGATACGGCAGGGCCGCCATGATGCCGGCAATGGGCACGAAGAGCGGCCCGAGGGCGTAGATGCCCTCCTTGAACTCATGGCCGATCCCGCGGTCGCCGCGGAACGCCAACGAGAAGGCGCCGATCAGGACGAACGCCATCATCAGATAGATGACGATGTTTCCCAGCAAGGCCATGGTGGAGTTTCCCTTCGATCATGCAAGCAGCGCCGCGGGACCGCGCGCCGTCAGGTGGCGTGAGGTGTTGTGGTGGGTGGACGTCAGGTCTTGCTGCGCAGGCGACTTCGCCTTCGGCCGACGCGCAGGGAGAGCGCGACGCCGGTGACGACCGCGGCGGCTATCCACAATTGCTTCGGTATGTCGTCCGCCCCGGCCTCGATCCGCGCGGGCCACGTCCCCATCCGCCCCTCGGCCACGATCCGCGTGCCCTGCACTCGGACCCGTTCGAATGTGTAGGGGAACTCTCCGACCGGAGATGTTACTTTCATCGCGGTGATCCAATCCTGGGCAGCGTCGGGACATGTTGGTGCTGTGGCGCTTTGGCACGCTCGATCGCCATCCGGGCTGCGGCAGCACCGATCTGGTCGGCGGTCTTGAACTCCTGCCCCGAGCGCTGGGCGAACACCGCGGTGTCGCCGTCGAGGACGGCACCGTCGATGTTGCGGTACGGGATCGCCGGTCCGGCCAGGATCAGGCAGTCGCACACGAGGTGCTCGACGCCTGACCCGGATCGGCCGGCCGTACCCTCCACGCTGACGCCGCGGATACGGGGCATGCCGTGCGCGCCGGTCACCCGCAGATCCGGTCTGGTTGTGACCGCGGGATGTGGCGCCGGGCCTTGTCGACCGAGCCAGTGGATCGATGCCGCGGGGCGCGCGCCGGTGGTCATTGCCGCGATGCACTCTTCGGCCCAGTGTGAGTCGCCGGTGATGACGACCTCTGAACCCAGGTGGACGCCTTGTGCCAGCAGGTGCAAAGCCAGCGTGGCCGGGACGACGCCCGCGCACCGGTCCCCGTCGATCCGCAACTCGCTACGGTTCGCGGGCCGGTGCCCGGTGGCCACGACGAGTGCGTCGGCAGCGGTGAGGCCACCGTGTTCGCCGATGGCCAACACTCTGTCGCCCTCCCAGCGGATCACCTGCGTGCCTGCCGCGAACCGGACTCCGCTGCTGTGGGCACGCCGGACCAACCGGGCGTGTTCGGGATGCTCCCACTGTTCCCCACCGGGAACGGGAAGACGTTCGTACACTGTGACATCCGCAGCAGGGCGCAGCGCGATGGCGGCGTGCAGGCCGAGCAGCCCGGATCCGGCGACAACGATGTGCGCGGTGGCGGTCATGAGTTGCTGTCCCACTGCGATCCGGGTTCGCCCTGGCAGATCTCGCCGGGTCGCTGCCCTGTGGCCGCGGAGAGTATGAAGCTCACACCCACCGAGCAGTAGGCGCCCTGGCACCGCCCGGCGGTCGCCCGGGTCCGCTTGCGCACCGCGTCGAGCGAAGTGGCCGGGACGGGACCGCGGCATTCGGCGGCGATCTCAGCCGCCGTCACGTGCTCGCACGCGCAGACCACCATGGGCCGCTGGTCCGGCGGCGCACCGGGCCGGCACGCGAAGTCGACCGCTGCGCTGTCCGTGGCGCTCTCCGCCAAGCGGGCAATGAACGGAACTGACTGGCGTACTCCGGTTTTCGGCTTCAACCCCAGTATTCCGCTGTCGATGAGGCCTGCGATGTGCCGCGCGACGGCCGGGGACGAGGACACACCAGTCGAGCGGATTCCTGCGGCGTGCACCAGGTTCGGCACCTTGGGTGACACCTCCAGTCGATAGGTGTGATCGCTCGCCGGTCGCAGACCCGCGAATGCCTTGGTGACGTAACCCCGGTCGATCCCCTCGGGCAGCAGGCGTCGGGCGCTGGCCCACACCTTTTCCACCGTCGCCTCGTCAGTCGTTCTGTCGGCGCGGTCCTGTCCGTCGACAGCGGTCGGCCCGATCAATACCGTGCGGTTGGTGGTGGGAACCGCGTAGATGCCGCGGGTGTGCGGGGTGGGCGCGGTGCACATGATCTTGGGTACCAGGTGGCCGACGGCACGGTCGACGAGGAGGAATTGTCCTTTGCGGGGCCACATTGTGATCGGTTCGGCGGCCGCAGCATCGGTGATGTGATCTGCGTTGACCCCGGCCGCGTTGACCACGGCGCCGACCGAGACCGCCCCCGCGGGGGTGACCACGTGGCTGATCGCGCCCGCGGCGTTGTGCCAGAAACCGGTCACCGGTGTCGATCGGCGCAATTCCACACCGTTGAGCACCGCGAGTTTGGCGAAACCGATGGTCAGCCGGATCGGGTCGATGATGCCTTCGGCCGGGACATGCAGTGCCTCAACCGCGGTGGGGGCCGCTGTCTGCGCCGCCCTGCGCAACGCCGACCCCGAGATCAGTTCGACCTCCACGCCGGCATCGGTCGCCTGCGCCGCCAGATTCCGCAGCGAGGAGCCGTCACTGTCGTCGAAACCCAGGGACAGGGCTCCGATTCGGCGAAAGGGTACATCGAGATCCCGGCAGATGGTTTCCCACTGGGGACTGGTCTCCAGGATGAGGTCGGATTCCAGACTTCCCGCCGGAAGGTCATAGCCGCTGCACGCGATGGCGGAGTTGGCCTTGCTGGCACCCTCGCAGACATCGTGGGCCGCCTCGAACCACACCACCTTCACCGCGTAGCGCGACAGTTCGGCGGCGATCGCGGCACCGATGACGCCGCCGCCGACGATCGCGATGTCATAGTGCTGACTACTCATCGGTTCCGTTCTTCGGTGCGTCGGCGTGCGACTTCGGTCAGTGCGGGAGGATCCAGAGATGTTGATGCCTCGACGAATGCACGCCATCGTGCGCGTTCGGGCACACGCTGTTCCTCCGGCAGCGTCGGCTCCATGGTGCAGCTGAATCGAGCCCGCGTCGCGAGGCCGCCGAGGTCCAGTTCACCTGCGCCGATCGCAGCCAGCCCCGCAGCACCGGCGGCCGTGTTGTCGTGATGGTCGGCGATGGCGATGGGCCTTCCGCACAGGTCGGCCTGCCGTTGCATGAGCGTGCGATTGACGCTGAGGCCACCGTCTGCACGCAAGGTGGCAGGCATGCCGAGTTCGGCGTCCACCGCGTCGACGACGTCAGCCACCCGCTGGGCGATCCCGTCGAGGACTGCGAACGCCAGGTCCTGGCGATCCGAGGACGCTCGTAGACCGGCCAGCACGCCCGCCGCGTCAGAACGCCACCACGGGGCTCCGATGCCGGTGAAACTCGGCAGGAACACCGGATGCTGCATCCGTAGCTCGAAGTCTTCTGCCGCGCTACAGGACGCGGCCAATGTGGCGACGTGAGAGGCATTTTCAGCCAATCCCAACCCGACGAACCAGTCGACGGCGGTGCCCGCGCTGAAGACGCCTCCTTCGATCGCCCACGCCTTGGGTTCGCCGGGGATGGTCCATGCGTAGGTCGGCATCAGGCCATGGCCCGGCCGGCAGGGCTGGGCACCGACGTTGGTGTCGATGAAACACCCTGTCCCGTAGGTCATCTTGGTGTCGCCGGGCGAGATGGCACCCAGCGCGGCCAACGCGGCCAGTTGATCGGTCGCGCTGGCGTACAGCGGCGCGCCCAGGATGGTGGGCAGCGGTTCGGTGAAGACGGTGTCCACGATCTCCGGCAGCAGAGCGGCGTCGATACCGAAGGCCGCCGCACATTCCGGATCGAACCGCAGGTCGTCCAACGCCATCAGCTGTGTCCGGCTACCCGTCGACGGGTCGGTCACATACGCGCCGTAGGCAAGACGATGGATGAAGAACGTGTCGAGCGTGCCGATGGCCAGTGTGCCGTCGGCTGCCGCGGCTGCTACCTCGGGCAGATTCAGCAGCGCCCACGCGATGCGCGCCGCCGAGTAGTACGGATCCAGCCGCAGGCCGGTGACCTCCTCGACACCCGCCGCTGCGGGCGTGTCGGCAACCCGGTCGACGATGGTTCCGGCACGCCGGTCCGACCAGAGGATCGCCTTGGACAGTGGCGCCCCGGTCAGTCGGTTGAACGCGATGACGGACTCGCCCTGGTTGGCCAGCCCTATTCCGGCCAGTTCCGCACCCGGCACCGACGCGACGGCTTCGCGCACCGTCTCCTCGATGGCGTTGACCAGCGCGTCGCCATCCTGCTCATCCCAGCCCGGGAGGGGGTGCGCGGTATGCGACCGTTTGCGCGCCGTCGCCACGCAGTTACCGGCGTCGTCATAGAGGTTGGTACGGGTACTGGTGGTGCCCTGATCAATGCCGGCCCACACCCGGGTCACCGGACCCCGCCGCGTCAAGGGCGGTACCGCCCCATCCCCGGTTGTCGAGTGCGCCGCCACGCGACCATCCTCTCCTCAGCCAACAATCCTGCGAATCAGATCACAACCGATCACCGTCTGCAATAGAATGATCGATATTGATCGAAGTTAGAGTGTATGGGTGCCTGACCTACATGCCGAGGAGCGTCACTCATTGCTGCTCGAGTTGCTGTCTCGTCAGCACTTCGCCTCGATCGACGACATCCGGCGCGCCACCGGTGCCAGCATGCCCACCATTCGCCGCGACCTCGGCCAACTGGAGAAGCGTGGCCTGCTGCGACGCGTCCGAGGTGGCGCCGCGCCCGCGACGACGTCCAGCACCCTCGACGAGGCGTTCGAGCTTCGGCGCCGCCGCAACGCGCGCGAGAAGGGTGAAATAGCCGTGGTGGCAGCACAATTGGCGAAACCACGGTCGTCGCTACTGCTCAACGACGGCAGTTCGACCCTGGCCCTCGCCGAGGAACTCGTGTCCCAGCAGAAGCCGCTGTGGGTGGCCACCTCCGGGTTGAATCTCGGCGAGCGTCTGGCGAGCGCAGCCCAGATCGAAGTCATCGTCATCGGCGGTGCCCTGCGTGCTTCGTCCTTCGGTACCAGCGGGCCGCTGGCCACCTCGGCGATATCGCAACTGACCGTCGACACGACCTTCATCGGCTGCGACGGAATCGATTTCGAACTCGGCGTACGGTTCAACAGCCTGCTCGACGCCGAGATCGCCGTGGCGATGGCGAGGCAAGGCCGACGCGTGGTGGTCCTCGCGGATGCATCGAAGATCGGTCAGCGCGCGCTCGCGGGTTCAACCGGCTGGTCGGACATCGACGTGCTCATCACCAACGAACTCGACGCAGATTGGCGTGATCACCTGCTGAAGCAGGATGTGGAGGTCCTGATCCCGTGACCATCACCTCCGATGACGCTCCCAGAGTCCTAGCGGCGCGGCAACACGGTGATGTGCACGTGGTCGAAGTGGCCGTATCCCGACGCCTGCGGGCCGGCCGGCGTGTAATAGGTGCCGCGCCAGATCACGTCCTGTAGCCCGAATCGGCCCGCATTGGCCAGCGCGTACGCCATGATCTGATCGCCGAGCGCGATGCCCTCGGGGCTGTTGTGGTTCGGGATCATGATGTCGATCGCCAGTCCGCTCGGATGCCACGGCTTCGAGTCCGGGCGGACGCCGCCGATGTTGGCGATCTGTGGGAACTGCTGGCTGACGGCCCTGGCGGCCAGGATGGCGTTGGGCTGCAGACCGACCTCTCGCGCGACACCCATCGGCAACGCCTCCGGGGAGTCCGGGACGGCAGCCGCCGGGGGCGGCGCGACGTCGCCGGGAGGCATGCCGGGCATCGCGGCCGGCGGCGGAGGAGCGCTGTTGACGATCGCCTGCTGCTGGGGTGTCAGCGCCGCATACTGCGCCTCGGCGGCGGCGATCTGACGCAGCAGCTCGCTCAATTTGGCCTGCAACTCCGCGCGCACTGCGGCCGCGTGCTCGGCCGCGGCGCGGGCGTCGGCGGCCGATCTCTCCGAATCCTGGGCGGCGGCGGCCGCACGCTCACGCGTTGCTCGAAATGCCGTCATCTGTTCGGCCGTCGTCGCGGCGATCACCCGCTGCAGCGACAACCTGTCGAGCAGCTGTTGCGGCGAGGCCGCGGTCAGCACCGCCGCCGCGTTGCCGTCCCGGCCGCTCGTGTAAGCCATCGCCGCGACCCGGTCGACCGCCGCCTGATAGGGCACAAGCTGGGCGTTCGCGACTGCGACGGCCTCCATGTCGGCGCGGTGGCGGTCCTCGGCCGCGGTCTGGGCAGCCAGTCCGGCGTCGACGTCGCGTTGGGCGTTCGTGACGGCCTCGCGGGTCTGCAGTGCCTGACCGGACAACTCGTTGAGCCTGGCCAGGGCGTCGGCCGCGGGATCCGCGTGCACCGCGCCCACCGATGTGGCCAACACCAGGACCGCGGCCGCAGCACCGCACACCGTTCGCCGTAGTGAGTGGCGTACCGGGGTCATACGGATTGTCACGATCCTTCGCTGTGAGGACCGATCCTGGCCCGAATTGCTACGCGTGGGACAGGTTACGAACTGGTTTTGGCGATGTCCACTCGTCGACCATCTGTGGTGGTGAGCGACGCATTCCTCGGGGCGACCCACTCCATCGGGTCCGGCGCGAGAAGGCACGATGGGACGCATGGACGTTTTGGTCGTCGGGGGCGGACCGGCGGGGCTGGCGCTGGCGGCGGCGTGCGGACGGCGCGGACTGGTCACCGGGCTGCTCGACCCGGCCCCGGAACGGCCCTGGATGGCGACCTACGGCATGTGGGACCGGGAGCTTCCGGCCGATCTGCCGGCCTCCGTGGTCGCGGCGCGCGCGTCCGGCCGGGTGATCGCGGTGACGGAGCACCGGCTGGGATGGGACTACGCCGTCCTCGACGTGCCTGCCCTCCAGGCGCACCTCGCCGGGCAGCTGACCGGGGTGCAGGTTCACAGCGGGCGCGCTGTCGGGTCCCCGGAGCGGGGTGTGGTGGCGCTGGCCGACGGAACGCACCTGCGGGCCTCGGTCGTCGTGGATGCCGGCGGCCGGTGGCGTCCGCTGGACCGCTCCTCGCCCGGGGGCACACCCGCTGAACAGACCGCGTACGGACTGATCGTCGACGAAGACACGGCAGCGCCGTTGGTCGCGACCGGCGATGCCCTGTTCATGGACTGGCGCCCCGATCACGGCGAGGCGGGCTGGCCGACGTTCCTCTACGCGGTTCCGCTCGGTGGCGGCCGGGTGCTTCTGGAGGAGACGTCGTTGGCGCGTCGGCCCGGGCTGCCGCTGGCGACACTGCGGCGACGGCTGCACGCCCGCCTCGCGGTCCACGACGTCCGGCCGACAGACGATGCTCGCAGTGAGAAGGTTTCGTTCCGTGTCGACCATCCGCGCCACCGCGGGCACGACGTTCTCGGGTTCGGTGCGGCCGCGCCCCTGATCCACCCGGCAACCGGGTTCAGCCTGGCGTCGTCGTTGACGCTGGCCCCACGGGTGGCCGACGCCCTTGCCGCCCACCTGCCTGACGGCCCGGATCGCGCGCTCGCAGCCGCGCAGTCAGCGGTGTGGCCACCCGCCGCACGGGCGGTCCACCACCTGCGGCGCATTGGGCTGGAGGCACTCCTGCGGATGCCGCCAGGCGAGGTCCCCGGCTTCTTCGAGCAGTTCTTCGACCTGCCCGAACGTCACCGCTGGACCTACCTGACCGGGCGCGACGACCTCCGCGGCAACGTCGCCACCCACGGTCACCTGTTCCGCGTGTCGAGCAGCCGGATGCGTCGCCGCCTTGTCCTACCTGCCGTGCTGCCGCCGCTGCGCAGCAACGACGCGGTCACCTCGGATCGATGACCCCCGCAGGACCACCAGCAACCGGTTAGGTTGGGTAACCAGCGGGTACAGCGTTGACCGCACCCCGTGCACGACTGCTCGAAGGAGACCCATGCGTCAACGGCGGCCGCGCTACCAGGCGAAGACGGCAGCGGCGATCGTCGGCGTCGCGCTGCTCGTCGTCGGGTGTGAGGCACAGGTTTGGGGCACGCCGCCGGCGACCGAGAACGCCCCGCAGGCAACCGTTGCGGCCCCGCAGGCCCCACCCCCGCAGGTGCCTGCGGCACCGCCCGCCCAGCCGACGGAAGCACTGAACGGGCTCGACGCGCGCGTCGCGCAGGCCACCTCGGACGCCGCGGCGTCCGGCGCCGACATCGATATCGCCGTGCTGGACCGTGACACCGGTCAGCTCGTCTCCAGCGGGGGCAACCAACCCTTCCCGATCGCCTCCGTGGTGAAGCTGTTCATCGCCGATGATTTGCTGCTGCGGGCGTCGCAGAGCGACACGCCGCTGTCCCCTGCCGACCGCAGGTCGCTCGACCTCATGCTGCGTTCCTCCGACGACAGCGCGGCCCAGATCTTCTGGGACCGCAGCGGTCAGAGCGCCGTCATCTCACGCATCGTGGACCGCTACGGGTTGACCGGAACCACGGCGCCCTACAACGGAAAATGGGACGTCACCCAGAGCACCGCAAACGATCTCGTCCGCTACTACGACATGCTTCTCAACGGCAGCGGCGGGCTGCCCCCCGAACAGGCCGACATCATCATCGGCGACCTCGCACAGTTCACGCCGACCGGAAACGACGGGTACCCGCAGCGCTTCGGCATCCCCGACGGGCTCCCCGCCGAATCGGTGGCGGTGAAGCAAGGCTGGTTCTGCTGCTGGAACGGCGGCAACCAGCTGCACGTGTCGACCGGCGTGATCGGACCCGATCGGCGCTACGTCATGGCGATCGGATCCCTGGACCCCACCAGCGCCGCCAACGCCCGGGAGAACATCACCCAGTTTGTCCGGACGATGTTTCCGGGCGGCAAGATCTGACGTCGTCGGATCGCACCGCGACGGCAGTGCGCGTTCCCATCTCGACTCCGCAATGGCGACACCTTTCTGTGCGCTGCCCTGAACCTGCTGTGCCCAAAGGACTTTCACGCGTCCACATGACGCACTGAGGCGCTTCTGCCAGGCGGCTCTCGGTCGCATCTGACGTCCACAATCCGACGCCGTCAATCCGTCGAGTAGGCACACCGCAACATGTCTGCTACTTTCACTACCGACCGTTACGATAACGATCGGTACGTATTGGGGAAGGTTTGCGGATGTCGAGAGCTTTGGCGGGCAAGGTTGCACTGATCACCGGAGGGTCACGCGGCCTCGGCGCGACGACTGCGGTGGCGCTGGCCGAACAGGGTGCCGACGTGGCGATCAGCTACGTCGCCTCCGCCGAGAAAGCGGAAGATGTTGTCCGCGATATCGAGGCAGCCGGTGTGCGCGGCCTCGCGGTCAGAAGTGATCAGGCCGATCCGTCGGCGGCCGAATCGTTGGTCGACGCGGTCGTGTCCCAGTTCGGCAGCCTCGACATCCTCGTCAACAATGCGGCCATCACCGTTCAGGGCCAACTGGTCGACGACCCCGAACTCGACACCAAGGCCCTGGACCACCTGTGGGCCACCAATGTGCTGGGCGTGGTGGCCACGACGCGGGCCGCCGCGCGCAGGCTCTCCGACCATGGCCGCATCATCTTCATCGGCTCGGCCATCGCCAGCCGAGTGGCGTTCCCCGGGGCGGCCGATTACGCGGGCACCAAGGCAGCCATCGCGGGCTATGCGAAAGGCGTTGCGCGCGACCTCGGCCCACGCAACATCACCGTGAACGTCGTGCAGCCCGGCATCATGCCGACGGACATGGCCGCAGAAGCGGCCCACAACGTTCCTGAAGCGATGATGGATTATCACGCCATCCGGCGCATCGCCACGCTGGAAGAGGTGGCCGCGACCATCTCCTTCCTCGCGGGCCCGCACGCCGACTACCTCAGCGGCAGCGTCCTGGACATCGCCGGCGGATTCCAGATCTGAGATCCCGAAGCGCTCGAAAATCCCACCCTCCCAATCGAAAAGAAGGCTCTGAAGATGACCGTGAAGTTTGGCGCCAAGTCGACTGCCGACGAAGTCCTGTCCGATGTCGACCTCGCAGGTAAGCGCTTTCTCATCACCGGCGCATCGTCGGGCATCGGGCTCGAGACGGCTCGCGCGCTGGCGGCCCGGGGTGCCCACGTGGTGGGCACCGCCAGGGATCTGGTGAAAGCCGAGACGGCCACCGCGTCGATCCTCGCCGGTAGCGGTAGCGGTAGCGGAAGTGTGAACTGGATCGAGCTCGACCTCGCATCTCTGCGCAGCGTCCACGCTGCCGCCGACGCACTGCTCGGCGACGGTCGGCCGTTCGATGCCGTCATCGCCAACGCCGGCGTCATGGCCACTCCGTTCGGCCACACCGTCGATGGCTTCGAAACCCAGTTCGGGACAAACCATCTCGGGCATTTCGCGCTGGTGACCCGCCTTGCGCCGCTGCTGGTCGACAACGGACGCCTGGTGGTGTTGTCCTCGCAGGCTCACCGTGTCTCCGACATCGACCTGGAGGATCCGAACTTCGCGAACCAGGAATACGACCCCATGGTCGCCTACGCGCGATCCAAGACCGCCAATGCGCTCTTCGCGGTCGAGTTCGATCGGCGCCATCGTGACCGCGGCATCAGGGCCGCCGCCGTGATGCCCGGCAACAGCCATACCGACCTCGCCCGGAACTTCTCCCCCGAGGCGCTCCAGGACCTCTTCGCCACCGTGGGCAAGGCCCGTGCCGACGCCGGCCTGCCGCCGGGGGAACTCAAAGACGTCCCGCAGGCGGCGGCGACTTCCGTCTGGGCCGCAGTGGTCGCCGACAAGGACGAGATCGGCGGGCACTACCTCGAGGACTGCGCCGTCGCCCCGGCCGATGACATCCCCAATCCGTTTGCCGACGGCGTGCGTTCTTATGCGCTGGACGCCGCGAGCGCCGAACGACTGTGGGCCAGGAGTGAGGATCTGGTGCGCGACGTGGCGTGAGCACCGCTGCTCGCCCTGGCGTGGCCATCAGCCTGGTAGCATTCAGTAATGGCCATTATGGAAATAGGCCACGGGGCCTGATGGGACGCCATCGCGAGTTCGACGTGGACGAGGCGCTCGACGCCGTCCTGCGCGTGTTCTGGCAGAAGGGCTACGAGGGCGCCTCGTATGCCGACCTCACCAAGGCCGCCGGCGTCGAGAGGCCCGCCCTGTACTCCGCTTTCGGCAACAAGGAAGCACTGTTCCGGCGGGCTCTGGAGCGCTACTACGAGAGGTACCTGGACTACATCCCGGAAGCTCTGGCGTTGCCGACAGCACGTGAGGTTGCGGCCCACTTTCTGTTCAGCGCCATCGCACTCAATACGCGATACCCGGAACACACCGGGTGTCTGGGCATCAACGGTGTCCTCGCAGGCTCCGACGGTGCAGAAACGGTGCGGCAAGCGCTGATCGATGCCCGCGCCGACGGGGAGGCGCAAATTCGGGAACGCTTCGAAAAGGCCAAGGCCGACGGCGACCTGCCGGCGAGCGCCGACCCCGAGGCACTTGCGGCGTTCCTGCTTGCCGTCGGCCATGGGATAGCGGTGCAGGCAAAGGCCGGATTCTGCCGCGCCAAGCTGGAAGCCGTTGCCGAGCAGGCGCTTTGCAGCTGGCCAACCGCCTGACGAGGCGGCTCGCCTTGAGGGCGGCGTGGTCCGGACCCCACATACCTTGCGCCCGCGCACCAGCGACCCGTCGTCGCCGCTGTGCAGACTTGACACTGTCGTGATGGCCGACTGCACACAATATCGATACTTCGCACGAATATCGGGCCTTCGTGCTAGGGTGGCCGGGCGCGTCCAGCAAGCCCGACCGCGCCCCGGGAGGAACGCATGAACATCGCACCGCCGCGCGAAGCGTGCGCTCACCCGCTCCTCAGCACTGTTCGTGAGTCGAGCCCGAAGCACCGCCACGAGGATCGCGAGGTCGGGTGTCACGACCCGAGTGGGCTGAGCATCGGTCGAATATGGCGATCATGTAACAGAATTGGCGCGACGCGGCGCACAGCGACCCGAACCGGGTCATCATCGATGGCGCGGTACCGCCGGCGCGGGGGCAGAGCAAGGGAATGTGCAGGGACGTGCTCTGCGTTACACCCCCTGATCTCACATCTGACTCCTAGAATGAGACCGCCACGCAGCGTATCGCGGGTTTTCGCGCTGACTGAAGTTTCACTATGAAAAGAACGAGCAAAGGAATGAACATGGCATCTACCCGTCTGGTTCGTCGGGTCTCGGCAGCGGTGGGCGGTGCCGCCATCCTTGCGATGATCGGGTTCACCGCGTCGTGCAGCACCGAAAGCGAAGCCCCCGAAGAGTCGCCCACCACGACGACCACGACCACCACCGAGCCCTCGCTGAGCCCGACCGAGAAGGCCCCTGACCCCAATGCGCCGGGCCTCTTCACGCCTCCGGTCAAGGCGCCTCAGCCGACGCTCAACCCGAACCGCGACGACTACGGTCAGTGACCGAGGCGTGCCCGGACACTGTCCGGGCACGTCCTGAGTTCGTGCCGGAGCCATGACCACGGCGACCGTCCGCTTGCTGACCGCCATGCTGCTCGTCGGCGCAGCAGTAATGGGTATCCGCTTGACCGTCAGCGAGCAGGGCCTCGATGACAAGCGCATCGGGGGCCCCTACGCATCTCTGCTCGAGGCGTCCACCGATCTCGGGCCGGCCCGTGAACCGAGCATCGAGTTCACCGCCAGCCTCACCGACCGGTCACAGCCCACGGCCCTGATCGACTGGGCCAGGGACCAGGCGCTGACTGTGCGATGGCGTCCCGGGGACGACTGGGTGGTCGTCGAGGGCGCCCCGGATGCCGTCGAGCGCGCGTTTGACGTGTCCGTGCGTGACTACCGGGGACGGAAGGGCCAGCACTTCTACGCCTCTCCGCACCAGCCCGCCGTGCCTGAGCACCTGCGTACCGAAGTGTCCGAGATCGGCCGGATACTCAGTTACACGCCGCATCACATGTCGCGGCCCGACCACATGCCGCTTGATGTCCCCGACCGGGGATTGGCCCCCGATGCGTTGTTGAACACCTACAACGCCGACGATCTGGCCCGTGCCGGCTTCACCGGCAAGGGGATCACCATCGTGATCTTCGCCTTCGACGGATTCCGCCAGTCCGACCTGGACACATTCACCACCATGTTCGGCCTGCCGCAGTTCACCCCGGAGGTCGTCGGTGGGTCGCCCGGCGAACCCCGCGGCGAGCTCTCGATGGATCTTCAAGTGGCACACGCCATTGCGCCGGATGCCCGCAAGGTCGTGGTGAACGCGCGCCCGACCGTCGAGGGCGGCGGCGGGTACCGCAAGATCGGCCAGATGCTCGAGGACACGGACCGCCGGTTCCCCGGCGCGGTGTGGAGTTTCTCGATCGGCTGGGGGTGCGACAAACTGATCACCGCTGCGGACCTGGCGCCGGTACGGTCGGCGCTGCGCACCGCGCAATCGCACGGCACCACCGCCTACAACGCCAGCGGTGACCTCGCCGGTATGGAATGCCGTGGCGGACAGGACTGGTCGTCGCCACCCAGTGAGCAGGACATCGGCCTGGACTCGGTCGCCTCGCTGCCCGAGATGACCAGTGTCGGAGGCACGACGCTGTCCACCGACGCGGACGGGACCTGGGTCTCCGAACAGACGTGGTTCGACGTCCCGCTGTCGCAGGGCACCGGAGGCGGCGTCTCGACACTGTTCGACATGCCGCCGTGGCAGCGCGTGGCCGCGGCCGCGGTACCGCCGGAGCGCAACACCGGTATGCGCATGACACCGGATGTCGCCGCGGTCGCCGACCCGTTCACCGGCGTGAAGATCGTGCTCAACGACCAGGTGGTCGTCGGCGGCGGCACCTCGCAGTCGGCGCCGATCTGGGCTGCCCTCACCGCGGTGATGAACCAGTATCTGCTGGAGAACAACGGATCCCTGATCGGCGACATCAACCCGCTGCTCTACCGGATCGCCGAGGGTGCGCCGCGCCCCGCCTACCGCGACGTCACGTTGGGCGGCAACGCCGTCGACAATGCCGGTCCCGGTTACGACCTGGTGACCGGGCTCGGCACCCCGGATGTCGACAACCTCGTGCGCAACCTCCTCATCCTGCAGAAGGTGCAGGCCTGATGAGCGCCCCCGGCATGACGGAATGCCAGGTCTGTCAGATGGACGTGCCCGCAGGCGAGTACTGCGGATACTGCGGCATGCCGCTGGCCGAGCACCGCGACGGGAAAGGTCCGCACTGGCTGCGTGCGCGCGCCTTCAGTGCCGCGCCCGGACAGCGTCTGCTCTCGCCGGCGCTGACCAGCTCGCTCTTCCCGCATCTGCCGCCCCGCTCGCGCAGGGTGTTCCTGATGGCCCTGGGGTTGCTCGCGGTCGCCCTGGCCGTCACCACGTTGCTGCGGATGCCCGCCGCGCTCACCGCGGTCGCGTCCACCGGCCTTCCGCTGCTGTTCGCGCTGTACCTGCGGGAATCCGGTGTGTCCCGGGACATCCCGCGCGGCACGCTGGTGCTGACGACCGTCCTCGGGGTGGCCCTCGGGATCGGCTGGGTGCTGCTGACCGGGGTCGCGCTGGCTCGTGCCTACGGTGTGCCGCTGGGCGCGGGCATCGCGGGTGGACGGATCCTGCGTGACGGGATCGGGGTGCCGGTCGGCAGCATGCTGCTCATGCTGGCCCCCGCGTTGGTGGCCCGATGGTCGTGGCAGGGCGACCGGGAAGCGTTGGACGGCTACGCCATCGGCGCGTTGGGCGCGCTCACCTTCACCGCCGCGGCCACCCTGACCCGGCTGGCCCCCCAGTTCACCACCGGGATGGTCAATCGTGCGCGCCCGCTGGACGGCTTGCTCGTCGAGGCCGGAATCCGCGGTGTCACCATGCCGCTGACCGCCGCGGCCGTCGGTGGGCTGATCGGCACCGCGCTGTGGTTCACCCGACCACCGACAAAAGCCCTCCAGCACCGCGGTTTCATTCGCGGCGCCCTCGTGCTCATCGCGGTCGTGGTGATCGCCATCTACGCGTCACTGGGCGTGGTGGACGTCGCCCGATTCCCCCAATTCTGGCAGTTGGCATTGCATCTGACGTTGACCGGGATCGCGTTGTTAGCGCTACGGGTCGGTCTGCACCTGGCTCTGCTGTACGAGGCGCAGGACGAAATCCGCATCGACGAGCCCATCCTGTGCGTCGAATGCAATCACGTGGTGCCTGACGCCGCGTTCTGCGCGAGATGCGGTGCTGCCATGCACGCGTCCTCACGCCGGTCACGCCGCACACGACGCGAAGAGCGTCCGATCCGGCTCGCCGACGAGCCGGCGACCGGTGAGATTTCCGTCCGACTGCTGCCCGGCTATTCGCTGCAATCAGGCAGTTTCGAGGCCGCCCAGCCGCCGAAGGCGTCTTTCCGCAAAGTCGCGCTGGCCGTGGGGACCACCACCGTCCTGCTGGCCGGTGCGCTGGTCGGCCTGTCGGGGCTGATCTCCAAACCCGCGCCGAAATACATCTGCCCTCCGGATTGCGGCAGCCCGCCGATCAACCTCGCCGTGGAGATCAATCCCCGGTTCACCTCAACCGACGGGGCGTTCTCGGTGTCCTATCCGGTCGAAGGCGCAGCCTACGAGGTGTCCAAACACGACAACGGGGTCACTGCCGTGCTGCAAGCCGGCGACGGCGGCACCATGCAGTTGTTCAGCCGGCCGGCGGGCGGGCGCACCGCCCAGCAGATCGCCACCGACCTGGTGAACGAAACTTTCCCCGACACCAAGACCGCCTACGAGATCCCGAACACGATGGTCGGCTACCAACACGGCTACGGGTTGGCCGCCGATCTCTGGCCGCAGGGCGCCATGACCAGTTCCGCGCGGATGCGCGTCATCGTGATGGTCGCCGTCAAGAATGGTCTGGCCCTCATCGCCGGCGCGGTGGGGCCCTACCGCGCCTTCGGGCCCGACTTCGGATCCGGCAAGCCGTCCGCTGCCAATCTTCAGTTGGCACTCGATATGGGCAAGTACGTCAACAGTTTCAGCTGGCGCGGCGACCCACCCCGGTAGGTACTCAGGCAGTCGCCGGCGAAGCGGCGAGCAGCGCGATGGCCTGGTCTGCAGCCGACTTGACCGTCGCTGCCGATGCCCCACCCTTGCGCAGCGCCTCGATCCCGCGCAGCACGGCCAACAGCAGGCTGGCCATCGCCTTGGCGTCGGTGTCCGGCGGGATGTCACCGTCGGTTTGGGCGGCGATGATCACAGACGTCAGTTCGCGCAGCCACACATCCAACGTTCGCTTCACCTGCTTGGCCACCTCCGGGTCCGTGGCGGACAGTTCGGCGGCGCTCTTGGCCAGCAGACAGCCGCGACGGTCGGTGTCGGACGCCGTCACCGCGGCAATCCCCCGCACATGCCCGACCAGACGGTCATAGGCAGAAATGTCCGGGTTACGGAGTTCGGCGCGGAGACGGTCAACGGACTCGGTGCAGTACGACTCCAGACCGCGCAGGAACATACTGTGCTTGTCGCCGAACGCTTTGTAGAAGCTGCCGCGCCCCAGACCGGTGGCCGCGCTGAGGTCGTCGATGCTCGTCGCGGCGTATCCCTGATCCCAGAACAGATCGCGACTGGCCTCGACAACCTCTGCTTCGTCGAACTTACGGGGGCGTGCCATGCCGCCATGATACCCATTCGCGACACTTCAGTACATAACTCCCGCAAGGCCAGCGATGCCGCTAGTTATGTACTGTACAGTCAACAACGGAGCGCGAGGACCGCTCGCCGTTGCTTGATCACTCAAAGGAGATCCCTCATGCCCACCTCCGTCGTGGCACCAGAAGTGCCCACCACGCCCATCCTCGACCTGTCCGGCAAGACAGCGGTCATCACCGGCGGCAGCAAGGGCATCGGCGCGGCCATTGTGGACCGGTTCGTCCGAGGAGGTGCCCGCGTCGTCACCTCCGGTCGTTCGGAACCGGAGTCACTGCCCCCGGGCGTGGACTACGTGGTCGCCGACGTCGCCACGCCCGACGGCGTCGAGCAACTGGCCCGCCGGGCGCAGGAGATCCTCGGCGACGTCGACATCGTCGTCAACAACGCCGGCGCCTCGACGCCGCATTTCGGTGGCGTCCTCGACATCGAGGACGCCGAATGGGTCAAGGATCTTCAGATCAACTTCCTGGCCGCCGTCAGGCTCAATGCCGCACTGCTCCCCGCGATGTACGCGCGCGGTAGAGGCTCCATCGTCAATGTGTCCTCGGCGGTGATTCTGAGCCCGCCGGCGTCGATGTTGCACTACGCCGCCGCCAAAGCGGCCCTGACCACCTACACCACCGGTCTGGCCGGAGAAGCCGGACCGCATGGCGTGCGGGTCAATACCGTGACCCCCGGCAACGTCGCCTCCCCCGGTGCCGATGCCATTCGTGAGGCGCTTGTCGACGCCATCGGCGCTGACAGCCCGGAGGCCGGTGGCACTCCGATCCCGCTCGGGCGCAAAGGTGAAGGGGCCGACATCGCCGAGGCGGTGGCCTTCCTCGCCTCGGACCGCGCTGCATGGATCACCGCCAGCAATCTCGTCGTCGACGGCGGGCAGGTTCAAGCCGGATAGGCTGCCCGACAGTGCTACTCGGCAGTGGCACGACGCCTGAGTTCGTGCGACCGTACTGGCATGACTGTCTACGTCATCGATGCTCCGGTGGCGATCGACCTCGCCACCGGAGCAGTGCCGATTCCCCCGGAGCACAGTCTGGTGGCTCCCACCCTGCTGCGGTCGCAGGCGCTCGCTCTCGTGTACGGATCGGTGCAACGGGGAGAGCTCGACCAGCGGAGGGGCCGCCAGATTCTCGACGGCATCCGCGGGTTGCGGATCCGACTCCTCGGCGACCGGGTGCTGCAGGACCGTGCCTGGCGTATCGCTGCCGAGCTGAACTGGCCTGACACCTACCTGGCGGAATACATCGCACTGACTCAGCTGCAGGGGGACGCGCTGGCCACCTCCGATGAGAGGCTGGCCGGCGCGGCCCGCAGGTTTGTCGACACCGTCTCACCGGCCGCTCTCCTGCGACTGCAACCAAGTGAAAGTTGAAGTGCCGCTGCACCCTCGAATCAGGACGCGCGCGGAGGGCCGGCTGATCCGCGGGTCGCCAGCGGCAGAAAAACCTCGTCGACGATTTCTTCGATCGTCGCCTGGGGCACTGCGACCATGGTCATGAACAACTCATGTCTGAGCAGGTCGGCCGGCAGCTCGACGACGCGAGCCGGTGGCGTGGTCGGCAACTCGCCGCGGCGGACCGCGCGCTCGACGATCGTCTCCATCGCGCTCGGGCCGTTGCTCATGAACAGTGCGCGGAGTTGCTGCGGAGACACGCCGGCCTCGTCGAAGTACGCGCCGAACAGCGCGGCGAAGCCGGCGATGATCCCCGCTCGTCGCTCGTTGAAGTCCGTCAGCACCGCCACGACGTCACCGCGCAGGGATCCGGTGTCGGGGACCGCAATCGCGTCGACCGCGCCGCGGTGGCGGATGACCGCTTCGAGCAGTTCCGTGCGCGTCGGCCAGCGCCGATACAGCACCGACCGGGCGCTACCGGACCTCGCGGCGACCGCTTCGATGGTGAACCGCGCGTAGCCGGCCTCGATCAGCTGGTCCCACCCCGCATCGAGAATCGCCGCCTCCAGCGCGGCCCCGCGACGGCGCAGTCCGGGCCCGCGATGAGAAGACACTTGCGTAGCTTATCGCGCCGGTCTACCGTCTCCCTTAAGCGACAGTTGTGTAGCTTACTGCTCTCGGCCGGGTCCTCTCGCGCACTGCACACTCGTCGCACAGTCGCGGACGCTGCTGCCGCCGAACGCATTTGGAGGTTCGCCATGCCGACCCGCACCGCACTCATCTCCGGCGCGAGCATCGCCGGACCGGTGCTCGCCTACTGGCTGTCCGAGGCCGGGTGGGACGTCACGGTCGTCGAACGCTCCGGCCGACTCCGCACCAGTGGTTACCCTATCGACGTCCGCGGCACGGCAGTCGAGGTCATCCGCCGGATGGGTCTGTACGACGAGATGGCCGCGCGCCGCCACCGCCACGTGCCCGTGCAGCTGCTGGCCCCCGGCGGCCGTCGGCTCACCACACTCGACTACGGAACTCTGCTCGGCTCCTCGGCTGTCGGCGACGTCGAACTCACCCGAGGTGCGCTCGGTGACCTCCTCCACCAGGCCACCTCCGGGCGTGTGGAGTACGCCTTCGGCGACACGGTCACCACGCTGTCCCGCATCGAGGCCCGGGTCGACGTCGCCTTCGGCCGACGTCACCCCGGAAGATTCGACGTGGTGGTCGGCGCCGACGGTATCCACTCCAACGTCCGCGCACTCACCTTCGGCGACGAGAGTCGCCACCTCCACCACCTCGGTCCCTACGCAGCGGTCTGGGACCTGCCGACCGGCATGTTCGAGCCGGGGACCGGTTTCCTCTACTCGCACCCTGGGCGCACCGTCCTGGTCGAGCGACCCGCCGACGGTGCCGCTGCCCGCGCCTTCCTGACCTTCGTCCACCCGAAACCGGGCAGCGTCGACACCCGCGACAAGAATCAGATTCGCGACGCGCTGCATCGGGCGTTCGCCGACGACCGTTGGCGCACAGAAGAAGTCATCGACACCCTGCCGACCGCCGACGACGTCTACTTCGACACCGTCAGCCAGGTCCGGATGGAACGCTGGCACAGCGGTCACGTAGCGCTCGTGGGCGACGCCGCGTACGCACCGGCACTCCTGTCCGGGCAAGGTACGAGCATCGCGATCAGCGGGGCCTACGTCCTGGCCGGTGAACTCGCCGCGCACGACCGGCCGGCGGCTGCGTTCGCGGCCTACCAGCAGCGCATGCACTCCTACGTGCAGAGGAACCAGGACCTGGCGTTGCGCACCGACGGCACCGTACTGGCACGCACCAGCGGCCGGCTTCTGCGCCGGAACATCAAGCTGTGCGCGGTGCCGCTGCTGCAACGGCTCGGCCTCGTCCGGCTCCTACAGACCGAACTACGCACCGCGGCAACGGATCTGTCGCTCTCGGCCGACGATCTCCGCCGTTCCGCCCGACCCCGATGATCGCATCGCTGGGGCCCGACTACGGTGGCATCCATGGCCAAGCGGAAATGGAGTGACCTGTCCCCGACGCAGCAGAAAGTGACCGCCATAGCGGGCGTCCTCGAAGTGGTGGCAACCACCGCCATGCTGGTCGACCTCGCGCGACGTCCGGCGTCGACGGTGCGCGGCTCGAAGGCGCTGTGGCGGACGCTGTCGGTGGTACAGCCGGTCGGCCCGCTCGCCTACTTCGCGTTCGGGCGGCGTCCCTCGTAAGTCCCGCGCGGCCAGCGTGCGTCAGAACGCGGCCCCCGGATTGAGGATCGCGTCGGGATCCAGCGCGTGCTTGATCCGGTGGTTGAGTTCCATCGCCTCGGGCCCGATCTGGCCCGCCAGCCACGGCCGTTTCAGCCGCCCGACGCCGTGCTCGCCGGTGATCGTGCCCCCGAGGCCGACGGCCAGGTCCATGATCTCGCCGAACGCCTGCTGAGCGCGCTGCTCCATCGCCGCGTCGGCCGGGTCGAACACGATCAGCGGGTGGGTGTTGCCGTCGCCGGCGTGCGCGATCACCGAGATCAGCACGTCGCGATCGGCGGCGATCTTCTCGATTCCCGCGCACAGGTCGGCGAGTCTGGGCACCGGCACGCCGACGTCTTCGAGCAGCAGCGAACCCTTGGCCTCGACCGCGGGGATCGCGAAGCGGCGCGCGGCGACGAACGCCTCCCCTTCCTCTGGATCGTTGGTCGTAAACACCTCTGTCGCAGCGGCTTCGGTGAACACCTGGGCCATGAACTCGGCGTCCTGCGCGCCTACGGCGCCGCGGTCGTCGGAGGCGGCGACCATGATCGCAGCGGCGTTGCGATCAAGCCCCATCTTCAGTTTGTCCTCGACGGCGTTGATGGCCACCGAATCCATGAACTCCAGCATCGACGGCCGGATCTTGCCGGTGATGGCCACGACGGCGTCCGCCGCGGCCTGCACCGAATCGAACGTCGCCACCACCGTGCACGGCGACGGCTGGGGCGGCAGCAGCCGCAGCGTCGCCTCGGTGACGACGCCGAGGGTGCCCTCGCTGCCGACGAACAATTTCGTCAGCGACAGTCCTGCGACATCTTTCAAGCGCGGCCCGCCCAGTCGTACCGCGGTGCCGTCGGCGAGCACGACCTGCAGGCCCAGCACGTAGTCGGTGGTGACGCCGTATTTCACGCAGCACAGTCCGCCGGCGTTGGTGGCGATGTTGCCGCCGATGCTGCAGATCTCGAACGACGACGGGTCCGGCGGGTACCAGAGCCCGTACTCGGCGACAGCTTTCTTCACCTCGGCGTTGAGCAGACCGGGCTGCACCACGGCGGTGCGGGTCACCGGATCCACGGTGATATCGCGCATCTTCTCCGTCGACAGCACGATGCCGCCGTCGAGAGCTGTTGCGCCACCGGATAATCCGGTGCCCATGCCGCGCGGCACCACCGCGACCTTGTGCGCCGACGCCCAGCGCAGCACCGCCTGCACCTCCTCGGTGCGGGTGGGCCGCACGATGGCCGCCGCGGTGCCGGCTCTCGGATCGGCCGCCCGGTCCTGCCGGTAGGAGGCCACGATGTCGGGATCGGTGACGACCACCCCGTCGGGCAGTTCGGCGATCAGATCCTTCAGCGCGTCCACCACTGCGATGCTCCCCGTGCTCATGCCGGCACCATCCACGACAACACGGGCGAGGCCTGCAGCGCCGACAATGCGCAGAGCAGGACGAGGAACCCGAGACTCCACAGGACCACCCGGCGGAAGATGTCGCCCTCCTTCCCGTCGAGGCCGACCGCGGCGGCGGCGATGGCGAGGTTCTGCGGCGAGATCATCTTGCCCAGCACGCCGCCGGAACTGTTGGACGCGGCCATCAGCACCTCGGACAGCCCGGCCTGGTTCGCGGCCGTCACCTGCAGCGCACCGAACAACGAGTTGGCCGAGGTGTCGGAACCGGTGACCGCCACCCCGAGCCAGCCCAGGATCGGCGACAGCAGCGCGAAGGCCCCACCCGCGGCGGCCATGAACGTGCCCAGGGTGATCGTCTGGCCGGACAGGTTCATCACGAAGGCCAGCGCGAGGACGGTCATGACGGTGACGATCGCCCACCGCAGTTGGTGCAGCGTCACCCCGTAGGCCTTGACCGCCCGCGGCACCGACAGGCGCAACGCGACCATCGTGAGCACACCGGCGAGCAGCATCTGGGTGCCCGGGGTGGTCAGCAGGTTCAGGGTGAACTTCGTCAGCGTCGACGGATCGCCGTCGGCGTCGACCACGTTGAGCCCCGGCCAGTTTCCCGCGAACGTCGCCTTCTCCAGCAGGCTCTTGACCGCCGGGATCTGGCAGAGCACGAAGACGCCGATGATGATTCCGTAGGGGGCGTACGCCTTGACGACGTCGGCGCGGGAGTCCTCGACCCGCTCGTCTCGCGTGGGGTGGTCCCCGGCGCCTCCTCGTGGCGGCGGCCCGTCGACGGTGCGTAGGCCACCCCGGGGAGTGTCACCGCCGGTTTCGGTGGGACCACCGTCGCCTCCCGCACGCACGGCGACCGGAGCGGGTTCGACGGGCTCGGTATAGGTGTTGGCGGGGTGCCACACCCGCACCAGCGCGACCACTGCGGCCGCCGACAGCAGCGACGCGACAACGTCGGCCAGCGGCACCGACAGGAAGTTCGACGTGGCGAACTGCGCGACGGCGAACACCACGCCGCAGACCACCGCCGCGGGCCACGTCGCGCGCATGCCGCGGCGGCCGTCGACGATGGCCACCAGCGCCAGCGGCACCAGCAGCGCGAGGATCGGTGTCTGCCGGCCGACCATCGCACCGAGGGTGTCGACGTCCAGTTCGGTGACCTTGCCGAGCGTGATGATGGGGGTGGCCATCGCGCCGAAGGCGACCGGGGCGGTGTTGGCGACGAGCGCCAGCACGGCAGCCTTGAGCGGCCGGAAGCCCAGCGCCATCAGCATCACCGAGGTGACCGCCACGGGTGTGCCGAACCCGGCGAGGGCCTCGATCAACGCGCCGAACGAGAACGCGATGATGATGGCCTGGATGCGCTGATCGTCGCTGACCGAACTGAAAGATCGCCGCAGCACGTCGAAATGACCTGTCGCGACGGTCATCTGGTAGACCCAGATGGCGTTGATCACGATCCACAGGATCGGGAAGAAGCCGAAGGCGGCGCCCTCGCTGGCTGCCAGCAGCGTCTGCCCGACCGGCATCCCGTAGATCAGGACGGCGACCGCGATGCTGACGGCCAGCGAGATGAGCGCCGCCTTCCAGGCGGTCATCTTCAGCGCACCGAGCAGCACGAACAGCAGCAGCAGTGGAACGGCGGCCACCGCAGCACTCCAGGCGAGCGATCCGGCGACGGGATCGAGAACTTGCTGGTACACGGCCTACCCCCATGTGGCGTGGGTCACAACACGCGTCGGTTACCACGACGCGCGCCGCGGTAAACGCCTCAGCCCGCGGGACAAGCGTGCGGCGAGCGAGCGTCAGGAGTTCTGCGCGATGTACTCGTCCGCGTCTTTGTCGCGCCCACTGATGCCCTGGCCTGCCTGATGTTCGGCATAGAAGCGCAGCCACTGCATGCCCAGCTCGTGCCGCAGTTCCAGGGACGCACTCTTGATGAAGTCGGGCATGGCTTCGCGCTCTTCCTCGTCGAGGTGCTCGCCGTTCTCCTTGCGTGCGGCGATCACGGCCTCGAACCATTCGTCGGTGCCGGGCTCGTGTTGCCGGGATCGGCGGACCGCGTCGCGAATGGCGTTGTGGTCGGTGATGGCGTCTTCGGTCTCGTCCTCGGGATCACCTTCGGGGTTCCCGGGGTCGTCCTTGCCGCCCTGCTTGAGCAGCGCCGGATAGAACACCGTCTCCTCCGCGTCGGCATGGGTGTCGAGCCGCTTGCCGAGCACGTCCCAGATCGCGGCGAGCTCTTCCGGGGTGGTGGCGTCGTCCAGGCGGAAGAACATGCGGCGCAGCCAGTCGTGGTCGGCATAGATCAGCTCGATGATGTCCGCCATGGGTGAGACCTGATTCCTTTGAGTCGGGACGTGCGTCATCGATCCCCTCGATGCAGTGCAGGGGTTCCCAGCAACGCGTTGCTCAATCAGAACGGCGGGGACGACAGGGCCCGGCCCCGGACAGCTCGGGGCCGGGCCCTGTCGGGCATTGGGGCTACCTGTGGCTGACGGAGCTGCGGCCTCCGACCCGGAGCCAGATCACCAGCACGAGGACCGCGCCGATGACCGAGCCGATGATGCCGGCGGGCTGGAGGAATCCCTGCGAGGCGTCCTTGTGGAAGATCAGGTATCCGAGGAATCCGCCGACGAAGGAGCCGATGATTCCGAGGACGATGGTCATCAGGATCGACAGGTTCTGCTTGCCGGGAACGAGGAGGCGAGCGAGAGCGCCGGCGATCAGTCCGATGACGATGATGCTGACGATGAGTCCGATCATGGCTGCGTGCCTTTCTGGTGCAGCGCCGGGCGGCGCTGGATCGGGATTGGTCGGGCGGCTGCTCGACACTGATGTCAGTCCAACACCCCTAAGGGGGGTGGCGGTACACCCCTAGGTAGGTAGCCTGGGGGCCATGGCATCGCCGCCGAACACTCCGATCACGGTGGCGCTGGTCGACGACTACGACGTCGTGCTGATGGGCGTGGCGAACATGTTCGACAGATACCGCGATCGGGTCGTCGTCGCGGAGATCGACTCGAACATGAGCCTCGACGACAGCGTCGACATCGTCCTCTACGACTCCTTCGCCCAGCCCGAATCCGATCACGACGAGATCGCGGCGTTGGTCGCGAATCCGCGGGCTCACCGGGTTGTGGTCTATACGTGGAACTTTCACCCCGAGCTCATCGAAAGCGCCCGCCAGAAGGGAGCCGACGGTTATCTGTCGAAGACACTGCCCGCGCGGGAGTTGGTCGCCGCACTGGAGGCGGTCCATGCCGGCGAGACGGTCGTCAGTGACATCCCGCCACGGGGACGCAGCGCTGTCGGCCTCGACTGGCCGGGCCGCGGCGAGGGATTGAGCGACAGGGAATCGGAGATCCTGGCGCTCATCACCCAGGGTAAGAGCAACGCCGAGGTCGCCACGCTGACCTACCTCAGTCCGAACACCATCAAGTCCTACATCCGCACGATCTACCGCAAGATCAACGTGGCCAGCCGGACCCAGGCCGTGCTCTGGGGTGTCGAGCACGGGTTCACCCCCGATCACCACCGCATCGAGCACTGGAAGGGCGGGCCCTGAGCTGACCCGCTGTGCGGTCGAACACATTGGGATGCAGCTCTTCTCGGTCCACCGAGAGAGGAATCACTCGAACCGGCCGTATGCGCAGGGGTGGGTCGCCGTCAGGGTGGGTACACCCCAGCCCATGGCAGACAGCAAACCCCGCAACGATAGTTCGGAGGACCCCAGTCCCGTCGTCGTCTTCGCTCCCCTACCCGTTCTCACCGTGACGGTCGAGGACCGCTCGGGAGCGGACGACATCCACGTGCACGCCGGCGGCCAGGGTGTCTGGCAGTCCCGCATGTTGTCCTCCCTCGGTGTGCCGGTCGTGCTGTGCTCGGCGCTCGGCGGGGAGACCGGCGACGTGCTCGGGCACCTGCTGCCGATGAACAACGTCACCGTGCGCGCCGTGCCGGTCAGCGCACGCAACGGCTCGTACGTGCACGACCGCCGCACGGGGAGCCGAGAGGTCGTCGCCGAGGCCGACGGCAGCCCGCTGGACCGCCACGAGCTCGACGCCCTCTACGAACTCACCCTCACCGAGGGACTCATCCACGGCTGGGCACTGCTGTCCGGTCCGCAGGAGGACAACGTGGTGCCTGCGGACCTCTATCGGCGACTGTCCACCGACCTGGGTGCCAACGGCTGCAAGGTGGCCGCCGACCTCTCCGGCGAGCGACTCGAGGCAGTGCTCGCAGGCAAGCCGGATCTGATCAAGGTCAGCCACGAAGAACTGCTCAACGACGGCCGCGCGAAGTCCGACGACGCCGGGGATCTGGTCAAGGCCATGCATTCCATGCGGGAGGACGGCGCGGGCACGATCGTGGTGTCGCGTAGCGGAGCCGCACCGGCCCTGGCGCTTCTCGATGACGATGACGTCGTCGAAATCTGTATGCCCGCACTGGAGCCGGCCGATTCGGCGGGCGCCGGGGACTCCATGACCGCAGGCATCGTCTCCGCGCTGGCAAGTGGTCGCCCGTTGCGCACGGCCTTGCAGATCGGCGCCGCCTGCGGGGCGCTCAACGTGGTACGGCACGGGTTGGGCACCGGCGGCGCGCGGGCCGTCGAGACGCTCGCCGAGCGGGTGGAGCTGCATCCATGGAAGAAATGACCGCGGAGTGGGAGGAGGTCGACGGGTGCCACGTGCACTGGTGACCAACGACGACGGGATCGACTCCCCCGGTCTGCACGCACTGGCCTCTGCGGCACTGGAGGCGGGTTTGGACGTGATCGTCGCCGCCCCTGCCGAGCAGGCCAGCGGCGCGAGCGCGGCGCTGAGCGCAGTCCGCCGGGATGGCCGCACGGTCGTCGAGCAGCGACAGATACCCGGCCTCGACGTCGAGGCGTGGGCGGTCCACGCGCAGCCGGGACACATCGTCGCCGCCGCGCTCAACGGTTGGTTCGATCCCCGACCGGACGTCGTGCTGTCCGGAATCAACCACGGCGCCAACGTCGGTCGCGCGGTCCTGCACTCCGGCACCGTCGGCGCGGCCCTCACCGCGAAGATCAGCGACACCCGCGCGCTGGCCGTGTCGCTCGACGTCGCCCTGCGCCCCACCGGAGAGCGGTACTGGGGAACAGCCGCCGGCCTGCTGGCGCCGGTGCTGGAGCTGCTCCTCGACGCACCCGACGGCACCGTGCTCTCCCTCAACGTCCCGGACCGGCCCGCGGCGGAGGTGGGCCCGCTCCGACATGCGCGGCTGGCCCGCGGCGGAGCGGTGCAGACACGGGTCGAGGAGGTCCGCGACGGCGGCGTGCGCCTGACCGAGGTCGAGGTGTCGGACGAGCCGGAGCCGGACACCGACAGCGCGCTGCTGGACGCCGGGCACCCGACACTGACCGAGCTGCGATCGGTGGAGGCACACGACGGCGACCTCGTGCGTCAGTGGCTGGCCGCGCAGCGCGGTTCCGAGTAGCGAGCCGGGTAGTAGATCTGATCAGTGCCTGCTGCGATATGCGTCGAAACATGTGTCTGGCCAGCTAGTTTCGGTCGGCGTGAGGGTCGGCGTCATTGATGAGCGCGAGTAGGTTATCGGTGAGTTCTTCGGGGGTGGTCTGCCACTTGTCGGTGTGCAGAAGGCCACTCATCTCCAGGGCTGCGGCGCCATGCACGCCAGTCAGGAGTATGGCGGCGTAGCGCTCAGCACGATCATTGCCGGCGACGTCGGCGACGATGGCCAGGAACTCGTCGCACATGCGTTGCGCGGCGCGGACCACTGCGGTCGGGTCCCCTGCTGGGGGGCTGAACATCAGCCGGTATAGGTGGGGCTGTTGCCGGCTGACCGTGATGACGTGGATCAGCGCCGCGCGCAACTTGCCGAAAGATCCGGGTTCACCGTGGGCGTGCACCCTGTGCATGTGATCACCGAGGCGCTGCCAACCCTCCGCAGCCACCGCAGTCAGCAGACCCTCCTTGTCTGCGAAGTGCCGATACGGCGCCCCCCGACTCACCCCCGCGCGGGCGCCGACCTCGCGCAACGTCACCGCGTCGAGACCTCCGCCGTCCAGCAGCAGGGCAGCTTGGTCGAGCAGGGCGCGGCGGGTGGCGGCCGCTGATTCCTCGCGACTCATAGTCCGACCATCGTAGTTGACACTGTCATCTGACTCCGCAAGACTCACCAGATGACGGTGTCAACTGAAAATGAGCTGGTGGTGGTCACCGGTGCCTCAACCGGTATCGGAGCAGCCAGCGCCCGCGAGATGGCCCGGCGGGGGTTCCACGTGCTCGCCGGTGTTCGGCGAGAACGCGACGCCGACGCCATCCGGGCGTCGAACGTCGAGCCGTTGATTCTGGATATCACCGATTCCGATCAGATCCGAGCGCTTGCCCGTCGGGTATCTGAGGACCCGCGGCGCCGGCGACTGCGGGCGTTGGTGAACAACGCCGCGGTGCAGGCCAACGTTCCGGTCGAGGTCTTCGGGATCGATCAGTGGCGAGACATGTTCGAGGTCAACCTGTTCGGCCACGTCGCGGTGATCCAGGCGCTCCTGCCCACGCTGATCGACAGCGGGGGCCGCGTGGTCAATATCAGTTCGGTGGGAGGCAAGGTCGCGATGGCCACCTATGGTCCATACGCGGGCACGAAGTTCGCGCTCGAAGCGATGAGCGACGCGCTGCGACGCGAGGTGGCCCCCCACGGGGTCCAGGTGATCGTGATCGAACCCGGCGCTGTGCGTACGGAGATGCTCGAAAGAGCCATCGCCAGCGCCCACGATCTGCTCGCCGCGATGACACCGCAGCAGCGCCGCCGATACGGCGCCCTGGTGCACGCGGTCAACGCTCAGGCGGAAGCGTCGACCAAATCGGGACTACCCGCCGAGGTTGCGGCCGCGGCGATCGCCAAGGCCATCACGGCACGCCGGCCACGCACGCGCTACACCGTCGGCCGCGAAGCCGCACTGCTCCCGGTGATGCCTCTACTGCCCGACCGTCTTCTCGACCGCATCTTCGCCGCCGCTCTTCGGCCCCACTTGCCGAAGGACAACGACCAACTCGACTCCGCTCCCACTCGCCGGTGAGTCCGCAGCCTCCGACCTCTACGACTCCTCAGGCAGTCGGTCGTCGACGGCGCCCGGGCACGCGAGCTTCAGGGCGTGGCCGGTCGAAATCGAATCTTGCATTCCCCCCATGTAATTCCGATCCGGAAATCCGTTCGGCGGACTGCTCGGGCTTCCGCGACTGACCCGTTCGAGGTTGTCGGCGAGTGTCATCGCCGTGGACCGCAATGCCGGATCCTGGATCGCCTCGGCTTCCCCTCGGATCGCCGTGGCTGCCGCGGCGGTATCGGAGACCAGGGCGGTGTCGTCCGCATCGCCCAGGCCGCTCTGAATTGCGGGCAGCACACGCATCCAGTGCCGCATCGCCTGGTCCACATGCAGACAGTCGCCGCTGGGGCGCGGAGCCTCTGTGCGGTAATCCCATACGACCATCGGGATGCTGATGACAAGGAAGACGGGAAGCCCGATGAGAAGGGTGAATTTGGCCTTCGACCAGTCCCGGATTGCCACCGATGAAGCCTATGGCAACCGGCACGGGGTGAGGCCCACCAAATGCACGTGGCTGAGGTCGGAGCCAGCGCGAATCGGCTGGGCGCAGGCGGCACCGCCTTCGACTCGTCCGACATCTACCAGGCCGGACAGGCAGAAAGCGTCCTCGGTGAACTCCTCGGTCCCGACCGGGACGACTTCGTCGTGATCACCAAGTACAGCGGGACCAAGCAGAAGGACCGACGCCCGGGAACGACCGGCAACAGCCGAAAGACGATGATCCGGTCACTGGAGGCAAGCCTGACACGCCTCAAGACCGACTACGTGGACGTCTTCATGCCGCACTTTCCCGACGGCGTCACTCCCATGGAGGAAATCCTGACCGGACTCGACCACTTGATCCAGTCCGGCAAGGTCCTGCACTGCGGGTTCTCCAACTTCCCAGCCTGGCGCATCGCCGGCGCCGCAGTGCAAGCAGACCTGCGCGGATTCGCTTCGCCCATCGGGATTGAGACCGAGTACGGCCTGGCCGAACGTTCCGCCGACCGCGAACTCCTGCCGATGGCCGAAGCCCACGGCCTCGGGGTGCTGGTGTATTCACCGCTGGCCGGCGGGTTGCTCACCGGAAAGTACCGGCGGGGGGAGACAGGACGATTGAGCCGTGACAGCAACGCCGCCGCGGAAACCGCACATCAAAGGGCTGTGGTCGACGAGGTGCTAGCGATCGCGCGTGAGACGGACACCACCGCAGTCCAGGTGTCCTTGGCCTGGCTTCGGCACCGCGCCGCGCTGACCCCGACGGCCTTGATCCCTGTCGTCGGCCCGCGATCGTCGGACCACCTCCGGGCGTACCTGAAGGCCTTCGAGCACGACTACGACGCAGAGCACTACCAGCGCCTGGATCGCGTCAGCTCAATCGATTTGGGTGCTCCGTACGAGGATGTCGCGGCCGCCCTACGCAACGGCTATGACGGCGACCGCGACCTTCTGGGCTCGCCACCACTCCCGCTGGTCTGATCCGCCTGTCCCCGAACTCTTTCCGATAGCAGTGCCCGTCAGGCGACCCGGCTGACGTGTGCGGCGGACTCGCCGATGGTCGCCGGCGCGTCCTCACCGGTCATGGTGCGCAACAACTGTGCGTGTTCGCGCTGCCCGCGCTGATCCGCGCGTGCCATACCGCCCGGCAGTCCGAGGGCGGTCGCACTCCGCGCGAGGTTCACCGGTAGCCGCAGCAGCGGATACCACGGAAGGGCATACGACGGCAGGCCCAGCTTCTCCACCGTGCGTCGCCCCAGGAACGCACTGGTGATCGACAGGTGCTGGGCGCGGGCCAGCCGGCGCCGCAGGCCCGGCAGGTTGTCGTAGTGCCACGCCAGCGGGTCCTCGACCATGGGGGCCGCGAGCTGCCTGCTGGATTCGTCCGGTGCGGCCAGTGCCGACAGCGTGTGCGACAGCACCCGGACGCTGTCCCGGAAACTCCTTGGCAGCCACTGGTCTTCGACGCCGATCAGAAAGCCGACGTACCGGGTCAGGTGGGCCACGGCACGGAACTCCGACGGGGTCAACACGACGCCCATGGCGATCGAGCCCACCGCCGGTGCGACGAGTGCGCCGACCAGCGTCGCCGCCATGTCGGTCTGGTTGACCGGTATGCCCCATTCGTCGGCGCGCCAGTCCGGCATCGCTGACACGTGCCGACGGACGAACGAGTGGATCAGCCGGACCCGAATGGTCGAGCGGTAGCCCACGCCGAGGGGTTCCAGGCCGCCTTCGGCGATGACATCCATTGCCCACTGCATGGTTTCGGCGAACCGCTTGTTGGAACCCTTCTCCAGCGCGCCGGTACGCAGCAGCGTCTTGTTGAAACCGGAGAACTGGTAGCCGCCCAGCAACGAGACATCGCGGGCGATGTACATGCCGTCGGCCCCGCCGCGCCGCAACGCGCGCTGCCCTGTGCGCAGCAGGTCCGGGTCCACCCAGTCCGGTGGCGTCTCCACGCTGTCGAAGAACTCGCGAAGGGGCGCCGGCGCGTCCGGCACAGAGGCGATACCGCCGTTGAGTGCCTGCTCGAACAACGGCCGCGTCTGGTCGGTGCCGGTGGCTGCCATCCACTCGACCAGGCGATCCATCGGTTCGTCGCCGACGGTGAGCCGTTCGCCGAGGATCTGCCACTGGCGCGGATTCGGGTCGCGGATCGCCATGGCCGTCGCGATGGCCCGGATGCCGGCCGGGATCGGCCGCGGGCGGTCAGGGTGGCGCTTCGGAATCAACACACTCACGCGACTCCTCCTCGAGCTCATTCTGACAACGTATGTAGTCAGAAATGCTAGGGGTGGGGCTGCGCCGGTGTCAACGACGCGCCGCAGGCCGTCAGGCGGCGACGGTTTCGATGATGCCGAGGGGACCGGCCTGACTGACGGCGGTGCGGCGCAGCCCAGCCGCTGCGAAGAGCGCGTCGAACTCGGCGAGGTCTCGCTCACGGCCGCCGGTCATGACGAGCATGTTCATATCCATCAGCGGAGCAAGTCCCGGATCGCCGACCTCACCGACGAGGTAGTCGACGATGACGATGCGACCGCCTTCCTGCAGCGCCGCGCGGCAGTTCTTGAGAATCTGCACGCAGCTGTCGTCCGGCCAGTCGTGCAGAACGTACTTGAGCAGGTACAGGTCCGCCGACGGCACGGACCCGAAGAAGTCGCCGCCGATTGCGCTGAAGCGGTCCCCCAGCCCGTCGTTGCGGGCAGCGGCTTCGGCATCGGGCACCACATTTGGCAGATCGAAGACGCCGCCACGCAAGTCGGGATTGGCGCGCATCATGGCCCGGACGACTTCGCCGTTCGCACCGCCGACGTCCAGGGCGCAGTCAACACCGCTGGTGTCGACCACCTTCGCGATCTCGATCGCGGCCGCGGCGCTCAGGTTCGACATGGCCTCGGTGAAAGCGCCCGCCTGGTCCGGGTGAACCGCGAGATAGTCGAACACGGTCTCGAACCCCTCCAGCGCGGGCTTGATCTGCCGGTCCCCGGTGCGGACCGCGTCCGGAAAGTGCCCCCAGGGCAACCAGTGGCCTGGCGCGCTCATCGCAAGCACCATGCCACGCAGAGAGTGCGGAGCATCGGCCCGCAGCGTCTGCAACAGCGAGGTGGCCGCAAAGTGGACACCGTCATCGGAGGTCACCAGCCCGAGCGAGGCAAGGGTCCGCAGCAGACGGTGCGTGGCGCTGGGATCGAGATGTTCGGCTTCGGCGATCGCGTGAGGCGTGTCGACACCGGCGGCCAGATGGCCGGCAAGGTTGAAAACCGCAGCGGAACGCACAATCTGGCTCACCCAGTACCCGGTCAGCATGCCCATCATGCGGTGATGGTCCTCGAGCGAGGGTGCGGGGTCGGTAGTCGTCACGGAAGACCTTTCGTCTCGCGCCCACCGGTCAGGTCGGGGACGTACCTGCCCAGAGTGGCGAGCCCGTGTGCGTCCAACCAGGTTGAACTCTTCCTAGTCCCAGCCCGGCCACCTTCGGATCGGGTTCCTCGCTGCGCTCGGGCGGCCCGGCGCCGTCAAGAAACTCTTCGTTCGGATCCGACTCACAGCCGGGGCGTCGAGGGGCGCGCTCCGAATACTCTGCGCGAGCACCGATTGCCGGATAGCAGCGGCGGTGCCGACGCCATTTGGTTGGACCTCGTGTGGCTCTGCCCTCGGGCCGCGCAGCTCACCCGCCGAGCCTGCGCACCAACACCTCCGGTGTGAACTCGGCACGGTCCACCCACGGGAACGCGTGGAGATGAGACTTCTTGAACGGCAAGGTCTGGATGTCCGACGCAGCCGCACCCGGAGTGTCCGCCAGGTAGATCTCACCGGCGAACGGCTCGTATCCGGCGCGGAACGACGTGTTGGCCTTCACCACCACCAGGTCGTACATCTTCTGGTCGATTCCGAAGGCGCGGTACAGCTGCGGGTCGCCGTTGCCGGAAATGGTGTGACACACCAGGACGTCGACCTCGCCGACGCGTAACACCGCCGTACGCCCGAGCTCGATGTGCCTGCCCGCGCTGCCCTGCCCCTCGACGTCGAAGCCGCCGTCGTGCAGCGACCGGACGCGCCCCTCGACCGTCACCGGCACCGCTCGGGGGTCCACGGTGCCGCCCAGTGTAAACGTCTGTGTGGCACCGACACCGGCGGCGAACGCCGCTTCCACCGCGGCTGGATCGGCGATGATCGTGGCTGCGCGCAGCCCCGGGAAGGAGCTGTTGAGGACACCGAGCACTGCCGCACTGTCGCCGGGGGCGCCGGCATTGGACGAGTCGGCCGAGTCGACGAGGATGACCGGCTTGCTCGACTCGGGCGCGGCCGCGCGCGCGGCGATCTCTTCGATCGAGTGCAGGTCCGCCTTGAGGTCACGGCGCATCGCGTACAACCGGGTCGCCAGCTCGGCGGCCGCCTCCTCGGCGTGCTCCTGGGACTTCGAGTAGACGACGACCGCGGAACTGGGGCGCTCCACGTCCAGCCACGGCTGAATCTGGTAGACGCTGAAGTCTTCGAGCGTGCCGTCGGCCACCAGACTGTGCGCGTGCGAGACCAGGTCGCCGAACGGCCCCACGCCCGTCGTGTAGGCCGCAGCCGGAACCATCATGGGGATCGCCGCGTAGCCGCCGTACAGCGGTGCTCCGTTGTGCAGGTCCAGCAGGAGCGAGGCGGCCCGCGCCCCGGTCTCGACCAGGTCCACATGCGGGTAGGTCTGATACCCGCAGAGGACGTCGACCTGCTCGATGAGATCCTGCGTGACGAAGGCATGAAGATCTGTCGACACTCCGATGAGGCAGCTCGGGCCGACCCGTTCCCGCACCCGGCGCAGCACATCGGACTCGACGTCATCGGAGACCGTCGACTGCAGCGCCCCGTGGAACGAGATCAGGACGGCGTCCAGACTGCCCGCCGCGTCAAAGGCCGAATCGAGCTGAGTCAGGTATTCCTCGACGACCTCAGGGGTTACCGGCCCTCCGCTCTGGGCGTAGAAGCCGGGCCCGAAGACCATCTCGAGATCCGGACCCGCCGACTGCTCCAGCACAGCCATCATTCCGCCGAGTGCGGTGTGCCCGCCGGCGTGTTTGGCGGGGAGCTCCGCCGCCGTCAGCGTCCAGCCGTTCGCGCGCCAGAAATCCAGGTCGGAAGTCACGGGAGAGAAACTGTTGCTCTCCTGGCGGAATTCGGTCAACAACACGCGCATGGTGTCACGGTCCTTCTGTGGGGTTGAGCTCAGCGAAGAGCGCTCTCAATGCGGGAAAGATCTTCAGGTAAAGCTGGTACATCCGGTCGTACTCGGGCGCGTTCGACGGATCGGGCCGGAACCTGCGCGCTTCGATCGGGTCCGGAAACGGCACGGGTTCGGCAGCACCCGCAATCGCGGACTCGGCGCAGATGTGGGCACCGCGCGTTCCGGCGTGGCGCGCGCCGTTCGGGACCACGACGTCTCGCTGCAGGACATCTGCGAGCATCTGCATCAGCACCTCGTTGAGCGCCCCGCCGCCGACAGCGACGACCTCTGTCAACTCGAGTCCGTGCCGACTGGACAGCTCTTCGACGTGCCGGCGGTGGGTGTAACAGATGCTCTCCATCACCGCGCGCACCATGTGGCGGCGGTCATGGCTCGCGGTGAGGTTGAGGAACACTCCTTTGGCGCTCTTCGCAAGCGGAGCAAGCTCGCCGGCCAGCCAATGGGTCGCCAGCAGATTGTCCGATCCCGCGGGGATCTCGGCGACCTGCCGGTTGATCTCTGCGTAATAGGCAGGCGTGCCTGCCGGGGCCAGATCCTTGAACACCTGGTCGGTGATCCAGTTGTAGGCGCGCATGCCTGTCTGCAGGGGAAACACTGCGCCACCGACGGACTCGTCGAAGGTGAATGCCAGCGGCGCGTCCAGACTCTGGCCGTCGTGTGTGACCACGGTGAGCCACGACGACGTTCCGAAATAGATGTGCGCGGCATTCCTGGAGAATCCGGTGGTGCCGAGCGTGACTGCGGGAAGATCGCCGAATCCGTTGACGACCCGGGTTCCGGAGTTCAGGCCCAGATGGGACGCGCCCGCCTGCGTCAGCTCACCGATCACGTCCGTACACGGCCGGACGGGTGCGAATTTCTCTGTGTCAGTGCCGAATCCGAAGTCCCGGGCCAGCCGTTCACCGAAACCGGTCAGTGGACGTTCCGGGTGCCGGAAAAAGTCGTCGCTGGGGTCGGTCACGACCTCCCCGGTGGCACGCCACTTGAAGTAGGTCGGCAGCCCCATGAGCCACGCCGCCCGCTGCCAGAGGTCCGGGCGGTGCGTCCGCAGCCACAACAACCGGGGCCAGTAGGACTGCCCACCAATCGATTCGAGGCCATAGCGGTGCGACACCGCGGCCCCTTCCTCCGATGCACGCCCGTCGAGCCAGATGATGCCGTCGCACAACACGTCACCGTTGGCCGACACCGGGATCACCGCTTTCCACGGCGCGACGATGACGACCGCGTCGACCTCAGCGGGCGATATCGCACTGCCCGCCACTGCCTCCCGGCACGCCTCGCCGGCAAGGTCCCACAGTTCGGCGGGGTCCTGTTCCGCCCAGGTCGGGAACGGCTGCCGGATGGCGTACTCGCGATCCGCTTCGCCGAGCACGCCCCTGTTGGTATCGGTGACAGCCACTTTGAGCGACGAGGTGCCGAAGTCGAGCGACACTGCCGTTGTCATCGGCGCCGCCTTTTCACCGGAGGCCCCACATCATGCTGAACGTTTGATCAGCGCCCGCATGCGTCCGCGCTTGAGACCGAACTCCTCCAGACCGGCGGCGATCAGCAGCACCGCACCGGTGGCCAGCTTCTGGCCGCTCGTGCTGACGTTGAGCAGCAGCAGTCCGTTCTGCAGCACGCCGAGGAACGCGACGCCCAGCACGACGCCGAACATGGTTCCGCGTCCGCCGTTGAAGGCGATGCCACCGAGGAGCACGGCAGTCAGGACCTGGAGTTCGAGGCCGTCACCGAGGGTGGTCGGCGGTGCCGAATCGAGGCGGGCGGCAAGGAGGACTCCCCCGAGCCCAGCGGCGGCGCCCACAGCGACAAAGGTCATAAACGACAGCCGTCGGGTGTTGATGCCCGACAGGAAGGTTGCTTCGGTGTTCACGCCCAGCCCGTAGACGTGCCGGCCCGAGGCACTGAAGTGCAGGAACACGATTCCCGCGGCCAGAACGAGCAGGGCGATGCCGACCAGGACAGGGATCCCGAACAACGTTCCGCGGCCGAGGAACGCCATGCCGCCCCCGAAACCGGACGGGGGCTGGGTCGTGACGCGCTCGGCGATACCGCGGACCACCTGCAGCATGCCGAGCGTCACCACGATGGGCGAAAGGTTGAGTACCGAGATCATCGCGCCGTTGGCCGCGCCGACGAGCGCCCCCACGACGATGCCGAGGACCGCCGCTGTCAGCCAGTCGGTTCCGCCGGTGATCAGTACGCCCGTCACCACGCCCGAAAGGCCCAGCGTCGAGCCGACGGACAGATCGACCTTCCCGGTGATCACCACGAGCGCGAAGGGCACGGAGATGATCAACAGGATCGCGCTCGACAGAGCGATGTTGATGATGTTGCCGTAGGTGAGGAACCGGGGCGCGGCCACGGAGAAGAAGATCACCATGGCGATGAAGCCTGCGAAGAGCACGTAGCGAATCACGCGCTGCACCAGGTCACCCCGCAGGGCACCTACTGCCGATGTCTTGGTCAGCGTGGTGGTGTCATTACTCATTTTCTGCTCCTTGGGCAGTCACGCCCACGAACTGGTGTGCGGCCAGCATCATGTTCTGTTCGGACATTTCCTGACCGGCAAGCTCTCTTTCGATCCGCCCGTCATCCATCACCAGCACGCGGTCGCAGAGCTGCAGGATCTCGTCCGGCTCGGATGACGCCACGAGACATCCGCAGTCGTGCTTCTTCATGAGATCCCTGATGTAGTCGTAGATTCGCGCCCGGGCACCGATGTCCACGCCCTGGGTGGGCTCGTCGAGTATCAGAAGCCGGATGGGAGCGGATCCCAATCCGGTCCGGCCGACCACGATCTTCTGCTGATTTCCGCCGGAAAACTCTTCGGCGGTCATCCGCGGATCCGGCGGTTGGAGAGCGAGTTCCTCGGCAATCTGGTGGAATTCGCGCCGCTCCGCCGCAGGTCTGCGGATCCCCAGCTTCGAGAGTCGCTTGTACCTCGGCATGAGCACGTTCTCCTGGGCGGTCAGCGTCGACCACAGTCCTTGGGTCGCCCGGTCCGACGCGACGAACCTGATCCCCCGCTTGAACGCGTGCTCCGGCGACTTCGGCCGGTAGGCGCTGCCGTCGAGCTCGATGCGACCGGACATGGCGCCGGCGCCGTAGCTTCCGATCACGCTCTCCAAGAGCGAGGTTCGTCCGGAGCCGACTGCGCCGAACAGCCCGACGATCTCGCCCACACCGACGGAGAAGCTCACCGGGCCGAATCGGGGGCCGGCACCGTCGGTGACGGAGACCGCCGTGCGCTCGAACGTTCGCGCCTGCCCGGCGCGGGCGGCGAGCGGTTGGCCGGATCCCGCCGAAATGGCTTCCAGGATGTCTGACGCGGCGAGGTCCTCGGTCCGGCCGCTGAGCGCGACCACACCGGAGTTGATCACGGTGACGCGATCAGCGATCCGGAACACCTCCGCCATGCGATGCGTGGTGTAGATGATCGCCACCCCGCTGTCGCGCAGCGATTTGACCTTCTCGAAGAGGATTTCGGTCTCTCTCGCCGAGATCGCCGCGGTCGGCTCGTCGAGGATCAGCACCTTGATCGACGTCCTGTTCCAGGCCTTCGCGATCTCGATCTGTTGGCGCACCCCGATGGACAGGTCCCCGACTATCGTGCCGGGAGTGGCGTTGATGCCGTGCTGCGCCAACAACTCCCGTGCGATCCGATTCTGCTTCGCGCGATTGATGATCCCGAAGGTCGTCAACTCGTCGCCGAAGAACATGTTGTCGACCACGCTGATCGTGTCGATCAGGCTGAGGTGCTGATGAATCGTGACGATTCCCGCGTCGAAAGCCTTTGACGGCGTGAGATCTTCAAGGGCTTCGCCGTCAAGCTCGGCGGTGCCACTTGTGATGGCGGTGGCACCGCCGATGCACTTGATCAGAGTCGACTTGCCGGCCCCGTTCGGTCCGAGCAAAGCGTGGACCTCTCCCGCACGGACCTCGAAGTCCACTCCTTTCAGGACAGGATTTGCGGAGTACGACTTGTGGATGTTCGTCAGAGACAGGGCCATCGGGGGGCGACTCTCAGTTGTATGCGGCCAGGAACTCGGACACCTGATCCGGATCAGCGGAAGTCAGGACTGAGAAGTCCAGCGGGCCGTACTCCGGCTCGATGCCTTCCGCGACGTCGACGATGGTGTTCGCCACGGTGGACGTGAGGTCACCGAAGTTCACCGCCGAAGACGCCCGGAAGATGCCGTCCTCCTGGAGAAGCCGAAGAGCGGACGGGGAACCGTCCTGGCCACCGATGTAGACGTTCGGGTCGTTCGGGGCGAAGCCGGCGTTGATGAACGCCTGGCGTGCACCGATGGCGACATCGTCGTTGTAGGCGAGGACCATGTTCAGGTCGGGATGGGCTTGCAGCACTGTGGAGGTGACCGACTCTCCAGAGGCGGTGTCGACCGCTCGCTGATGGCTCACGACCTCGACATTGCCCGCGGCACCGGGGAACTCCGCCATGAGTGCGTCGTCGCGCTCCTTGCCCGCGGTGATGTCACGGTCATGGAGCACCAGCGCCTTGAGGGGACCACCGTGCGCGCTCGCCCACTCGCGGGCGTTGATGCCGAGCTCGGCGCCACTGCGATCCCAGGCGAACTGCACCGCAGCATCCTGGTTCTTCAGATTCGTTCCGTAACTGACGAAGCCGACGCAGTTGTCCAGAGCGCGGCGTCCGATCGGCTCGATGGCCGAAGGTTCGAGGGCGTAGGTCCCGACCGCTGAGAGCCCCTGCGCTACCCACGCCTCGAGGTCACTCACCTGTTGCTGCAGGTCGCCGTCGTTGGTGGTGGTGACGGTGCGGTATCCGCGCTCCTCGGCGATCTGACTGACTTTTTCGTTGAAGGGCTTGTAGATCTCGAGACTGGACAGCGGCCAGTCCCAGCCGATGACCTTCTCTTCCGAAGGCGTGCAGTCGCTGCTACCGCCGACCTCGGAGACGATATCGCCGCCGCAGCCTGCCAACGCCGAGCTCACGGTCGCTACGCACAGCACCCCCAGGAGCTTTTTTGCCCTTCGCATCGCTGTCCTTCCGAATTGCTTGATGGGACTGTCACCGGGCCTTCGGGTTGCTGAACACATCCGGCTTCCCGGCACGCATCCCGCGACCAGAGGTGGGCGTCACGCCGACCTCGTGAGACAGGACACAGTGTGCAACACCAGTCTCTTTCGGTCAAGATCGTTCATTAACGGGACGTAACAGTCAGGAAAAGTCTCGCCACGCTGGACCTGCTCCTGCGGCGGACACCGTTTCTGCGCCTGTTTTTGCCCGTACTTGACAGATAAATCCGCACGCTTTGATACTGGAGCCCGTTCCTTCTGCCTGTGGAAAGGAGGACTACATGCTTGCTGCGACGCGGCGGGAGAGAATTGTCGAGCTCGTGTCCGCCCGTCGGTCGATCTCCAGTGACGAACTAGCGGAGGCGCTCGGCGTTTCGGTCGAGACCGTCCGGCGCGACCTGAGAACCCTTGACGAGACCCGGCAGCTTCAGCGAGTCCGCGGCGGAGCTATTCACGCCGAGGTCCGGACGAGCAACAAAGAGCCTTCGTTCACTGATCGCACGATTCTCGCCGCCGATGCCAAGAATGCGATCGGCGAGTCGGCCGCGCAGTTGCTTCTCGGCGCCAACACGGTTTTCGTCGACATCGGCACGACCGCCATCGCCGTGGCGCGGGCGATGCTCGGATCGTTCACCGGCACGGTGATCACCCCGTCAATGTGGGTCGCCGAGGTGCTCAGCTCCGGATCCGATATCGATGTGTTCATGCCGGGCGGCAAGGTCCGCGGCGGCGACATGTCGATCTCAGGTTCCACCGCACGGGCGTTCCTGCGCGACGTCAATCCTGACGTCGCCTTCCTCGGCACCGGCGGCATCGACATCGGCGCCGGCCTCACCGACTTCGAACTTCAGGAAGTCGACATCAAACGAACTGTGCTACAGAACAGTCAGCGCAGCTACGCACTGGCGGATTCGAGCAAGTTCATGACGCGGGCACCCTTCAAAGTGTGCGACCTCAGCGAGCTGACCGGGATCATCACTGATCCGGATCTGCCCTCCGACACTCTCGACTCCTTTGTCGCCGGCGGTGTCGAGATTCTGACCGGTCTCTGACTCCCGCCTGCCACCAGGGCGACCCGCGTGCGGCGCCGAGCCGGGCGCTGACGATTCCGGGGTGCCGCCGGACAGCACTGGGTACTCCGCGCCGCCTCTGGACTCACCCGACACGCCCTAGCTTCGGCGTTTCGCGGAAACTCACGGTGTGACCGCCTGAACTTTGTCACGCTTGGGCGGTGACGGACTACTCCGGCGCTCGGGCGATCGTCGTCGGCGGGTCGATCGGCGGGCTCACGAGCGCACTGTTGCTGCGCCAGTTGGGCTTCGACGTCGACGTCTTCGAACGGACGCCCACTCCGCTGGACAACCGGGGCGGCGGGATCGTCCTGCAGCCGACCACGATGAAATGGTTCGACGGTCACAGCGCCCGCAGGATCGAAGAGCTCAGCGTCGCAAGTTGTTGGTTGCGCTACCTCGGCCCGGCCAACGAAGTGCAGTACGAGGGTGCGTTCGACTGGCGCAGCACCTCGTGGGGAACCGTGTACCGGGCGCTGCTGGACGACTTCGGTGACGCGCACTATCACCACGGCCAGGCCTGCATCGGACTGCTCCAGGATGCCGACTGCGTCGAGCTCAGTTTCGGGACCGGTCGAGTCGAGCGAGCCGATCTCGTCGTCTTCGCCGACGGGGTCACCTCGACCGGCCGCCAACTGCTCTACCCTGCTGTGCGCCCGCGCTATTCGGGCTACGTCGGCTGGCGCGGCACGGTCCGTGAAGACCAGGTGACCGCCGAAACCCGCGCTGCGCTGGCCGATGCCGTCACCTACAGCGTCGCGCCGCACACCCATGCCGTGATGTACACGATCCCCGGCATGGACGGTGAACTGGAGCATGGCCGGCGCCTGCTGAACTACGTCTGGTACCGCAACGTCGCTGACGGCGATGACCTGCGTGAATTGACCACCGACATCCGGGGTTTCGAGAACCCGGTATCGCTTCACCCCGGTGCGGTGCAGCAGCGCTTCGTCAACGAGATGCGCACCGCTGCGGCCGAGCAATTGGCCCCCGCCGTCGCCGAAGTCATCGGCGCGACCGAACAGCCCTTCCTGCAGGTCATCTCCGACACCGGGACACCGGGCATGGTCCAGGGTCGCATCGCAGTCATCGGCGACGCCGCGTTCTCGGTACGACCTCATCCCGCCGCCGGCTCGGCCAAAGCGGCCGCCGACGCGTGGGCGCTCCACGACCACCTGCAGGCGCACGGCGGGGAGATCGTGCAGGCACTCAAGGCGTGGGAGCCGGGTCAGCTCGAGCTCGGGGGCCGGCTCCTGGAGAGGGCAGCCGCCATGGGCGCGCGATCGCAGGTCACCAACACCTGGACTCCCGGCGATCCCGACCTGCTGCCCGGTCTCTACGCTCCGGGCAGGTAATTCACGGCGTAGACTGTCTGGGTACCAGGTAAGCCCTTGAGCTCCAGGCTTTCTGGCCCGGTGAAGCTGATGTCGTCCTGGTCGCCGACTGACTCCCGCACTGCCTCGGTGACGAGGATCTGTGCGCCGTCGGCGAGGTCGGCCACCCGTGACGCGATGACGACGTCGAGGCCGAAGAGGTCCTCCCCGCGCCGCACCGATGTGCCGACATGCGCACCCATCCGCACCCGGATGCCATCCCAGCGGTCGAGGTTCTGGCGCAGCGCCCGCTGCACGGCCACACAGCAGCGGACCGCGTCGACCGGCTCGGCGAACGCGACCATGAAGCCGTCGCCCTGGGTTTTCACCACGTGGCCGTGGTGGTCGGCCACGCAATCGCCGATCAGCGTGTTGTGCCGCTCCAGCAGCTGCACCCACTCGCGGTCACCCAGCGCCGCATTGCGTTCGGTGGAGCCCTCGATGTCGGAGAACATCAGAACGACCCGACCGTCCGCGGACACGACGCGCGCGAGGTCGGGTCGTTCGATTCGCGCCCAGCCCGCCAGATCGTCGATCGAGCTGCGCACCGAACCGCCGAGGGTCTTGCGGACGATCGCATCCGCGGTCTGCACGGTGTGCATCACCGTCTTGACGGCCAGCGGTGCCACTCCCCTCGGCTTCCGCGTGCGGCGGGGTTTCTCGTCCCGGCGGCGCTCGCGCTCCAGTGCGCGGCGCGTCGACGCCAACGACCGCCGCGACACGACCAACAACACAGCGAGCGTGATCAGCCCGGCCGCCTCGAGCAGGACCACGATCGACAGCGCCACGGTCATGTCGCGATTATGACGGGTGGTCGCAGTCGACCGACCGCGCAGGGCGTCATCGATAACGCCGCGGAACAGTCCATGGCCGCCCGAAATCCTCGTTGAACGACTCGGGGTCGAACGGGCTGTCACCTCCGGCGGGGAAACTGGTCAGCTCGCCGAACACGATGCGTCCGGCAACGTCGTATAGATCAACGCGAACGAAATCAGTGTCAGCGCCGAGCCGTTCGGCCAGGTCGATCATCTCGCTCAGGCGGGCGGGCCTGACGGGGCTGGGATCGGCCCACGGCGCTCCGCCGCTGAGCGGCAGGTGCTCCCAATCCGGTCGGAAGAAGTCCTGAGTGCGCGGGCCGAATCGTCCGGAGTCGACCTCGATGAACGCGCACCGCCCGTGGAAGACGAAGAACTTGTAGTCGTCGGGAACTCCGCCGTCGGCGCCGGTGAGCATCTCCTCGACGATGATGCGCCGTGGCATCTGCCCGTACACCCACTCCCGGTTCGGCCCCTGGCCGTAAAGCTGTGCGACCCAACCCTGCGCGATGCTGACGACGTCCTCGCGAGGTGCGGACTCGGGACGCACGTGCCGGTATTCCCAACTCCGGGGCTCGGTGGGCAGGCGCGCGTCCTTGGGTGCATGGCCGGAAACGATGATGGCCGCGCCGCTGCCGTGGGTCGGCTTCACCACGTAGGAGTCGGGCAGGCGCACCTCGCGTAATGCGGCGGGGTCATCGAGGATCGCATACACCCGTGGAAGGTACTGTGCACCAATCACCGTGGTGACGTAGTCACGTACTGCCGCCTTGTCGGCGAAGGTCACCACCAGCGGGCGGTGGTCGCGCAGCATCTTGTAGCGGACCTTCTCGCGGAACGTGCGTGGTCTCCGCGTACGCCAGAGGCGCACCCGACGCACGAGTGGGCTCCGCTCGCGCCACCGGACGCCCTCGCGGCCCGAGGCGCGACGGGATGCGATCACGAGCCCAGGCTACGGCCCCGGCACCGGCACCGGTTCAATACCGATCTGCGCCTCATCTCGCTGATCTGGGCGACAGAGCTGGCCAAGATGGTTCACTGGCGCACGGGGAAGCACCAAGGGGGTTCCGGTGGCGGAGCCGTCCGGCCGCTCACGAGTCAGGTCTGCTGCACGATCAGGTGAATGAATGCTCCTGGTGCGCCTTGCGTTCCATCTGACGCAAGCATGTCGACCGAGAGGGTGCCCATGTCCACATACGTCCTGGTGCACGGTGCCAGCCATGATGGCACGGCATTCGATACGGTGCTCGCACGGCAGGCCGAACTGGGGCATCAGGCCTATGCGCCCACCGTGGTGGCCGCGGACTGAAAGCCGCAGCCATAGCAGCGTGCCGATCGCCGGCGCGGTCGATCCCATACCGACGTGTCGAGGCCCCCGGGCCCCCGGCCCACGGTCGCCGCGCCGCGCTCCCGTCCGCCGCGGTTTGCCGTGGCCGATGGCGGACCCACCGTTTCACACCGTCGCCGCCGGGTACAGAACGACGATCCGACGATGGAGGTCATGATGACGGGACCCGAACGGGACGAGAGCTCTCCGGAGAAGCTGCGCGACGCGGCAGATGAGAGTGGCGCCGACGATTCCGGAGTGCCGCCGGACAGCACCGGCTACTCCTCGCCGCCACTGGACGCACCCGACACGCCCTAGCCTCGGCGTCTCGCGGAAACTCAGCGCACCGGATCGGTGCATTTCCGTAGTGTCGGTTCCGGTCGAAGGTTGAGCAGCCCGTTCCGGAGTGGTTTCTCGGCGCGGATCGTGGTGCTTCTCGCGGTTCATCTCAGCACCGCGCACGTTCGCCTCCTGAAGGCGCATGGCGCCGAAAGCGGGCGAGTGGACAACTTGTCAGAGATGTCCGCGAAATGACCGACAGTAAGCCGTTCGATTCTCGTTGAGCGGTTCGACAAACTTGCGGCATGCGGCCAGATTCGGAAGATAGTCAGACCGGCACGGCCCGCGTCAAGCGCGGCATGGCCGAAATGCTCAAGGGCGGCGTCATCATGGACGTCGTCACCCCGGAGCAGGCGCGCATCGCCGAAGGCGCCGGCGCCGTCGCGGTGATGGCGCTCGAACGCGTGCCCGCAGACATTCGCGCCCAGGGTGGCGTCTCACGGATGAGCGATCCCGACATGATCGAGGGAATCATGGCCGCGGTCACGATTCCGGTGATGGCCAAGGCCCGCATCGGTCACTTCGTCGAGGCGCAGATCCTGCAGAGTCTCGGAGTGGACTACGTCGACGAGTCCGAAGTGTTGACCCCGGCCGACTACGCCAACCACATCGACAAGTGGCGCTTCACCGTCCCCTTCGTGTGTGGCGCGACCTGTCTCGGCGAGGCGCTGCGGCGCATCACCGAGGGCGCGGCGATGATCCGCTCCAAGGGTGAGGCAGGCACCGGCGACGTCTCCAACGCGACCACGCACATGCGCACCATCCTTGGCGAGATTCGCAGGCTCGGCTCCCTTTCGGAGGACGAGTTGTTCGTCGCCGCAAAGGAACTTCAGGCGCCGTATGACCTCGTGGTCGATGTTGCCCGCGCAGGCAAGCTGCCCGTCACGATGTTCACGGCTGGCGGCATCGCCACTCCGGCCGACGCCGCGATGATGATGCAGCTGGGCGCCGAGGGAGTCTTCGTCGGGTCAGGCATCTTCAAGTCCGGAGACCCCGCCGCGCGCGCCGCGGCGATCGTCAAGGCCGCCACCTTCTACGACGACGCCGACGTCCTGGCCAAGGTATCGCGGGGACTGGGTGAGGCCATGGTCGGTATTAACGTCGAGGACATCGCCGTTCCGCATCGGCTCGCCGAACGCGGCTGGTAAACAACGCTTTCCGGCACCGAGAGGGCAGCCCCAGCATGGTCCACGTAGCCGAAAGCAACTAGCGTGGGAGTTGGCCTACCGAGTCGGCAAGGAACTGAGTCACAAAGAGCGCACCGCGGTGTTCGTGGACCTCGGCAGCGGCGACTTCCTGTCCGTCCACCGCATCCTGCATATCGTTGTGCAGAGGCAGCACCGCCTGCCCGTGATCAGTCTGGAACGGCTGCACATCTGGTCCCGGCTCTGCAATCGAGAGCCTGAGATCGCACCCCGGCTTGCGCGCATCAAAAGTTTCGCCCCCGCTGAATCCGCGTGCCTACAACGTGATTGGTCATTCCAATGCGACGATCGCGTCAATCTCGACGGTTGCGCCAAGGGGCAGTCCAGCGACCTCGACCGTGGTGCGGGCGGGCACCTCACCTTCGAAGAACTCCGCGTAGACGGCGTTGATCGCCCCGAACGCGCTCAGGTCGGTGGTGTAGATCGTGGTCCGCACGGCACGCTTCAGCCCGGTGCCGGCCTCCGCGCACACCGCGGTCAGGTTCCTCAGACATTGCCGCGCCTGGTCCGCCGCGTCGGTCACGTCGATCGATCCCGTGCTCGGGTCGATCGGTAGCGCCCCCGAACAGTAGAGCAGTCCGGCATGAGCTACAGCCTGTACATACGGTCCGATCGCGGCCGGAGCACTTGCGGAGGCGATGCGGGTGAGTTCGGTCATGGTCTTCTCTCTGGTCAACGAAGCGGATCGACTGCGCGAAGCGCGTCGGGTGTCCGGCCTGAGGTGATCATCTCGGCCAACAACTTGCCGGTTATGGGGCCCAGGGTGATCCCCCACATACCGTGTCCACCCGCGGCGAAGACACGCGGACTCGACGTACCGCCAATGAGAGGCAGCCCGTCGGCGGTGCACGGACGCGCCCCAACCCACTCATCCTCACGAGCGTCGAGGTGCGCCCCGTTCAAAAGTTCGCTGGCGGCGTTGCGCAACACGTGTATACGACGGGGGTCCATGGGCGCGTCCACGTCGCGGAACTCCATCATCCCGGCGATACGCAGCCGGTCCCCCACCGGCGTACAGGCCACACGTTGTGTCGGGAAGTACACCGGCCCCTTCGGGAGATGGTCCACCTTGACGGTAAAACTGTATCCGCGGCCCGCTTGGACCAAGCGCCTGACGCCGAACGGGCGAAGCAAGGTGTTCAACCGGGCACCGGTCGCGGCCACCACGGCGTCGAACTGCTCGCCCGCGACCACAACGGCCGTCCCGGTATCACGGATCTCGTCGACTCTCCGTCCGGTCACGATCCGTGCTCCGCGCGCACGGACCTGATCGGCGAGGGCATGCACGTACGCCGCGGGGTTCAGGAAACGCTCGTCGAGGATCTTGATCGCCGCGTTGACTTCCGACGACAATGCGGGCTCCTCCGCCCGGGCAGTATCGCCATCGAGGACCTCGAAGTTCACGTGCTGGCCGGCGGATCGGATCTCGTCGAACTCATCGAGAAGTGTCTTCCGGTCCGCGGTGGTGCGGTACGCCGCGATGAACGGTGCTGCGGGCGCCGACTTCTCCGCCGAATCGATTTCCATCTCGTCGAATGCAGCCAGTGCGTCCCTGTTGAGCGGGATCAGAGCCTGCATCGCCTTGTGCCACCGTGGCGCTGTGCTGTTGCGCACGAATTGCAGAAGAAATCGGATCAGACGGGGATTGGCAGATGGCGGAACATAAACGGGCGAGGCATGACTGACCAACGCCCGCACGCCGTACTTGAGAACGGCGGGCTCAGGTAGCGGAGTCGCGATACTGGGCGTGAGCCACCCGGCGTTGCCCCAACTCGAGCCGGCCGCCACACCGTCGGCATCGATCACCGTCACGTCGACGCCACGCTCCTGCAGGTACCAGGCCGTGCAGAGTCCTACCATGCCCGCGCCGATAACAGCCACCCGCTGCTGGTGTCCGAACTGTCGACCATCCATGGATCTATGGTGCAGCCCAACCTCCCGTCCATGACTGTTCTAGTCGGACAACGGCTCAACTGATCTCGATGCTGTTCGTACAATGAAGCATGTGACCGGTGGCGTAGACCTCAATGAGTTGGTGGCCGCGGGCGTGGCCTCGGTGGTCTCGTACGGCCGCAGCGCTTCGGTTTCGTCAGTTCACTTTCATGGCGATTCGGCTCAACCTCAACGGGGTTCGTTAATTGCAGCACCGAGTGCGACGAACGCCGAACAGCAAGCGGAGGTGGTAGCCCTTGCCGCGTCGTCGGGGGCTGGGGTCGTGGTGGTTCGCAAGGTCGCCTCGGCAGGCACGGATGCACTCTGCCGTGAAATGGGAGTCAGCTTGGCTGAGCTCGCCACACACGTAGAGTGGTCCCACCTGGCCTGGCTCGTACACTGCCTGATGGATCGCAATGAAGTGACAGTGGATCCGGAATCGACCGTGCATCAGGGACTTTTCGCGATGGCCGACGCCTTCGCAGCCATTCTGGGTGCACCGGTCACCATCGAGGACGCCCACAGTCGAGTCGTCGCCTACTCGGCGACCACCGACGACGTCGACAGCGCACGCACCTCTACGATCATGAGTCGCGCGGTGCCCCCGACGGTATTGAGGCGATTGCGCGCCACTGGCGTGCTGAAGAGGTTGGCGCATGACGCACGGCCGTTCATCGTGCCCGCACTCGAGCCGACGTTCCTGCAGCGTCTCGTTGTTCCTCTACGCGTGGGTGGGCAGGCGGTTGGTTCCGTCTGGGCGATTTGGGATGGCACGCTTGATGCTCAGTTGGAGACGCAACTGACGACAACCGGAGCTGCGGCAGCCTTGAGTCTGGTTCAGCTCAATGCCAGCCGGGACGTGGCCGGACGCCACTCGCTCGCCAGTATCCGTGCTGCGCTACGTGGCGAAAGATTCGGGACTCCCAGTGAGTGGGAGCTGCCTTCTCACGCTAAACGAGTTGTCGCACTGCAGCGCCTCTCGAGGGCAAGTCCGGCGGACGACGTCGCCGTTTGGCGAAGCTTCTTCCGTAAAAAGTCCTGGCCGCAGCCGATGCTCGCGGATGTCGATGGGTTCACATTCGCCATCGTGCCGGAACGATCTGGACCCGGAGGGTGGGAGTGGCTTCGTGATCTCGCACGCACATCCGCGCCAGGCCGGATGGCTGCTAGCAGCACCATATCCGACAACGATTCACTACCGGCGGCCCGACTGGAGGCTGCCGAGACACTGAACGCCGTGTGCGCTCTCGGTCGTTCGGTGGGAACTTACGACGAAGTGTGGGACACAGTCGTCTTGCGGCGTGCCGCTGCTGCCGTTGCGCCCCTCCAGCACAGACCATTTCGCGAACTGCTCCGCACCGACGCACGGGGCAAACCGCCTCTGGCGGCTACCTTACGGGCATGGCTCGACTGCGGCGGTGATCTCAAAGAGGCTGCCGCCACGTTGCATACGCACCCCAATACCGTTCGACATCGCCTGAAGAAGATCGATCAGCTCGTCGGCGCCGACGTGCAGACATACTCGCAACGCGTGGCCGCGCTTGTGTTGCTGCGCGGTTGGGACGACACGCAATCGACATGATCCGGACCTATGACGCACATCAGGCGTCGCCTTGTCCACCACGCTCGACGCCGCGAGTCACGCGGTACCCGACCTGAAGCCTAACCCGGTGGGCGGGATCACCAAAGCATCCGACTGGCCCTGCTACACAGTCGATATCCAACCTTCGGCCATTCCGTCCGGACGCTCTGGTGGTGTCATCGATGCTATCCTGATGGACCTGCGGGTCGGTCTGTCGGTTCCCTTTCAAAGGACGACGCAACCACTCGCGGGCGACGTATCGAGAGTTTCAACTTCCTACTGCGGGTTGCCGATTCAACACCGGAATGTGCTCTCGCCAACGTGATGCCGGCCTCGTCAGGTTCTAACCGCAGCCGGGTTCAGCACCATCCAGCCGTAGTGCACCGGTGGGATTCACGACGCCGAATCCCACCAGTGAGCTGCCCTTCGAACAGGAGTGTGACCATGACAGATCTCAAGATGACAGCCGCCGAACGAACAGAATTCCTGGGCGACAACCATGTCGCGATCATCGCGATTGAGCGAACGGACAAGCCGCCGCTGGCCGTCCCCATCTGGTACCGACTCGATGAGGCCGGCGACATCGAGATCTGGACCGAACTCGGGTCCTTGAAGGAGCGGTGCATACGGGCAAGCGGTCGATTCTCCCTTGCAGTCCAGCAGGAGACCACCCCGTATCGCTACGTCTCCGTCGGCGGACCTGCGTCCATCCGTGAAAGTGCCACGTCCGCAGATGTTCTCCCGATCGTCAGGCGCTATGTGTCCGACGATGAAATGGACGACTACCTCGCAGAGAACTACACCGACAAAGCGGTGTTGATCACGATGCGTCCCGAAGTCTGGAACTCGGCTGACTACAGCAAGGAGTAGAGCGCCGAGGATGCGCCGGTCTGGAACACCTGGCAGTACCGAGGCAGGACGTTTGTGACAGGCGTTGCCTCGATGTGAGGAGAACCTCCGGTGGGGTGCGGATCGCTCGAGAGTCGCACCCCGCCGGAGGTTTTCGTGAACCGCTCTTCCAAGCAGCCCGAGGAATCAGCTCATCGGCCAGTCCCGATGACCGTCTGCTGGTTGGTCCACCACGTGCGGGCATTGACGAACTCGCGGATCCCCGCATCTGCCAACTCCCGGCCGAACCCGCTGCGTTTGGCGCCACCGAACGGTATGCGGACGTCCGAAGCGACGGGGGCGTTGATGAAACAGGCTCCCGAGACCACCTGCCGTCCGATATGGGTTGCCTTGTCGAGGTCTGCGCCCCACACGCTCGCTCCCAGACCGAACCGAGTGGCGTTCGCGATACGCACCGCCTCAACGTCACTGTCGAAGGTCAGGACCGCGGCCACCGGGCCGAAGATCTCCTCCTCGTATGCCGGGCTGCCCGGACGCACGTCGGCGATGAGGGTGGGCTGGAAGAACCAGCCGTTGCGATCGGGTACCGGCTTACCGCCGGCGATCAGGTGCGCACCTGCACTTAGAGTTTCGGCCACCTGTCCGGCGACGAGGTCACGCAGATCCCGTCGGGCCATCGGCCCGATGTCCGTTGCGGGGTCCTCCGGATCCCCCACCGTGAGCGCCGACACCCCCCGTTGCATCCCTGCGAGGAAGTCGTCGGCCACCCGCTTGTCGACAATGAATCGCTTCGGTGAAATGCAACTTTGACCAGCATTGAGGAAGCGGGCCTTGACGGCATGTTGCACGACGGTGTCGATATCGGCGTCGGCGAGCACGATGAACGGGTCGGCCCCGCCCAGTTCCAGCACCGACTTCTTGATGGACCGGCCGGCACAGGAACCGACTGCGGCGCCTGCACGCTCGCTGCCGGTCAGGGTCACCGCGGCGATACGGTCGTCGTCGATCAGCCGTGCGGTGACGTCGGCGACGTCGTTCTCGGCCACGATCAGCGCAGTCAGCAGCCCCGCCGGGGCGCCTGCCGCTTCGATGATGCGCTCGGCCGCCAGTGCTGCCCCCGTGGTGTTCGGCGAATGCTTCAACACAGCGGCGTTACCGGCCATCAATGCCGGGCCGGCAAAACGGAACACCTGCCACAGCGGGAAGTTCCACGGCATGACAGCCAGCACGACACCCAGGGGCTCGTAGGAAACCCAACTACGGTCCGCGGCGGTCTCGTAGACGGTATCGGCAAGCAGTCGCGATGCGTTCTCGGCGTAGTAGTCGAGCCCGAGCGCACATTTGGTGACCTCAGCCCGCGACTCAGCAAGGGGTTTACCCATCTCCCGGGTAATCAGCAGCGCGAGCTCCTCGATCTCCTGGCGCAGAAGTTGTGCGGCAGCAGCGATGACGGTGGCCCGCCGATCGATGGTCCACGTCGCCCATTCCCGGTAGGCCAGCTCGGCCCGGTTCACCGCGGCGTCGATCTGGGAGTCCGTCATGGCCGAATAGCTGGCGAGTGGCTGTTCTGTTGCGGGGTTTGTGGTTTCGATATTGACCATCGGTGGTGAGCCTCTCAATTCTTGCGGGTTGGGGCACGAGAATGCGTCGCGGCAGCCTCCGATACAACGGGGCGATCGCGGCATTCGCCGCTCGATCTAGGCCCTGTCGGAGACGTATGCCTCAAGCACATTGCGCGTGATGCGTGACACGTCGTTGTCGTATCCGTTGTAGGACAGGCACCCGCTCCATGCGATGGAGCTCACGGCGAAGACAGCTCCTCCAGCGGGATACTTCAACAGCGTCATGTCGGCCCGAACCAGCGGGCTTTGTGTACCGCCCTGCATCGAATCGGACAGCAGCACATCCTCGATGGTGCCCTGCGCGTCATCGTCGAATCCGTCGGCGGTGGCCAGGATTACGGTCTCAACTGGGCTACCGACGGCCGTGTCGGCTCGGTCGAACTCGAAACCAGCCGCACCGTGTGAGTTGACCAGGCAGGGAATGTCACCGATTGTGTCACCGTCGACGCCCTCGAACACGAAAGAGACTTCTGGATCGTAGCTCTGCTCCGTGCGCCGGTAAGGCCGTCCTGTGCCTGATGTTTCAGCGGTGTGGCCGGCCCCGATCCACGTGTGCGGTCCGCGTCCCCGAAATCGCCAGAGACCTCCGAGCTCACCGGTGCTGCTGAGATGTGCCTCGCCGGGTTCGGGTTCCCACATACGGGTTGCCGGTCCGCGGCGGCGGATCTCGATGCTGGTACCTGTCTCGGGATCGAGTTGGGTCACCCAATACATTCCATTGCCGGACAACGACATCAGCCGGCCGCCCCCGCGAAGATACTGCTGGGTGGCATCGAGCATCTCGGCTGACCAGTACTCGGCGTGGGTGCCTGTCAGCACCACGTTGTACGGCTCGAGCAGCGCACTGCCTTCGCCGTGCAGATCCTCGTCGGTATAGATGTCGACGTCGTAGCCTTGTTCGTACAGCCAGTCGACGATGTGCAGGTCCGCGTTGAACTGGTGTGGCGATCCCTTGCCGCCGTCGAGCCACGCCATGTTGCACTTGGGGCGCATGTTGACCACGGGCCGCAGCCGCGATGAGTAGCAGACCCCGGTTCCGTCGCTGTGCTTGTCGTAGAGGCTGAGCAACCCATTTTCGACGATGTAGCGATCTTGTACCTGCGACGGGTAGTCGCCCTTGTCCGTCAGCAGCGGGTTGTTGAGAAGTTGCTCGTTGGCGTAGGCAAGGTAGCTGAATGTCGGCATGACCAGGGCGATCTTGGCCGTGGGGGCACCGCGGCGCGGCCGCACGAAAATCGGAACGTAATCCTCGGCATCGCCGGCCTGCACATGTGCCGCATAGACCGCACTCGGCAGATCCTCGGGAACCGTCCACTGAAACGTCGTCGCCCAGCCCGCGTCGGCGAGGTCGTCGTCGTGAAAGTGGATGGCGCCGTACTGCGCCGGCGCGTGTGGCCACGCCGTCTCCGTGCCGTCCCAGTTATGCCCGGTGGCGCCCCGCATCGGCTTGTTGACCGTATGCCCATGGAAGTCACCGACGGTGTCGGTCACTGTCCAATTGCTGATGTCCCGGGCGAAGTCCCATGCCGCCAACGGGGAGACTTGAACGTCCAGTGCGGCGTCCCGACTGATTGCCTCCAGCGCGGACTCGCTCAACGCGGAGCCATAGATGCGCGGCGCGTCTATTTTGCCGTTGTAATAGTTGCCGGTCACCGCGGACTCGATTTGTTCGGCACCGATGAGCACGTCGGCGTCACCGGGTGCCGGCAGGTCGACCGGACTCACCACCCGATGATGCTCGGCTGCGTGGTTGATCGCCTTCGGCACCACATCGAGTCGTACCTCACCTGCTGTGACGTCAACGACTGCGACCACCGAGTACCACCTGCGGGAAACGAGCGCGTGCGGCACGGTGAGCACGTGGCTGCCCACACGAAAGGTGACCTGCCCCTCCTCGATCCGCAACGCGTAGCCGCCGTCACTCAGGCGGCCCTGGGAGAGAAGCGTCTGGTGACCACCGGTAGGCAGGGTCGGCCAGATCCAGAGATGGACGGTGAAGTCACCGTCTGGAGCCAACCCGCTTCGATACGGGACTCGAACATACGAACCTGCAGACAGCGACTGGCGTTGACCGGGATGGGTGCCGTCGAAGCTGGAGGCGATGGGCTGGGCTTTGAAGCCGGGGCCCGCCGGATTGACGTCGCCGTGGATCAGCCGCACCAGCGATGCGGTGAAAGTCGGCGCGTCACAACTGATCTTGAAGTCGACTGTCTGGCCGGGACCGACCGTTAGGCGATCTGTATAACCGACGATCGGCATGCTCATCAGCGGGCTCCTTGCACGTTGCAGCGACAGGCGTACCGTTCGGACAGACGATGACTCCTTGAATGGTGCTGCAAGGTCCTTCGCGGCCGCACCCCCGCGTTGTCAAGCGTCTTGCACCGCCGCACGACAGAGTGTCAGAAGCTCAGGCTGGTCCTGCGACCGCAGTTGGCGGGTGGGCCACAATGGCTCTGTGTCGGAATCTCTCACCGTTCGTGAAGCACTGGCGTTGCCTGCGCTTCGGGGAGGTGCGCCCGAGGTAGTGGCGGGCCACGCCAACCTCGATCGCCCGGTCCGCTGGGTACATGTTGTCGAGGTTCGCGACATCGCGTCGGTTCTTCGTGGCGGTGAGCTGGTGCTCACCGAGGGCCGCATGTTTGCCGGCCCGGAATCCGCCGATCGCCGTCTCATCGCAGAGCTGTCCGAACGCGGTGTCGCCGCGATGGTGCTCGAGCTGGGCTCCCACTTTCGCAGCGTGCCCCGGCATATCATCGATGAATGCCACAAGCGTGATTTCACGCTCATCGCCTTGCATTTGCCGGTTGCCTTCATCGACGTCACCGAGGCGATCCACACGCAGATCGTCAACCACAAGATCACCCTGCTGGATCAGGCGCAAGAACTTCAGCAACATCTGACGGACCTCGTCCTCGGCGGCGGCGGTATCGCCGAAGTCCTCGATGCCGTCGCTGCTGCCGTCGGGAACCCCGTCGTTTACGAACGCGCCGACGGTGGATTCGTCTACCGAGCGCTCAATGGGATGACCGACCGCGATGTCACCGCGAGCTGGGAGCTGATGGCACGTGCTGTCGACACCGCGCCGCCGTGGATCGAAAGGCATCTGACCATTGACGGGGCCCGGGACGGCCGGCTCGTCGCTCTGGGCATCAGCGGAGAGTTCGACGAGGCGGCGACCGTCGCGTTGGAACGCGCCGCGCAAGTGGTGAGTCTGATCGTGATCGGCAACCAACGACGAGACGCCGTGTTCGCCGACCACGGACGCCACGGCGGCGTCCTGACCTCGCTTCTCGCCGGCTCGATCGATCCGTTGGCCGCCGAGGCGCGTGCGGTCGCCCTCGGTTTCGCGTCCCCGGTACTCATCTCCCTCGCGGTCCGGCCCGCGCGCCATCACCGGGCCGCAACCATCACGTCCGAGGACCATCAGTGGCGCCAGGTCTGGCGCGACGTCAAAGCCGAGTTGGAGGGCATCGGCATACCCGCACTGATCGATGAAGCCTCCACGGCCAACCCGACGCTGATGATGATCGGTGTCGAAGATGTCGCCAGCCGCGGTCGCATCGCCGACAGAGTCGCCCAGGTCGTCCAGGACGCCGCCAAGCGCCACCTCGGCGAGCCGCAGTCAGCTGTACTGTCGGTCGGTCCGGCGGTGCACACCTGGCAGGCCGCAATCGAAGGACTGGCCCTTGCGGTGGACGCCCTGGACGGCGCGTTGCACAGCCCACCGCGCCCCTGGCACGACGCCACCGACCTCGATCTGGATCGTCTGATCTGGAGTCTGCGTGACAACCCCGACCTGGAACGTTTCGCCCGACTGCGACTGGAACGGTTGGTCGCCTACGACGTGCAGCGACGCACTCAACTGGTCAAGACCCTGCAGGTCCTGCTGGAGCAGCATGGCCAGAAGACCGAGACCGCGCGGGCACTCCACCTGGAGCGGCAGTCACTCTACAACCGGGTGGAGCGGATCCAGTCCCTGCTCGGGGTCGATCTGGACGACCCGGACGTCCGGCTGGGACTGCACCTCGCGCTGCGTGTGCTCAGTCACATCCCCACCGGTCAGGTCTGACGCCAGACCCCGAACGACGTCTGCCGCCGCGGGCAGATGCCCACGGCGGCAGACGATTCAGATCCTCACAACAGGTTGATGTAGGTCGACTTCAGCTGGGTCCAGTTGTCGAAGGCGTGATGCGAGTAGTCGCGGCCGATACCGGACTGCTTGAAGCCCCCGTGCGGCAGCGTCACGTCGAAGAGTTCATCACCGTTGACCAACACCGCGCCCGCGCGCAGCTCCCGGGAAATCCGGTGGGCTTTCTTCAAGTCGCCGGTCCACATCTTGGCGGCCAGCCCGTAGGAGGTGTCATTGGCGATGCGCAGACCCTCTTCATCATCGGAGAACGTGATGACCGAGAGCACCGGACCGAAGATCTCCTTGCGGGCGATGTCCATATCGTTGGTGACTCCCCGGATGACCGTCGGCTCCACATAGAACCCGCCGGTCTCCTGGCGAACCTGCTTGCCGCCATGGGCGATTGACGCCCCACCGGGCTCAGCGCCGGTGATGAAGCCCATGATGCGCTCCAGCTGCCGGGCCTCGATGATCGCCCCCATGGTGGTGGCATCGTCGAAGGGATCACCGGGCTGCCAATTGGCTGCCACGGCACCGAGTCGTTCGACGACCTCGTCCGCGAGGGATTCGTGGACGATCAGGCGTGTACTGGAGTCACACATCTGCCCCGCGTTTCCGAAGACGGACTCCGCGGTTTTCGCGGCAACCAGGTCGAGCATGTCGGCGGCGTCGGCGAGCACCAGCGCCGGCGACTTGCCGCCGAGCTCAAGCGAGACCTTCTTCAGATTGGATTCGGCGGCCGCTTTCATGACCAGGCGGCCCACGCTGGTCGATCCGGTGAAGCCGATCGCATCGACATCCAGATGTTCGGCGAGGGCCTTTCCTGCCGTGTGGCCCAGTCCGGGGACGACGTTGAGCACACCGGCGGGCACGCCCGCCTCCAACGCCAGTTCTGCCACCCGCAACGCGATCGCCGGCGTCTGCTCGGCCGGCTTGAGGACCATGGAGTTGCCCGACGCCAGGGCCGGTGCGAGCTTCACCGCCGCCATCAGCAACGGGTAGTTCCACGGAATGATGGCGCCGGCGACACCCACGGGGACCCGGGTGATCGTGGCATGACCGACCTCACCGATGGGCGCGACCTCGTCGTACAGATGGTCGACAGCCTCACCGAACCACTCCAGCACCGTGGCGCTGAAGTCGACCTCCCACCGGCCGTCCTTGATCGGCTTGCCCATCTCGACAGCCAGCAGGGCGGCGAGTTCCTCGGAGTTGTCCCGGAGGGTGCGGCCGAACTGCTGCAGGACGACCTTGCGCTCGCGCGGCGTGCGCCGCCGCCAGTCACCCAGTTCGAAGCTCTTGCGGGCCGAAGCCACCGCAGCATCGATATCAGCGGTGTCACCCGAGGCCACATCGGGCAGTCGGTCGCCGTTGACGGGGCTGATGTTCTCGAACGTGCCGGACGAGCGGGCGTCGACGAAGCCGCCGTCGATGAACGGCCGCGTCAGGCGTTCCAGGCTCGGAACGCGTTCGATGAGTGAGCTTTTGGTGGTTTCCGTCATGTTCTTTCTTTCCGTTTGCCGTGCAAAACGTGCTCAGTCGGGGTGGTCGGTTGGCGTTGCCGGCCTATGGTCTGGTGACGTCCAGCGCGGCCGCCATGCGCCCGGTGATGGCGTCGACATCCTCGTTGCTCAGCGTCAACGACGGCAGCAGCCCGATGGTCTGGTTGTTGCGGTAGGTCCGCACGAAGACCCGCTGCCTGATGAACTCGGCGTGCAAGGCCGCGCCATAGCCCGGATCGACGGTGCCGGCGTCGAGGTCGACTGCGTGCATCATCCCGATACCGCGGACGCTGCTCTTGTCGAGTACCGGGTAAGCATCGGCGAGGGCGTGCAGCCGCGTCGAGAGGTACTGCCCGGCCGTGATGCAGTGGGCCAGGACATTCTCGCGTTCGTAGATGTCCAAGGTGGCCAGCGCGGCGGCGCAGGCCGCGGGGTGCCCACCGGCGGTCACGCCGTGGACGAAGGCGTCGTCGCTGGCCGACAACCGGTCCCGCAGTTCTCCGCTGATCGCCACGACCGCCAGCGGGAAGAACCCTGCGGTGATCGCCTTGGACATGGTCAGGATGTCGGGGCGCAGATCCCAGTTCTCCACCGCGAACATTTTTCCGGTGCGACCGAAGCCGGTCAGCACCTCGTCGCTGATCAGCAGAATGTCATAGCGATCACAGATCTCGCGGATCTGAGGCCAGTAGTCGTCCGGCGGCACGACGATACCGTTCGGAGTCGAGATCGGCTCGGCCATGAACGCGGCGACCTTGTCCGCACCGATGCGCAGAATCTCGTCCTCCAGCAGGCGCGCGGCGCCCACGGAGTCGGCCTCCGGCTGATCGATGTGGGAGAACCCTTCCAGGCGGGGGCCGATATTGCGCCACATGGCCGGATCTCCGGTGAGGCTCGCCCCGCCATAGGTGACGCCGTGGTAGCTGTTCCACCGGCCGATGATGTGGATCTTCTCGGGCCGGCCCGCGGCGATGTTGGCGAACCGCGCGATCTTGATCGCGGTGTCCACTGCGTCGGACCCGCCCAACATGAACACGAACTGGTCGAGTCCGGCCGGTGTCACCTCGGCCAGCCGCTCGGCCAGCCGGGCTGCGCCGACATGGCTGCGCCGCTGGTAGAAGTGCGTGCCGAAGGTCAACTCGCGCAGTGCGTCGGCAACCACATCGGCCAGATCGGTGCGGCCGTATCCCAGGCTGACGTTGGCCTGGCCGGCGCAGGCGTCGATCCAGTCCTGACCGTCCACATCGGTCAGTGTGATCCCGCGTCCGGACGCGAAAACGGGGCCGGGCGTCCGGTCACCGAACGGACTGAAGCCGTGGATGACGTGCCGCGAATCCGCGGCCATGATGTCCGCAGCGTCCGGTGTGCGGGAGGAGGCGAGAGTGGCATCTGTCAGTGACGAACTCATAGACCCCAGTCTGGTCAACCCGAGGTAGCCGAGTCGAAGGGCGAAACGTCGGCATTGCCGACGCCGGGGTCGACACAATGTCCACATCCAAATGTCCACATCGACGCGGGCGGATTCTCCTGGACAGCGGAATGCCCGCCGGCGTCTGGACGCCGGCGGGCATTGTGGTCGACGGATGCCGTTCAGAGGGGGACGACGGTGTCCTCATGGTCCACGGCACGATACGTCGACTTTCCGACCTCCGAGAACGCGAAGCCCGGGTAGCCCTCGCTGGCGACCCGATTAACCGTATCGACGTAGGTCGACCACCCGCCGGCATAGGGGATGAAGACACGGGACCCGTCGTCGTTGACATGAACCATGTAGTTCTTCACCTTTTTGCGCAGCAGCCCGTCAGCGACACGCTGGGTCTCGATATGCCAGCTTTGCTGGGCTTCGGCGGTCGGTTGCACCGCGTCGTAGCCGTGCCGGCTCATGTAGGCGATCAGATCGGCCACGTAGTCAACGTGAAACACATTGTGCACGTTGAAGTTCACCAGCACCGACGGTGAACCCGGGCCGGTGAGGACGTACATGTTCGGGAATCCGTGCACCATCAGACCGAGGTGCGCGTGCGGGCCCCGATCCCAGTCCTCGGTCGGCCCTCGACCATCGGCATTACGGATGTCGATCGCGTCCATCGCCCCGCTGAAGGCGTCGAACCCCAGCGCCGAGATGATCACATCTACTTCGTAAAGCCCCTCATCGGTCTGTATCCCCTGCGGTGTAATCCGCGTGATCGACTCTTTGCGCAGGTCGACGAGGTTGACGTTGTCCCGGTTGAACGCTTCGTAGTAGCCGTTGCACACCACCAGACGCCTGGTGCCGATCGGGTAGTCGCGCGGTTCCAGGACATCAGCCAACGCTGGGTTTTTGATGGATTCCCGAATCTTTGCGCGGACGAAGTCGGACACCAGCTCTGCGGTCTTCCAGTCAGTCCGCTGATCGGGAAACGTGAACGTCATCCCTAGGCCGCCGAACTGCCACTGATCTTCCATCCGCTGACGCTGCTGTTCGGGATCCATCGACGAGGCCGGCACATCGCTGGTAGGGGCGAGGTAGGCCACCCCCGTTCCCATCACCTGATGCCACAGCTCGTCGAGATTCTGGCTGTACTGCCGGTAACGGTCCTGATCCATCGGAGCGTTCTGGGACGGAACCACATAGTTGGGGGTGCGCTGGAACACGTGCAGGCTCTCGACCTGTTCGGCGATGGCCGCAATCACTTGTGCACCTGAGGATCCCGTTCCGATCACTGCGACCCGTTTACCCGCCAGGTCGACCGGTTCGGTAGGCCACTGCGATGTCTCCAGCCACTGACCGGCGAAGTCCTCGACACCTTCGAAGGGCAGCTGACGCCCCTTCGAAAGCTGCCCGGTGGCCAGCACGACGTGTCGGGCGTACACGGTCGCGCCGGTATCGGTGCGCACCCGCCAGCGCTTGGTGTCGGGCTGCCAGTGCAATTCGTCGACCCGGGTGGAAAACTGGAAGTACCGCCGCAATCCGTAGTGCTCTGCATAGTGCCGCAGGTACGCCAACAGCTCCGACTGCGGTGGGAACCGCTGCGACCACTGCCACTCCCCGTAGATCTCGGGATCGAAGAAGCAGTAGTAGTACGCCTCGATGTCGACCCGCGCGCCCGGATAGCCGTTGTGCAACCACACGCCCCCGACGTCGGTGGCGCTGTCGAAACCCATGACGCTCAGCCCGTCGGCGGCCAGCCGGCGCACCGCGTACAGACCGCCGATACCGGCGCCGATGACGACTGCGTCGACGTCACCCGTGTCGCCATATTGCTGCCCCAGAGGCTTCGGATCCATGTGGCATACCCTCTCGATGATGATCACCGGACGCATCGTGGCCGGCTCCGCTGTATTGCTTGCGCCACCAATCTCAGTCCGTGTGAACGAATTTCGACAGCCCCCGCGTGTCAGCCTTTCCGGCGTCGACCGAGGCGTTTCGTCAAGCTCGCTGCACGCTCAGGATCGGCAGTTCCCTGGCGATGGGGCGCTCGCGCAAGTACGGCAGCGGCATCGACGGGTCGGCGGAATCGATTTCTCGTGCCAGCCGGTGGCCGTCGAAGACCGACTCCGCGACAATCCGCGGCGCCACGCAGTCCCCGATCCGGTACACACCTGTAATGCCCTCTGCGGCCAGCTTGTCCGTGCCGAAGCCGTCGACGATACCGCGGTACAACGTGGTGTCCGAGACCCGTTGAGTCACCAGAACCACGGCGTCCGCCTCGATGAGCTTTGCGTCGTCCGCGCCGGCGTAGGCATAGTGCGCCCACACACCCTCCGGGGCGACGCGGGTGGGAACCATGGATGCCGCCACGGTGACTCCCTGCGCGTACAGCTTTCTGCGGAGGTGGGTCGCTTCCAGCGTGTAGTTGGTATAGGGGGCAAGCTCGCCGAGGTGCGTCAGCACCGTCACCGCCTTGCCCGCAGCCGAAAGCCGGTCGGCCAGTGCCGCGCCCACGTGGTATCCCTCTGCTTCGATGATCACCACGCGCTCACCGGGCACCGGCTTGTTCTCCACCATGATCTGCTCGGGGGTGAGAACGTAAGGCAACTGGGCGTCCGCGCCCGGAATGCCGTTGCGGGTAACAGGACCCAGTCCGTGGCCGGACCAATGTGATCCGGAGGCGACAACGACCAGACTGGCGCCGTAGTCGACGATGTCCTGGGGACTCATCCGGGTGTTCGGAATGACGGTGACGTTGTCGAGCTTGTCGAACTGGGTCAGCCGATAGTCGATCACGCGGCTCCATTCGCGAAGCCCGGGCAGGTTGGCCATCCACTTGAGATGCCCACCGAGTTCGGCGTCTGCGTCGACCAGATGCACGTTGCGCATGCCGCGCTCACCGAGCACGCGCGCACATTCCATGCCCGCGGGACCGGCGCCGACGATCAACACATCGTTCTCGGCGTTGGCGGCCTTGGAGAAGCGTTCGGGATGCCAGCCGCGTCGGTACTCTTCGCCGGACGTCGCATTCTGGGTGCACACGATCGGCGGCCCACCGTGCTCGAAACGTGAGACACAGATGTTGCAGCCGATGCACTCACGGATGTCTTCAAGCCGGCCGGCTTTGATCTTCGCGGGCAGGAACGGATCTGCGATCGACGGCCGGGCGGCACCGATGATGTCGAGCACACCGTCATTGATGACTCGGGCCATCTCGTTGGGATCGGTGAAACGCCCCACGGCCACAACCGGTTTGCGCGTCGCTTCCTTGACCGATTTCACCCAGTCCATCGCGCGCCCGCTCTTGAAGAATCGCGACGGCGTCGCGTCATCTCCCCAGTCGACGCCACCGATGTGCACGTCCCACAGGTCGACCACGCCGTCGCACATCTCGACGAAGGGCAAGACGTCGCGTTCGAGGAGCACACCCTCTTCACCGCGCATGCTATCGGCCGACAACCGCACGGATACCGCGCAATCCGATCCCACTGCGGCGGAGATACCCTCGACTACCTCACGCCACATCCGGGTCCGATTGGCCAGCGAACCGCCGTACCCGTCGGTGCGCTTGTTGTAATAGGGCGACAGGAACTGCTCCAGCAGGCCCTCGTGACCGCCGTAGATGCAAATGATGTCGAAGCCGGCATCACGCGAACGCAACGCCGCATCCACGTAGAACCCCTGCACCGTCTTGATGTCGTCGAGGTCCATCTCCCTGCACGGCGACATCGGCAGCATGTCGCTGGCGATCTGCGACGGCGCCCGCTGCACGGCCCTGGACTCCATGCTCAGCCCGTGGACGCCGCCGTACCACAGCTCGATTCCGGCCAAGGCACCGTTCTCATGGACGCTGTCCGACATGAGCGACAGGCTGGCCGCATCATCGTCGTCCCAGAGACGAGCCAGCACCATCGGCATCTGGTCGGCCTCTGGGTGAATCGAGCATTCTTCGGTGCATACGGCGCCCCATCCACCCTCGGCCTTCATTCCGCGGAAGGCGGCCTGTGCACGCGGCCGGACGACGCCGAAACTCGTGCAGTGCGGGACCTGATAGAAGCGGTTGGGCAGAACCTTCGGTCCGATTGCGATGGGTTCGAACAAGATCGCGTGCCGCGGATCCATCACCGTGATCACCTTCCTCTGGAAACTTCTGTTGTGTCGGCGCGACGCGTCATTTTGTCCCTCGTTCCATCCGGTCCATCGGGCAGGATCCTGAGGGCGAACGCGTCGAGCTCGATTACTCGGTGGCGCCACCTCCGCCGGGCCGGGCGGTGTGTCCGATCGCACCCCGAGCGTGCGACCGTGGGCCGACAAACACACGCAAACCTGCCGTATTGATAGACAGTGCTAGACATTCGCTCACAGCCACACACGCGAAGTGTCAAGTACGCAGACGTCGCCGTCGACAGTACGTAAAGTACCTGGTCCCACCCGCCTGAACCAGGCGTCGATGCGGCATACTCGGCCCGATCGGCGGCCCCTATGTGACACATGCCTGCCAATTCCACGACCAGTCAGAGCGAGGTAGAACGGTGCCCGACGACAGCCCCGTGACAACGGCAGAGGCCCAGCACGGCTATCCCCCTCCGGCCGACTTCGCGGCCAAGGCCAACGCCACCGGCACCCTCTACGACAAGGCCGAGCGCGACCGGTTGGCATTCTGGGCCGAGCAGGCCGCCCGGCTCTCCTGGCAGACCCCGTTCAGCGAGGTCCTCGACTGGTCGAACGCGCCGTTCGCGAAGTGGTTCGCCGGCGGCAAGCTCAATGTCGCGTACAACTGCGTGGACCGGCACGTGGAGGCCGGCAACGGCGACCGGGTCGCCATCCACTGGGAGGGCGAACCGGACGGGGATGCCCGCAGCATCACCTACGCCCAACTGCAGGACGAGGTGAACCAGGCCGCCAACACACTCACCGAACTCGGGCTTCAGGCCGGTGACCGGGTCGCCATCTACATGCCGATGGTGCCCGAGGCGATCGTCGCCATGCTTGCCTGCGCGCGGCTGGGCGCCATGCACAGCGTGGTCTTCGCCGGCTTCTCGGCCAGTGCCCTCAAGGCGCGTATCGAGGATGCCTCGGCCAAGATCGTGATCACCTCCGACGGTCAGTTCCGACGCGGTAAGGCTGCCCCGCTCAAGGCTGGTGTCGACGAGGCCCTCTACGGACTGGGCGATGCCAGCCCGGTGCAGCATGTTCTGGTGGTGCGCCGCACCGGAATCGACGTGCCGTGGACGGACGGCCGCGATCTGTGGTGGGACGAGGCTGTGCCCAAGGCCTCCACCGAGCACGCTTGTGAGGTGTTCGATTCCGAGCAGCCGCTGTTCCTGCTGTACACCTCGGGCACCACCGGTAAACCCAAGGGCATCGTGCACACCAGCGGCGGTTACCTGACCCAGGCCGCCTACACCCACTACAACGTTTTCGATCTCAAACCCGACACCGACGTGTATTGGTGCACAGCCGACATCGGCTGGGTGACCGGCCACACCTACATCGTGTACGGGCCGCTGGCCAACGGCGCCACCCAGGTGGTCTACGAGGGCACCCCGGCCTCACCCGACGAACACCGCCACTACCAGACCATCGAAAAGTACGGCGTCACCATCTATTACACCGCGCCCACGGTGGTCCGGACCTTCATGAAGTGGGGCCGCGAGCTGTCCTTCGAGCACGACCTGTCCAGCATCCGCCTGCTCGGTTCGGTCGGCGAGCCGATCAACCCCGAGGCGTGGCGCTGGTACCGCACCGTCTTCGGCGCCGACAAGACCCCGATCGTCGACACCTGGTGGCAGACCGAAACCGGCGCCATCATGATCAGCCCGCTGCCCGGGGTGACCCACTGCAAGCCCGGTTCGGCCATGACACCGCTTCCCGGCATCTCAGCCAAGATCGTCGACGACGACGGCAACGAACTCCCCCGTGCCACCGAGGGCAGCGAGCCGACCACCGGCTACCTGGTGCTGGACCAGCCCTGGCCGGCGATGCTGCGCGGCATCTGGGGTGACGAGGAGCGGTTCAAGGAGACCTACTGGACGCGCTTCGCCGAACAGGGGTGGTACTTCGCCGGTGACGGCGCCCGCTACGGCAGCGACGGCGAGATCTGGGTACTCGGGCGCATCGACGACGTGATGAACGTGTCCGGGCACCGGATCTCCACCGCCGAGGTCGAATCCGCTCTCGTCGGGCATGCCGGGGTGGCCGAGGCCGCGGTGGTGGGCGCCACCGACGAGCACACCGGCCAAGGCATCTGCGCGTTCGTCATCCTCAAGAGCCATGCCGCCGAGTTGAGCTATGAGCAGATGGTCGACGAGTTGCGCGCCGAGGTGTCCAAGGAAATCTCCCCGATCGCGAAACCCCGTGAGATCCATGTGGTTCCGGAACTGCCGAAGACCCGCAGCGGCAAGATCATGCGACGGTTGCTGCGCGACGTGGCCGAGGGCCGCGAGCTCGGTGACACCTCGACGCTGGTGGACCCCAGCGTGTTCGAAGCGATCCGCGCCAGCAAGTAGGACCAACCGCGACCTTCTGCACTGGCTGCGTTTGGCTCCGGCGGTGCCTATAGAGAGGACCTCCTGACGGAATGGATGTGTCTGGCATCCACCCGTAGGAGGTCCTTACTCAGGCTAGCGCTCGTACCATTCTTTACGCCCGACGTCTGACTTCGTGCGCAACGGTCTACCCGTGGCCTAGCCCTAGCTAGGCGACCGTGGTCGTCGGTACCTTCGCGTAGAACTTCCGAAGCGGCTCAACGATCTCCCACTCGCCGACGAAGCCGTCCTCCATCAGGAACGAAACTCCCGGCGCCAGATCGATCGAATTGCCATCAACGGACCGCAAGACCCCTTTGCCGCTGACGATGTGAATGACCTCGTCGAATCCCTTGGGAGCCGTGGTGAATCGGCCCGGCGTCACCTCCCACAGCCCAGATTTCAGGGCGTCCCCGACAACACCTTCAGCCAGTCGTGTAGTGGGCTGCCCCTCTGTCACACGTTCGGGCGCCACGGCCTCGAAGGGCGTCCAGTTGAGTTCGAACTTCTGCATGTTGCACCTGTATTTCAGATTCGGGTCAGATTGCATGAAAATTGCAGGGGTTCAGCACTTCTCAGAACGTGCCGGGTCGAATGGCTTTGAGATTGCGTTACTTCCCGATGTGTGACCGATGGCAACCCACGGCCAAACAGCCGCGCAGGTGCCGGCCCACAGCTCGGACAGTCGTTACCCCGCGTGCTGAGGCAACGCCGAACGCCCCCCGCCGACTCATCCAAGTAATCCCCTAGATGTTGGGTCGCCACTCGGGATTCATCCAGATGCCGAGAGCCCTCTCGGCGGCTGCACCGACGCGGAACGCGGTGACGTCGTCGTAAGGCCGAGCAACAACCTGCACTCCCGTCGGGACACCGTTGGGGGCCAAACCAGAAGGGACATTCAGAACGGGGTGGCGGCTGGCGATATTGAACACAGGCGTGAGCGCGGTTTCGAGGTAGTGGTGGAAGCGGTGCCCGTTGGTCTCGATACCATCGAGATAACTGTCGTCGGCCAGGTATCCGTAGGCTCCCACGGTGGGACAGATCAGAGCGTCGTGGCTTTCGAAGACCTGGAGTACCGCGGCTTGAATCTCAGCCTCTCGGGTTATTCCTTGCAACGGCGAGATTCGACTACCGGCCTCTCGGCAGAGTTCAACGATATGCCGGGTATAGGGCATGAGACGCTCGTAGTCGCCGTCGTCACGACAGGCGGTGTCGACGTACTCGGTGAGGTTGCGATCGAAGTGGGCAAGCAACGTTTCGAAGACCATCTTGGCCACCACGGGCACCGTGACTTCGGTGACATCCGCGCCGGCATCAGCGAGCACATCAGCGAATCTCTGGGTGTTCGCGGCTATTTCGGGTTCGACGACGTAATCGCCGAGCGTCAGCGCGTAGGCCACTTTGAGACCGCGAACGTCCCCGAGATCGGCGGGGACGGCAGTCGATGGAAGGGAAATCGGGTCCTTGTGATGCTGACCTTGGATGACGTTCTGGAAGAGAACGACGTCTTCGACGGTCCGCGCCATCGGACCTTCGTGGCAGTACGTACTCAGTCCGTAGGGCGGCATGGACGGCACGCGTCCGTAAGGGGCTTTGAACCCGATGACACCCGAGAAACTTGCGGGGACCCGGATGGAGCCACCCATGTCGGATGCACTCGCCAGGTAAGCAGTGCCGCTGGCCAACGCAGCCGCGGAACCCCCCGACGAGCCGCCGGGCGTGTAGTCCCTGTTCCAGGGATTGCGTGTCACTCCCCACTTGTCGCTGAAACATGTCGTTGCACACGCAAATTCAGGAGTTGTTGTCCGGGCGTGCACAATAGCTCCAGCGTTGATCATCCGCTCCGGCACAGGATGCGTCTCTGCAGCAGTGTCGCGGACAACCATGGAGCCCGACGACTGCTCGCGGCCTGCCATGGGATGCTCTTCCTTCACCACCACCGGTAAGCCATCGAGCGGCCCCAACGGCGCACCCGCCGCATACCGTTCGGTCGACGCGCGCGCACGAATCGTGTGATCTTCCCAGTCACGTTCGATCAGTGCGTTGATCCCGGGCTCCACTTCGGCGGCGCGAACTTGCACCGCTTCCAATGCCTCAAGCGGAGAAATCGACTTCTCTCCGAACGCCTTCAATAGGTCCACGGCCGACATGTAGTGAAGTTCGGTGCTCATGCTGCTCCCTGGTCATTCGATCGAAAGCTGGATCTTGCGGACCCCGATGAGCCGTCCGGACGCGGACAATAGCTCCGCGTTGATCATCCGCTCCGGCACAGGATGCGTCTCGGCGGCGACATCATCAAAACTGTGGTGTGTAGCCAGATCCAGATGCGATGTTCTGACCCGGCTCAGTTCTGGATCAGAAGCCACCGGATCGATCCCAGCGCACGGGGTAGCGCCCGGCGCTACCCCGTGACGCACGAGTATTACGACTGCGGTTCGAGATCGTGTCGATCCGTACTGCGCAGGTCACCCGCTCCGGGCTGCTCTGCCTGTTCCTTCTTCGTGCTGAACAAGGGAACTACTGCACAAAGGATGAATGTCGCGACAGTGAGCGTGTAGAACCCGATGGCGTAGTCACCGGTCGCGTCCTTGATACTGCCCAGCGCCAGCGGGTAGATGAAGCCGCCCACGATGTATCCGGAACCCAGCACCAGGCCGTTGGCGGCGCCGACGTATTCCGGCTCAGTAGACTCGACAGCGAGCGCCACGGCCACCGGGAAAGCGAGATAGATACCCAGGCCGATGATCGGAATGCAGACTGCGACCATCGAGTAGTTCCCGGCGACCAGAGCTACGGCAGTACCTGCCACTCCCAGACTTCCTGCGAACCCGCCCGCGACCAGTACCGGTTTGCGGCCGATACGGTCGGAGAGAAAGCCTCCCAGTAGCGCGGTGGTGATACCGACTACGGCGAACGAGGATGCAACCAGACCCGCGGTTGACTCCGACCATCCGGCGCCCTCCACCAGTACGGCAGGCATCCAGGCAGCGAGGAGAGTGAACAGGCCCGTCGTTCCGATAGCGAAGATTGCTGCGACGATCACGCCACGGCGCAGAACCGAGGCAAACAGCCCCGGACGCGGGGACGTCCCGGTCGACACGGCCTCTTCGGCCTGCACGCCGGCTTCCGGCCGCACGCCCCCTGGGACGGCAAAGAGAACGACTACAAACACCACGACCAGGCCGATTGCGCCGGCCACAAGTCCGCTACGCCAACCGAACAGTGTCAGCACCGACGCGAAGATGTACAGCGCGAACAACAACCCTGTTCCATCACCAGTCGCCATGATGCCGAGTGCCCTACCGGTCTCTTTCGACTGCTGAAACCAGTTGACCGCGACGGTATACGTTCCGACGAAGAGGAATCCGGCTGCGGCGCCGCTGATGACACGAGCAATCATCGCCACCGTGTAGCTGTCCGCGTATGCGAACAACAGTAGACCGATCACTCCACCAGCCAGACCCCACAGGAGGACGTTCTTGGCTCCCCACTTCGATGTGATCACGCCACCGGACAGCAGGGCGATACCAGCTGCAAGCCCTGCCACTGACGAAAGCGCACCTGCCTGCGTGTAATTCAAGGACAGGTCTTCCATGACACTGGTGAGCTTCGGCGTCCATCCGAGGAATGGAACATACGCTGCCAGCAGGACTAGGTAGGCAATCCCGAGTATTGCCCATTTGCTCGGTGACGATCGCGGCACATTCACTCCTTGAAGGGTTCGAAGAAACTACATACACGCGCACCAGGTGTCTGAGCGGCCGACATTCGACCGCAGATCACGTCACTGAAGTGTGGGCCTGTGACGAACCCAACGCGAGATGACAATCCGTCAGCAGTTCACCCGGGGCGCCTTACGATCTGTCAACCCTTCGGCTAGACGGCTGCCATCGACTGGACCACCCACGCCTTCCTCGAGGAGGTGAGTCACCGCGTCAGGATCCTTCTGCGCCAGAAGCACTTCCGAATTCGCGGATGATGAACACCGGGTTGCGAGGGGTCCTGCCGCCCGATGCTGGCTGCAGTTGGGACATGAGGCAGCCGCGGGTATGCCCCAGCTCCCTTCGGTGGACGCCATTGATCCCCGATTCTGTCGTCTTGTCGCCACGGTGGTCGCAATCCGCGGGGGCGGCGGCGGTTATCGGGATCCCGACCCGATGCCGGCGCTCGCGACCGCAGTGACGGCGGACAGGGTGTCGTCGAGGGTCTCCAGGAAGCGCGCAGCGTCGTCGCCGTTGAACACCAGCGGCGGCCGAATCTTTAGGACATTGCCGGCGGGTCCGGTGGCCGATATCAACACC